>NZ_JCAALU010000031.1:0-49076 GCF_059609455.1 Paenibacillus liaoningensis
ACGACCGTTAAGCCCTCCAGCGCCGATGGTACTTGGACCGCAGGGTCCTGGGAGAGTAGGACGTCGCCAAGCACGAGAAGCCTGCCGCAGTTTGCGGCAGGTTTTTTGTTTCAATTTTAATTTATAACCACTGAATTAAAGGGTAAATATGCATTTAAAGAAGCTGTTCCTCCACTAATGACTGAGGAACAGCTTCTTTTTCATAATCATAGATATTTGCGTTATAGGATAGCCAGTTAACGATGGTAGTACGAGGCTTCGTATTTTCCAAGGCGGAGAATGCCTTCTTTTTTTTGTTTGCGAAAAGCGACGGACAAAAGGAGGCGAGGAACGATGAGCCACAAATGCCAACAGATGATGCTGATCATAAGCGATTCCGAAATCCAAGGATATAAGATGCCAGTGCCACAAAGCCCTATCCAGAACAACTGGCGGTGTACGCGGCGGAAAAGCTGAAGCTTAATATCGTTTGCTGGCTTAAAGCCGAACCAAGGTGGCGTAATACCCCATACCCAGCGGCGATCAGCTGCCTCTTCTACTCGGATAAAGGTCAGCAGCAATATAATCAGGTGAATGACTTGAATGACAGCAAAGCCGAACAACCAGCTGAAAAGTCCATCTCTACCATACATAAGCAGCTGAAAAGCGACGAATATAACGGCAATAAGGATATGGCTTTGGACAAGCTCAGGCCTAATGATTTTACGTTTAACGAGCTGGTATTGATAAATCGTTGCAGCTTGCTGCTCAGATAATGATTGACGCATCTTTCTAACATCCCTTCCATAACGTTCAAGCCTATCCTATATATATCGGTTAATTAGAGCTTTCCCGCGATAGCACACGGCTAATTTTGTATTCACCATCTGGGCTCTGGCGGCATACGATATATAAATATTTGAAATGGGCTATGAAACAAGTTTAAAAAGCTAGAATATATGCCATAATAGTAGCTATAGAGTTGGGATGAAAGGCGGGATTCAAATGCTTGAAAATCATCAGCTTCATTGTATTATATGCGGCGAACATAAAGCCGAGGGTGAAGGAATTCGCATCGTTACTGAATTTATATGCCAATCATGCGAAATAGAAATGGTGCAGACCGACGTTAAAGATGCTAAATATCCATTCTTTATCCATCAGATGAAGCAAATCTTCGTTGAAAAAAATGCTTGAGCGAACTCTACCTATAGAATTCGCTCTTTTTTTCATGAAATATATGAATGTATAAGTTTTCATTAGCTTATATTCCACCAGCGAAACGGTAGCTTTGCTGCCAGAGGACGGCGACAGCCGTTTACGCTTGTTCAAATCCACTAAAATAGATTTAAGTTTATAGCGAAAGGAACGGCTCTCTTTGATGCAACATATACATGCTCCACTATATGAAATGCTGCTTAAACATACAGCTTCGCAGCCGGTTAGCTTTCACGTACCCGGGCATCGCTACGGCCAGGCATTTGGGCCAGATAAGCCCGAACGGGAAGGTGAAGGGCAGGAGTCCGATTTTATAAAAGCAATGAAAGAGACTTTTACAGCGATTATGAGGCTGGATGTGACAGAACTGTCCGCTACAGATGATTTGCATCATCCAGAGGGGGCCATTGCCGAAGCGCAAGACTTGGCAGCTCGCTGCTTTGGCGCGGAGGAAAGCTTTTTTCTCGTGGGAGGAAGCACTTCTGGCAATCTAGCTATGCTGCTGGCTGTATGTGAGCCTGGCGATTATATTCTCGTACAGCGCAACGTCCATAAGTCGGTCATTAATGGTTTGAAGCTCGCGGGTGCAAGGGCCATATTTATAATGCCGCAAATAGATGAGCCTACCGGAATTGCAACGCAGCCTTCTCTAGCGCAGGTAAAGATGATGATGGACTTATACCCACAGGCGAAAGCTGTATTTCTCAATAATCCGAATTATTATGGGATGAGCATGAACCTACAACCTTATGCTGAAGCGATTCATCAGTGCGGCATGCTGCTGCTTGTGGATGAAGCACACGGTGCCCATTATGGCTTGCATCCCAAGCTACCTGGCTCAGCGATAACGGCTGGAGCAGATGCCGTTGTGCAGTCCACTCATAAAACACTCACTGCGCTTACAATGGGAGCGATGCTTCATGTGCAGGGTGAGCTTCTTAACCGAACCGCCATTAGAGAAGCTTTAGCGACGATTCAAAGCTCGAGTCCGTCTTTTCCAATTATGGCTTCGCTCGATATTTCCCGTGCAATGATAGAGGCGTCGGGCGCTGACTGGTTTGATGATGCATTAGCTGTTGCTGCATATTTGCGTAAAGGAATAGAAGAGTGCTGTGCGGCAATTGAGATATTGAAGCAAAGCGATGATAGGCTAGCCGCAATGCCCGCTTACAATCAATTAGATCCATTGCGAATTGTATTATGGGATCGAACGGGGGCATTAAGCGGTTTTGAAATATTGAAGCTGCTGGAACAGCAGGGCTGCTGGGCAGAAATGGCGGATATGCGCCATGTCGTGCTTTTGCTGGGGATTGGCATTCAGTCTGAGGATGCAGATCGTCTCATTCAAGCTTGTCAGGCAGTGGAGATGATTATCGCATCTAAAGGACGGGTAATAGCTGAACAACCGCTTGCAAGAGCAAGTAACCCGCTGTTCTTACCAGAATCGGTAGAACCAATTGCTTTTTCGCGAGTGAGTAAAGGGACTATGGTAAGAGTGAAGCTGGAAGATGCGATAAATTGCAGGGCAGCAGAGATGATCGTCCCATATCCGCCGGGCATTCCTATTGTATATCCGGGCGAACTGCTTACTGCGGAAATGCTGGGCTATATTAAAGAGCTTGCTAGCAGTGGAGCGAAGTTCCAAGGTGCGGTAGATCCAGCCATGCAATCCATTGCAATCGTGGAATAAATATGATTAAGCGGCAAAAGCTCGTATACAAGGGAAAGTCGCTTTGTTAAAATGGAAGTAAGCATTACGCTGAAAATTCAGTTTCATAGATTAGGAGTTACGAACCGTTGAATAAGGGTATTTTTATTACAATAGAAGGCGGCGAAGGGGCGGGGAAAACTACACTGATCGAGCAGCTTGCGCATACGATGCAGCAGCAGGGCAAAGCAGTGTTGACCACTCGTGAGCCGGGAGGCATCCCTATTGCGGAGAAAATCCGGTCAGTCATTTTGGATCGGAATCATACCGCAATGGATGCTAGGACAGAAGCACTCTTGTATGCGGCTTCAAGACGACAGCATCTTGTAGAGAAGGTCATGCCAGCACTTACAGCAGGCAAGCTTGTCATTTGCGACCGTTTCGTGGATAGCAGCCTAGCCTATCAGGGACATGCGCGTGGACTTGGCATGGAAGAGGTATGGTCGATTAATCAGTTCGCGATTGAAGGGGCGATGCCGCAGCTCACAATCTACATGGATGTGACGCCAGAGGTAGGTCTTGCCCGTATTGGACAATCGGATGATCGTGAGATTAATCGGCTTGATTTGGAGGAAATCGCTTTTCACGAGCGAGTCAGGGAAGGTTATTTTATATTGCTGGAGAAGTTCCCTGAGCGAATAGTCCGAGTTGATGCAAATCAGGAGCTGGATATGGTGCTGAAAGATGTTTTGGCCGCAATAGAGGGCAATCTCTAGCATTATTTGAACTAAAGCAACGTTAGAGCTTACGTTTAAATGATAACGAATAATGGGAGGAATCAGGATGAAATTAGTCATTGCGATTATTCAGGATAAGGATAGCAACCGTTTGTCGAATGCGCTTGTGACAGAAGGATTTCGGGCAACGAAGCTGGCAAGTACGGGCGGTTTTCTGCGCGCAGGCAATACAACTTTTATGATTGGTATTGAAGATGAGCGTGTGCACGAAGTGCTTCAAGTGATCAAAACCAACTGCAAAGTGCGCGATCAATTAGTTACGCCTGTATCGCCAATCGGCGGCTCAACGGATTCTTATATTCCTTTCCCGGTAGAAGTACAAGTGGGTGGCGCTGCCGTATTCGTCGTTCCGGTAGAACGCTTTGAACATTTCTGATTGGACGTGATAACGGATGAAAATTGATCCAGGGTTTCGTCCGCTTGGGGCGAATCGCGCGAGTAACGACCTAGCTTCCAAGCAGCCGCAGATGAAGAGCTTCGGCGATGTTATGGTTCAGCAGGAAGCACAGCGGACACAAGAGCAATTGCAGCAGAAGCTGCAGGACATTCATAGACAGGGTGACCATTTATCCAGAGTAATGACGGTGCGGGAATTAAAGCTTTACCGCCAGATGGTCAAGAAGTTTCTGGAGGATACCGTTAGGCGCGGCATCGGGCTTAAAGAGCTTAGAGGGTTTGACCGCAGAGGCCGTACGAAGCGCTATAAGCTGCTTGACGAGATTGATGCAGAGCTCGTTAATATGGCGGAGGAGCTGCTGGAGACCGAAGAAGGGCGTATTGAATTGCTAGCCCGGATCGGTGAAGTGCGTGGCATGCTGATTAATTTATTGTTTTAGATTGGAAAGGTTACGATCGAGGAAGGAATTTTTGAGCTTATGAGCATGGAGCAGCTAACCGGTCAATGGAAAGCGAAGCGTATTTTACAGCATGCGCTGCAAAGCGGTAAAGTATCGCATGCTTATTTATTTTATGGACCGAAGGGCAGTGGCAGAATGGCGATGGCGGAAGCTTTCGCTAAAGCCTTATTCTGTACGAGCGGTGGCGATGATGCCTGCGGGCACTGCCTGGAGTGCCGCAAGTTTGATAATAACAATCAGCAGGATATGATTCGGATCGCTCCGGAAGGGCAGTCGATCAAGATTGATCAAATTCGCGAGCTGCAGCGGGAGCTTGGGCTGCGGGGCAGCGGGGCGAAACGCAAAGTATACATGATTGAGCGAGTAGAAACGATGACACTTCAAGCGGCGAACAGCCTATTAAAATTTTTGGAGGAGCCGCTATCCCCTGTTGTAGCGATATTGATAACCGATAATGGACAAGCTGTGCTGCCGACCATTCGCTCGCGCACCCAGTGGGTGCCGTTCCTCCCGATGTCTTCCGATGAGATGCTTCAAACGTTAACAAATGAAGGACTGCCCTCTATTCTTGCTCGCGCAGCCGTACAGCTGAGCTCGGGATTGGACGGTGCTAGGGAAATCATCCAGCAGAATCAGTTTGCAGAAATCCGAAACGTAGTGATACAATTAGGGAAGGACAGTCTGACCCGATTCACCGCGGCAATGATTACCGTCCAGCAGCAGTTCATTAAGAAGGATATTGGTGAAGATCCGCAGCTGCTGTTATCTCTTTTTGTATTATGGTTTAAGGACATGATTAAATTTCAGGCCGGAAGGCAAGAAGATATTGTATATATAGATCAGTTGGAATGGATAAGCAAGCATGCATTCAGCCGGCCAGTGGAAGGCTGGGTCACTTGCATGGAGCATACACTCGAAGCAAGCAAGCGTATTAGGTCGAATGTATCTGCTCAACTCGCTTTAGAGCAATTAATGGTAAACTTACAGGAGGGCTAAATCCTTGTATAATGTCGTGGGTGTCCGCTTTAAGAAGGCGGGTAAGATTTATTACTTTGATCCAGCCCTGCATCCCGTTGACAAGGACCAGCATGTCATTGTTGAGACGGCCAGGGGGATCGAGTATGGCAAAGTAGTGGTTGGACAGAAGCAAGTCGGTGAATCGGATGTTGTCCTTCCGTTAAAGCGCGTTATACGAATTGCCAGCGACGTGGATGCGAAGGTTGTAGAAGAGAATCGTTCTGCTGCTCAAGCTGCATTCTCAACCTGTTCAGACAAAATAAAAGACCATCAGCTGAAGATGAAGCTGGTTGACGTCGAATTCACGTTCGACCGCAACAAGATCATTTTTTATTTTACAGCTGAAGGTCGGGTAGATTTTCGCGAGCTTGTGAAAGACTTGGCAAGCGTGTTCCGTACTCGGATTGAGCTTCGGCAAATCGGGGTTCGTGACGAGGCGAAGATGCTTGGCGGCATCGGACCATGTGGACGGATATTATGCTGCTCTTCGTGGCTGGGCGATTTTGAGCCGGTATCGATCAAGATGGCGAAGGACCAGAATTTGTCGCTCAATCCGACTAAGATTTCTGGTTTATGCGGCCGTTTGATGTGCTGCTTGAAATACGAGCATGACAATTATGAAAGCTCAAGAGAAGAGCTTCCAGCGATTGGCAAGATCGTTATCACTTCACTTGGTGAAGGCAAGGTAACGGGAATCAATGTTGGTTCCAAGACCGTGTACGTACACTTGTTTGAAGTTTCGGGGAAACCGAAGGAACTTCCGTTAGACGATGTCATTTTGAAATGACAGTATTAAGAACAATTCATAGCATGTCCAAACGACCAAGCGCAATGCTTACAGCTAAGGTGCAAGACGATGCTTGAAGCTCTGGGGTGGGAACTTGGAGAAAAAAGAGATTTTTGTTCAAATGGATCAGCTTGATACCCAAATGGGCGAGTTTCATCGTCAAGTTGGGGATCTGAAGCTGCGGGTGAAGGAACTGCTTGAAGAGAATAAGCGGTTAAGCATGGAAAACCATCAGCTGCGCAAAATTTTGAAGCGGATACCGCAACAAGCGGAGGAACCTTTGCCAGTTAAGACAGCAGGGGCTTCAAAATCAAATGCGGGCAAGACGATGGGGACAAGCACAAAGGTAGAGCAGCAGACAGAAACAGCCGATTTGTTCACTTCCGCCGAAGATGCAGCTGCATATTCAGTAGGAGAAGGGCATGATAATTTGGCGAGACTTTACCATGAAGGCTTCCATATTTGCAATGTCTATTATGGGCATTTGCGGACAGAAGGCGATTGTCTCTTCTGCTTATCCTTCTTAAATAAATAATGCAATCGGTCAACACTATGCCGTCCTTGCTAAGAGGACGGTATCTTTATGTCAAGGGAGCAGTGGGAAAGTCGTGGACGAGCAGATCAAGCTGGAAATCAATGAACGTTTGGACGATTTAATGATGGATACCGGACTGCGAATTATTCAGAGCAGGGAAGTGTTCAGCTTTTCGACGGATGCGGTGCTGCTTTCCAACTTCGCAAGCATTCCGAAAAAAGGAAAGGTCATTGACCTTTGCACAGGGAATGGCGTAATACCGCTGCTATTGACAGGGCGGACGAAAGCACAAATTGATGCAGTGGAGATTCAGCCAAGACTTGCGGATATGGCAAGGCGGAGTGTAAAGCTGAATGGGCTGGAGCAGCAAATTAATATCGTGGAAGCCGATTTGCGAAATTTTGCAGCGAATAAAGCGATTTATGGAACGTATGATGCGGTAACCGTCAACCCGCCTTATATGTCGGCTGAAGCAGGAGACTCTAATGAAAATGAGCATTATGCGATCGCCAGGCATGAGGTACACGGAACCTTGCAGGATATTGTCGAAGCTTGCTCAAGGCTGGTGCGACCAGCTGGGAAAGTAGCCATGGTGCATCGGCCATCACGCTTTGTAGAAATAATTGAGACGATGCGCAAGTACAAGCTGGAGCCAAAGCGGGTACAGTTCATTCATCCGAATAAAAATGGCGAAGCCAATATGGTGCTTATTGAGGCTATGCGTGATGGCAGACCGGAACTGAGGCTGCTGCCGCCAATTATGGTATATGATACTTAGCCTAGTGGAATGCTAGAAGGAGGGCTCAACAATGTTTGTGCAAAAAAGCTTTAGCGGGCCGCAGCAACACGGTGCCGGGACGTTATATTTAGTCGGAACGCCAATTGGCAACTTAGAGGATATGACCTTTCGCGCGATTCGTACGTTGAAAGAAGTGGATCTTATAGCTGCCGAGGATACGAGACAAACACGTAAGCTTCTTTCCCATTTTGAAATTGCGACACGGCTTGTGAGCTATCACGAACATAATAAACAAGCGAGTGGCAGCGAGCTTATTCGATTGCTGCAAGAGGGGCAATCGATTGCCCTTGTAAGCGATGCAGGGCTGCCTGCTGTATCCGATCCCGGTGCAGATTTGGTTGCCGAAGCGGTGGAGCAGGGTATTTTTGTCGTTCCGATACCTGGTGCGAATGCGGCATTGTCGGCTTTAATTGTATCAGGCTTGCCAACGGAGCGTTTTATGTTCGCCGGATTTCCGCCGCGAGACAAAAAGTCACTTGCGAAATGGCTGCTTCAGCTTCAAGCACAGGAAGGCACCTTGATGCTGTATGAGTCGCCACATCGCTTGCGGAAGACGCTGGATGCCATACTGGAGCATCTCGGAGACCGTCGTATCGCGATGGTGCGGGAACTGACGAAGCGTTTTGAAGAAATGGCGCGTGGTACAGTAACGGAATGTATCACTTGGATTGAGGAAAATCCGCCATTGGGAGAGTATTGCCTTATAATAGAAGGAAGCAGCTCAGATGAGAATACGGGGGAGCTTGCTGCCGCTTGGTGGGCGGAGCTGAGCATGGAAGAGCATGTACAGCATTACGAAGCAGAGCTTGGACGGAAGGACGCGATAAAAAAGGCAGCTACAGATCGTGGTCTATCAAAGCGTGATGTTTATAATGAAGTAAACCGCTAGAAAAACAAAAAATAGAGAAAAAAAAGACCTTCCTGGCCGGGTTCTAGCACAGGAAGGCAATAAGGAGTATTAAAAGGTTAGAATTAACTAGTTGAATAAGGTTATTATAACCTATTTTTTTTATTTTGTCACAGGTGAAGGCATTTCTGATAGGCAAATGTGACAAACAATTTTTCCTTTGAAGTAAGATACGTTCTCAGCGTTACCACAGAAGATACAAGCTGGCTCGTATTTCTTCAACATAATGCGCTCGCCGTCTACATAAATCTCTAGTGCATCTTTCTCTCCGATACCAAGCGTACGGCGAAGCTCGATTGGAATAACAACGCGACCTAATTCATCAACCTTACGGACAATACCTGTGGACTTCATCATAATAATTTGTTTCCCCTCTCATCAAAAAGTGTATTCGTCACTTTTCGACATAGTTTCTCTTTTTATGTCTACTATAATACCAACGTTTCCCATAATAGTCAACTGAAATTATTGAAGAAAATTGCAGCTACTAAGGGAGTTTGACTATATAGTAAGGTCATATTACTCTTACTATAGAATACAACAGCTTCGACATTTTGGAAACTGTTTTGCGACATTCTTCGACATATTTTTTGCTTTTTTATGTCGAACCAGAGAACAAAAGGAGTTGATTTGTTGAATGAACCGACAGCTATCGGAAGAGAAAGTTTTTAAGGACCCCGTTCATAAATATATTTATGTTCAGGATCAGACGATATGGGATCTAATCAATACGAAGGAGTTTCAAAGATTACGGCGTATTCGGCAGCTCGGAACGTCTTATCTTACTTTTCATGGCGCTGAGCATAGCCGATTCTCCCATTCTCTTGGCGTGTATGAAATTACTAGAAAGATTATTTCCCAATTCGAACGCAATGGTTTTCCCGGCTGGCCACAGGAGGAGCGGCTATTGGCGCTTTGCGCTGCACTGCTGCATGACGTTGGTCATGGGCCATTTTCCCATTCGCTGGAACAAGTATTCGATACGCATCACGAGCAGTGGACCTGCAGCATTTTGCTTGAGGACACCGAGGTCAATCGTATACTACGAAATGTAGCAGACGACTTTCCTGAACATGTCACTGCTGTTATTAATAAGACATATCCGAATCCAATTGTTAGCGGCTTGATTTCCAGTCAGCTTGATGCGGACCGAATGGACTATTTATTGAGGGATGCTTATTTCACAGGGGTCAATTATGGCAACTTTGATCTGGAGCGTATTCTGCGTGTGCTCCGTCCTATTAATGGAAGGATTGTTGTTAAAGAAAGCGGCATGCACGCCGTAGAGCATTATTTGATGTCCCGCTATCAAATGTATTGGCAAATTTATTTCCATCCGGTTACGAGAAGCTCGGAAATCATCCTTAGACAAATATTTCGCAGAGCGAAGGAGCTTTATGAGGGTGGGTACACATTTGGTTGGATGCCGGAGCCGCTGAAACGGCTGCTTGACGGGACAATTGGGGTTAAACAATATTTGAAGCTGGATGAGGCGTATTTGCAGACAGCCTTTATAGAATGGAGCGACGAAGGCGATGAACTGCTGGCGGAGCTATGTGATCGTTTTTTGACGCGTCGCCTCTATAAATACATCATGTTGGATAAACCGGATATTGGCCTCTTTAATGAAGTAAGACAACAATTTGCAGCGATCGGGTTGAACCCGGATTACCATATGGAAATTGATTTTCCATTTGATCAACCGTATGATGTGTATCAGCCTGATACGAAAAAAGGCGGAAAAGAAGAAAAGACGCCGATTTTGTTAATGGATAGCTACGAGGCTGTCAGTGAAATTTCCACGAAATCTGACATCATTCGTTCCATTACTGGACTTCATCAGGGCCAGTCCCATTTGTATTATCCGGAAGAGAAGCTGCGCGCTGCCGCTGATCAATTAAGCGATAAAGTACGAATGTTATTTAAAATATAGGAAAGTATATGATTTTGCCATACTTTCTCTATATTTCTCGGACTGAAACGCGCCGCCAAAGGACGGCTTTCGACCGTTTCACCATAGACTATAATATAGAAGGAGCTTGCTCAATTATGATTTCTTTATTCGACACACACACCCATTTGGACTCCCCGCATTTTGACGAAGACCGCGAAGCTGTTATCGAAAGAGCGCGTGCGGCAGGGGTGGATTTAATGGTTAATATTGGATTCAATCGGGAAACGATTCCAACAACACTTGCGCTGGCAGAAAAATATGATTTTATATATGCAGCAGTTGGCTGGCACCCCGTTGACAGCATCGATATGCTGCCGGAGGATCTGGGATGGATTGAAGAGCTTTGCTCTCATCCTAAAGTGGTAGCCATTGGCGAAATCGGACTGGATTACCATTGGGATACGTCCCCAAAAGACGTCCAGCATCGCGTATTTCGCGAGCAAATTCGCTTAGCCAAGAAGTTGAAAAAACCAATTATTATTCATAATCGCGATGCCCATGAGGATATTGTCAAGCTGCTGAAGGAGGAAAATGCTTCTGAGGTTGGCGGCATTATGCATTGCTTTTCCGGCAGTCCAGAAACGGCTCAAAAATGCCTCGATATGAACTTCTATATATCGTTCGGGGGACCGCTTACATTCAAAAATGCAAGGGTGCCAAAAGAGGTGCTTGCGATGGTTCCGAGTGACCGAATTTTGATCGAAACGGATGCCCCATATTTGACCCCTCATCCATTCCGAGGGAAACGAAATGAGACGTCTTATGTGTCGCTCGTTGCGGAAGCGGCAGCAGAAATATTAGGAAAATCGGTGGCCGAAATCGCCAATTTAACGACCGAAAACGGTAAAAAATGTTTCGGAATTGTGTAAAAACGGCTTTAAAAACGAGAATAAGTGACCTTTCCGGCGATAAAACTAATTTTTCATGCTGAAATAGACTCTCTTTTCCGTAAATATCCTAAAATTTCGCTTAAATCGGTTTTTATCTGATCTTTACAATTAGGCTCCGATGAAGGTATGATTCATTTCAGAGCTTTAAATTTTTGTATTGGATTTCCAGTTTGCGCTTAATCTTCGAACTTTGGAGAGCGGGGGAACCATGCACGATGCTGTGAGGAATTTGCGGATCACATTGCACGCGCACCTGAATTTCTTCTAGGGGTGAATTTGGCGGGGATTGCCATGAGCATTCTTCCGACGATAGGGCAGCTCTCTTGCCCGAACCCGACAGCTAACCTCGTAAGCGTTTATAGAGAGTGATCAACCTCGTGCATCCACCATTCCTGAATAGTCTATTTTGACGTTCCCGGGAAGCCACGAAACAGATCCTCTGTCGACGGGCTTTCTTTTTATTTTTGAATATTGGGTAAATCGTCGTCATAGGGTAAATCTAGGAGGTTGCAGAGGAAATATACTGGAGCGTGCTAGAAGCACGCCAATATACTATAGTCGCGTCAATGGTATCATGCGTAATTCGACGGCGGGGCTATGAAGGAGGACCGATGAAGTGGGCATTATTCAAGCAAGTGAGACCCATGGGAAACGATCATCCAGCATGTCTTTCGCATTGCGATGGAAGCGTGAAAACTTGCGTTTGATTCTTTTGAGTACTACGATCTCAATCGCTATGACTTTCATGTTTTTGGTGTTGTTGTACGGATCGGCTGACAAAAGCGTATCCGTAGTAGTGAATGGACAAGAAACCGTTGTTTCAACGAAACAATGGGTCCTGCAACGCCTACTGGATGAACAAGCTATTACAATTGGCCCGCATGACGAGGTATCTGTACCTCTGAATACGGCAGTAAAGGATGGGGACCGCTTTGAAATTAAGCATGCGGTACCGCTACTTGTAAAAGCTGATGGCAAAACATCAACGGTGTACACGACAGAGAAAACCGTGCAGGCAGCGATAAAGAAATTAAATATTCCTGTTGAAGATGATGATAAAGTATTACCTTCGCTTGGCTCGGGCGTCAGCGCGGATATGACCGTAACAGTCATTCGCGTCGATACGAAGCTAGGCAAGTCGTCCAGCACAACACCGTTCACCATTGTGAAGAAGGAAGATCCGAACCTGGAAGTAGGCAAGGAGAAGGTTGTGCAGACGGGCAAAGAAGGCGTCGTAACGATCAAAATTGAGAAGCAGTTTGAAGATGGCGTACTTGTCTCCAAGAAAGTGGTAGACAAGGTAGTCGAAACGGTTGCGGTCAATCAGGTCGTTGCAGTCGGTACGAAAAAGCCGGAGCCTAAAGTTACTGTGCTGTCGACAGCGACAACCAGCAACAATGTAACGGTAGACGGCACAACGCTCACATCCAAAAAAGTGCTCAGCAACGTCACATTGACGGCCTATTCAGCTGGCTTAGCATCAACGGGCAAGAGCGAAGGGCACCCGGACTACGGAATTACGGCCTCTGGCGCTAAAGTATCGGAAGGACGGACAATTGCCGTTGACCCGGATATCATTCCACTCGGTTGGTGGGTGTATATCGAGGGCATTGGTTTCCGCCGTGCTGAAGATACCGGAAGTGCGATCAAGGGCAATAAGATCGATGTTTATTTTGACAGTGAGAAGCAAGCTAATAAATTTGGTAAGAAAAAAGGATTTACCGTTTATGTGATTGGTCCTAACAAGCCATCGCTTAGCTAATTAGTGGTAGTTCTTTATGGATTGTGCTCTAGTTTATCGCAATCATAAGCTAAATATGACAGGATGCGGAAGAGGCCTTGCCTCTTCTTTTTGTTTGCGTCAGATTCGCTTGAATGGCCAATTGGGGTTATAATAAAACAGACGTGAATGAGCGGGTTGTTGTTGCAGCAATCGCCCATTTTTTCTGAAATATAAGATTGATAAGTTTCACATTTATAATCAGCTTATATTTCACCGCGAAACGGCAGCTTTGCCGCCAAAGGACGGCGACAGCCGTTTACGCTTGAACGAATATCCAAGATAAGTTTCCCTTTGTGAAAGGATTGTTCGATGTGATCAAGGAAATGATTGTAGTAGAAGGCAAAGAGGATACGGTAGCGATTAAGCGGGCCGTTGAAGCCGATACGATTGAGACGAATGGATCGGCCATTGGCGAGGATGTGCTGCGGCGCATCGCGCTGGCACAGGAGCGCCGTGGCGTTATTATATTTACAGATCCGGATCATGCAGGAGAGCGTATTCGTAAAATTGTCGCTCAGCGTGTGCCGGGCTGCAAGCATGCTTTTTTACCGCAGGAGCTGGCCTCCTATAAAGGGGATATCGGCATTGAGAATGCGGCGCCTGATGCGATTAGGCAGGCGCTCTCGGAGCTGCGTACAGAAACGGCTGAGAGCGTCGGGGCCATTACATGGGACGATCTGATGGCAGCTGGCTTAATTGTGCATGAAGAAGCGGCAAAGCGGCGGCTGGTTATAGGCAAGCTGCTGGGGATCGGCTATGCGAACGGGAAGCAGTTCTACAAGCGCTGCACGAGCTTCTGCATTACGCGCGAAGAGTTTGAGAAGGCGCTGCAAGCCATGGAACAACAGGAACAGGGGTGACGAAGGCGTATGACGGAGCAACAAAGCTTGAATAAAGGCGCAGTTAAGGCCGCAGAGGTAGCTACGCCTAAACGAACAAAGGAAATTATTGCGAAGTACGGGTTCTCCTTTAAGAAGAGCTTGGGACAAAACTTTCTCATCGACCAAAATATTTTAAACAATATTGTCAGCGCAGCTGAGCTTGACGAGACAAAAGGCGCGCTTGAGATCGGCCCTGGTATCGGAGCATTGACGCAGCGCCTTGCTGCAGTTGCGGGAACGGTAACGGCTGTTGAAATCGACAATCGGCTCATTCCGATTTTGCATGATATTTTCGAAGGCGAAGCGAATGTGGGCATTGTGCACGGCGATGTGCTTAAGCTCGACCTGAAGCAGCTGTTCGAAGAGCGCTTCAGCGGCGTAACGGGCGTTAGCGTCGTGGCGAACCTTCCTTACTATGTGACGACGCCGATTTTGATGAAGCTGCTGGAAGAGCGCCTGCCGCTGGAAAACATCGTCGTCATGATCCAGAAGGAAGTCGCGCAGCGGATGGCAGCAAAGCCAGGCGGCAAGGAATATGGCAGCCTGAGCGTGGCTGTGCAATATTATTGCGAGCCAAAGCTCGTCTGCACCGTTCCGCATACGGTGTTTATTCCACAGCCGAATGTGGATTCAGCTGTCATTAAGCTTGCGCTGCGGGACAAGCCGGCTGTTGATGTGCCCGATGAGGCGCATTTCTTCCGCGTCGTGCAGGCCAGCTTCGCACAGCGCCGCAAGACGCTCTACAACAATTTGACGGCGCTTGTGGGCAAGGAACAGCGGGAGGCCCTTACAACGCTGCTGCAGGGGCTTGCGATCGATCCTGCGCGGCGGGGTGAAACATTGTCGCTGGAGGAATTCGCCAAGATCAGCCGTGCATTTTTGGAAGTGGGCTGGAAAGGCTAAATAAAGATGGGCGCCGCCGGGCAATGGCCTCGGGGCGCCCGTTTGTTTTTTGCGCACACTACACGCCTTATGCCCATAGGATAGACGAAGAGGTGATTTACCTATGGAGCAAGGGGAGCTGGTCGTCCGCAAATCGTATGGCGGTGACGTGCTATTCCGCGTAGAAGCTGTTCGAACACATCATGCCCTGTTGAAAGGCACGGATTACCGATTGCTTGCGGATGCACCGATTCCTGATTTATCGGTTGTTCGCGATCCAAAAAAAGAAAAAGCTACGCAGCTGGTTCGAGTGAAAGTAAACGACTCGCTCAGCCGCATTCGTCAGCAGCATGAGCAAATGGCCGTTCAGGTGAAGGCGGATATTCGGCATGCGATGCCACAAAGCCAGCCTTTCTTCGAGGTGCCCGGCAAAGTGCTGCATTTGGACGGTGACGGCAATTATTTGCGTAAAAGCATGCAGCTGTACCAGACGATGAACGTACCGGCACACGGCGTGCACGCGCATGAATCACAGATGGCTGATTTGCTTTACCGTCTGCTGCCTCAAGTGAAGCCGGACATTGTGGTCATTACGGGACATGACGGTGTGCTAAAAACAAGGCTGGAAGCCGATCTGCACAGCCTAAGCAGCTATAAAAACTCGCAGAGCTTCTATAATGCGGTCCGCGTAGCACGGGAGTATGAGAAGAACCGCGACGGCCTTGTCGTCATTGCGGGAGCGTGCCAGTCGCATTTTGAGGCGCTGCTGCAAGCCGGTTCGAACTTCGCAAGCTCGCCCGGGAGAATTTTGATTCATGCGTTAGACCCGGTATACATTGCGATCAAAGCAAGCTATACGTCCATACGAGATACAATTAACCTGGCTGATGTCATTCATGGCACCATCAGTGGCATTGATGGCGTAGGCGGCATTGAGACGCTGGGAAGGTACCGAATTGGTTTGCCAAAACCTAAAATTAAGGCAGCCGAGTCATCCTTGCAAAGCATTTCCTAACAAACGGCCGAGTGCAGTTGAGACTCGCAACAGTTCTCGGCTTCATTGATTTTATAATTTTTCGATAAATTATTCATGGAATGATAAAAATGGATGAAAACACCGTTGACAATTAAATAAGTTGACTGATATAATATTTTGCTTTGTTTGACAACCCCTCTCCATTTTGTTATAATGGACAAGGAAAGAGGTGGTAGTGGACAATGGCAAAAAATGCCCTACTGGATATAAAACGCAATTTGGAAGCTCATGTGGGCTCCAAGATTCGTCTGCGAGCAAATGGCGGTCGTCGTAAGACCGTTGAGCGCACCGGTGTGTTGGAAGAAACCTACCCTTCTGTTTTCATTGTTAAACTGGATCAGGAATCGCAGTCATTCAAGCGTGTTTCCTACAGTTATGCGGATATACTGACGGAGTCGGTGGAAGTGACCGTATGCAATGATGAAGGTCAAGTCCGAATTACCCAGACATAACATCAGATCTATAGATGCCGACAGGCTATACTAAACGCGGAGACGACAGTTCTTCGCGTTTTTTTTCATTTTCTAAGCTGGAAGCGGTCGGTGGGCGCTCATGCGTATAGGGCTGCTGGGTTGTCGCATACTAAGGGGGCATAACCAATTCAGCAGCAAGGGAGGATCTCACGCATGAGCCGCAGAAGACGCAGTGTAATGTCCGAGGAGCTAAAGTATGAGCTGGCGAAGGATCTAGGTTTTTATGATACGGTGCAAAAGGAAGGCTGGGGCGGCATTCGCGCCAAAGACGCTGGCAACATGGTCAAGAGGGCGATCCAAATGGCTGAGCAAGCCGCAGCGAATGGAATCAATCGGCCATAACCAGGTACACGCAATGCGAGGCTAAAACGGCAATAATCGGCTAAGAGTCGCCGCTCTTTATATAAGCGGCAGCACTCTTAGCTTTTCTTCTGCCCGTTTGCTATAATATTGGATAAGTTAATGATAGGAACGGGAGAGCTTAGGATGAAAATTTATGAAAAAGCTCCGGCTAAAATCAATTTATTGCTCGATGTGCTTCGCAAGCGTGAGGACGGCTTCCACGAGGTCGAGATGATTATGACGATGGTAGACCTTGCAGACCGCCTTGAAATGCAGGAGCTGCCGCGCGACACGATTATTATATCGAGCCAGGCCGGCTACATACCTTTAGATGAGAAAAACCTGGCGTTTCAGGCGGCACGTCTTATTAAAGACCGCTATGATGTGCGTAAAGGTGTATATATTCATTTGGACAAAAAGATTCCGGTAGCCGCTGGCCTTGCCGGCGGCAGCAGCGACGCGGCAGCAGCCCTTAGAGGGCTGAACAGGCTGTGGGGGCTGAACATTCCCGAGGAGGAGCTGTGCACGCTTGGGGCGGAGCTGGGCTCCGACGTCCCGTTCTGCGTAACGGGCGGTACTGCCATCGCTACCGGACGGGGCGAGCGGCTGGAGCCGATCGAAAGCCCGCCGCAATGCTGGGTCGTCCTTGCGAAGCCGCCAATCAATGTTTCCACCGCAGATGTATACGGCAAGTTTCGGGTAGCGGGCATTGGCCAGCATCCGTCTGCCGCTGACATGGTGTCAGCGATTCAGCGCGGCTCCTTCGCCGATGTGTGCGGGGGACTAGGCAATGTGCTGGAATCGGTCACGCTTGATCTGTATCCGGAGGTGCGCCAGCTCAAGGAGAGCATGATTCGTCTTGGAGCTGATGGCGTGTTAATGTCAGGCAGTGGACCTACAGTATTCGGGCTCGTTTCCAAAGAAGGAAAGCTCCCGCGCATATATAATGGGCTGCGTGGCTTTTGCAAGGAAGTTTACGTGGTAAGAATGCTAACATAAAAGTGACGTTTCCCTTGATTAAATCCGTATAAAAATGTTATATTAACATTATAATATTCGGATTTTAGCAGGGGGAGAATTCCTTGAAAAAGTTAAAACGCAGCGCAAGACTGGTAGAGATGACGCAATACCTGCTAAGTCGCCCACATACGTTAATCTCGCTAACAGCTTTTGCGGACCGCTATCAGTCAGCCAAATCATCCATTAGCGAGGATCTGGCGATCATTAAAGAAGTATTTGAGGAAGAGGGCATTGGCGAGCTGAATACCCTTGCGGGCGCCGCAGGCGGCGTAAAATTCGCACCGAAGATGCATGCCTCGGATGCACTCGACATTATGAATAATATTTGCCGTCAGCTGGAGCAGCCAGAACGGGTGCTCCCCGGTGGTTATTTGTATATGACGGACATGCTTGGCCAGCCTGAGCTGCTAGCCGATATTGGCCGCATGTTCGCGACCGCTTTTGCCGCGAGGAAGATTGATGTCATTATGACGGTAGAGACGAAGGGCATACCGCTCGCTTATGCGACAGCTGCCTGCCTGAACCTGCCTGTCGTTATCGTACGCCGGGACAATAAGGTGACGGAAGGCTCTGCGGTCAGCATCAATTACGTCTCTGGCTCGAATAAGCGCATTCAGACGATGTCGCTTGCAAGGCGGGCGCTTAAGGAACAGTCCCGCGTGCTTATTATTGATGACTTCATGAAAGCAGGCGGCACCATTCAAGGGATGATGGATCTGCTCTTTGAATTCAAAGCGACCGTTGCCGGCGTTGGCGTCTTTGTAGAATCGGGCGAGGTGGAGCTCGAAGAACGTTTATTAGAAGATTATGTGTCGTTAGCCAAGCTGACGGCCGTGGATTTGAAGACCAAGCAGACGACGGTCATCCCGGGCAATTATTTTCGCACGGAATAATAACGATAATAACTAAAGAAGGGTTGGAATAAATGATGTCACAGCATTTAGAACCGAAGGTTATTGCAACAGATAAGGCGCCTGCCGCTATCGGACCTTATTCGCAAGCGATTCAGCTTGGAGGACTTCTTTTTACATCGGGACAAATTCCGCTTAATGCAGCCGGCGAGCTTGTGACGGGCGATATCACGGTGCAGGCGAACCAAGTATTTCGCAACCTGGAGGCTGTACTTGCCGAAGCGGGAGCAACCCTGCAAAATGTAGTGAAGGCAACCGTCTTTATGAAGGACATGGACCAGTTTGTAGCGATGAATGAAGTGTACGCTTCTTACTTTGGCGACCACAAACCAGCACGTTCGGCAGTAGAGGTGGCAAGGCTTCCGAAGGATGTGCTTGTCGAAATTGAAGTGATTGCAGCGATTCCTGTCGAATAGAGTCAAATAAAATTCAAATAGAAAATTTTTTTAAAAATATGCATGTTTTTTCCAAAATAGGAGAAGGAATTGGCACAAAAATGTGGAATATTACACCAAGTCCCAGATAGGCAAAGGTGGTGAACACAAGTGCAAATTACTGATGTAAGACTCCGCCGTGTCAATTCGGAAGGTCGCATGAAGGCTATTGCTTCCATCACGATTGACAACGAATTCGTCGTTCACGATATCCGTGTAATCGACGGAAACAATGGAATGTTTGTTGCAATGCCGAGCAAGCGTACCCCCGATGGAGAATTCCGAGATATCGCTCATCCGATTTCTTCGACCACTCGGGAGAAAATTCAAGCTGCCGTACTCGCTGAGTACGAGCGCGCTGCAACGGAAGAAGAAGTGGCCATTGAAGAGGGTGCTTAATAGCAGCTTCGTTAGAGGGCAAAAATCAGTATCTGCATGAGGGGATAAGGGGGCCAAGGGGGCTCCCTTTTCTTTTTGCCCAAGATGGGATATATTCTTGTAGATAGATCGATGCGGCAGACCGTATATATAATAGGACAACAAAGATTTAGAGCCTAGTAGAGAAAAGCCGCTTTCATGCATGAAGGCGCTTGTGCTTACTGGACTTTTAACTTGGGAGGAATAGCAATTGAAAGTAATGGCGATTGTGCTTGCAGCAGGTCAAGGCAAGCGGATGAAATCCAAACGATATAAAGTGCTCCACCACGTATGCGGCAAGCCGATGGTAGGCCATGTGCTGGACACGGTGAAACAGGCAGCTAGCGAGCGGACGGTTGTCATCGTCGGCCATGGCGCGGAAACCGTTAAAGCTTATTTGGGTGAGCAGGCAGAATATGTGCTGCAGGAGCAGCAGCTCGGTACGGGCCATGCGGTACGCCAAGCTGAGGCGCTGATTGGCGCGGAAGACGGCAAGACGATCGTTATTTGCGGCGATACGCCGCTTGTGCGTGCAGAGACGATCCAGGCGATGCTGGCTTTGCAGCAGTCGAGCGGAGCGGCAGCAACGGTACTGACGGCTTCTTTCGCTGATCCGACTGGCTATGGCCGGATTATTCGCGGCGAGAGCGGCGAGGTAGAGAGAATCGTCGAGCAGAAGGACTGCACGCCAGAGGAAGCAGCGACGAAGGAAATCAACACGGGTACGTATGTGTTCGATAACCGCAAGCTGTTCGAGGCGCTTGCCAAGGTAACAAGCAATAATGCGCAAGGCGAATTTTATTTGACCGATGTCATTGGCATTTTCCGCCAAGCAGGCGAGTCCGTTCAAGGCTATTGCACAGAAGATACGGCGGAAGCGATTGGCATCAATGACCGCGTGGCGCTTGCCGAGGCGGAAGGCTTGATGCGCGCGCGCATTAACCGCAAGCATTTAATTGAAGGTGTTACGATTATAGATACAGCCTCGACTTATATAGAAGCAGATGTGCAAATCGGTGCAGATACAGTGATATACCCAGGAACGGTGCTGCGCGGCTCCACAGTCATTGGCGAGGATTGCATCATTGGGCCTAATGCGGATATTCAGGATTCGGTCATCGGAGACGGCGTCAGCGTAAAATATTCGGTAATCGCCGAATCCGAAGTCGGCAATAAAAGCTCGGTTGGGCCATATGCGAATTTGCGTCCCGGCTCCAAGCTGGGCGAAGACTGCAAAATCGGCGATTTTGTCGAGCTGAAAAATGCTACGCTTGGCGACGGCAGCAAGGTATCGCATTTGAGCTATGTAGGCGATGCGGTAGTCGGTAAAGACGTGAATATCGGCTGCGGCGCGATTACGGTTAATTACGACGGCTTCAATAAGTCGGTAACGGAAATCGGCGATGGCGCGTTTGTTGGCAGCAACGTCAATTTGATTGCTCCTGTGAAGATTGGCGACGGCGCTTTTGTCGTTGCTGGCTCGACGATTACAAAGGATGTGCCGGCAGGTGATCTGGCAGTTGCGCGTGCCCGTCAGGAGAATAAGGAAGGCTATGCCGAGAAGATTCGTACTCGTGCAAAAGCGAAGAAGGAAAAAAGCAAAAAGGGCTGATTTTTATAAAATTCCAGCGGCCTCAAAAAAGGCAGCGCCGTTTAAGTTTGTTTATTTTTTGGCTCATTAGGGTAAAGCTATATGGAATATCACTTTTCTAGGAGGTTTCCATGATGTCTAACTCGATGATTGCCGAAACAAGAACTGCTCTTACAAACGGTGAGCTGCGCTCCCTGAGACAGCGGGGCAAAGTGCCTGCCGTCGTATATGGCAAACAGTTGTCCCAATCCACATCTGTTTTGCTTGAAGAGAAAGAATTGCTGGCTTTGCTCCGTTCGCATCCAAAGGCCGTACTGGAACTGAATATTCCATCCCATGGCAAAAAGCCGGTTATGATAACGGATGTACAGCGTGATCCGGTATCGCGCCAAGTGCTCCATGTGGATTTTCATCAAATTAACATGAATGAAGAAGTGAAGACGCAGGTTCGTATCGACTTCCTCGGTGAAGCGAACGGGGTGAAGGAAGGCGGAATCCTGCAGGTGATGCTCCATGAGCTTGAGGTGCAGTGCTTGCCAGGCAGCATTCCGGATTCCATTGAGCTGAACGTGGCGGATTTGGAGATGGGCAGCAACCTGCTCGTCAGCGATATCGTGGTGCCAAGCGGTGTAGAAGTGAAGTCCGATCCCGAGCAGGTCGTTGTGACTGTGCTGGCTCCTCAGAAGGAAATTTCCGAGGAGGAAGCGGAGGAAGCGGCAGCCGAGTCGTTTGCTCACGAGATACGCTCCGAGGATGCGAAAGAGGTTGGCAGCAGCTCGTAGCTTGCAAGCACGTGGTTCTTAGCTAGTAGCTCGAAGGGCAAGCGTGACTGGCAGCTTCTGCTGGATCATTATATAGGTGTCAAAGAAACGTTTCCATACGATAAAAACGGCTCCATGCATTTGCATGGGGCCGCTTTTTGTTTGCCTGATATGTGAGTTTCCTTCAATCGTCAATGGATGGAAGCGCCTCTCGACGCTAACCTTCTAACCTTGCGAAGCCGGCCATGCTTAGGTGCTTTTTTCGAAAAAGGCTCCCGCCTTCAATTGGTCCACGAATTGCTGGAGCCAAGCGTAATATTGCACGGCATGCCGCAGCTTCTGCAAATCCTCCAGGCAGCGCATACGCTCCTCCTCGCTCGTCTTCATATCCAGAATCAGCTCGCTGAGCAGCGGAATAGTCGATTCGGCCGCTTCCGTCATGACATCCACTTCGTGCTGAAGCTTGGAGGTGAAAAAGTTTTGGAACGTTTTGAAAAAATCGGTCTCCGCCTGATACAGGTCCTGCCGCTCCCGCTTCTCCGGCAGCTTCATAATCATTTGCGACGACATTAACGAACGCACCGCATAGCTCATATTGCTTTTGCTCATATTCATATGCGCCTTCATCTCGTCAAGTGTCATCGGTTTATCCTCGAAAAACATAATGCCATATAATTGTCCGAACGAATAATTCGCCCCGTATAAATTCATCGTTTGGGCGATTGCGTCAATCATCGTTTGGCGCAAGGCAAGCCGCTGCGTCTCCTGCTCCTCCGTATGGTCTGGCATAACCATCCTCCATTTCTCCCGTCTGCCTCTTGCCCATATTATAGCGAATTCTTAAAAATCCAGCTTTATATTTGTATCTTTACAAGAAATTAAGCTGGTGATGACGATGCGTTAATAGTTCTGCGACATAATGAGTATACAATAAATTTTGAATTTATAGATTTTTATTTCGGTAAAACGGGTCATTTGGTCATTAATTAAATTTTTATTGAATGGAGAGTTTGAGTGTTGAAACGGACAGGATGGTTGAATGAGATAAAAGCAGTGCTGTTTACGCTGCCGGCGATGATTCCGATTACGGTGTTCTGGCTGGCACCGCTGGCCTATGTCTTTTATCTGAGCTTCGTGGAATGGGACTTTATGAGTCCGGACAAGCTGTTCGTCGGCTTGGACAATTATGTGTATTTGCTGCAAAATCCCGCCTTCTACCAGTCGCTGAAGGTGACGCTTCTATTCTGTCTTGGCAGCGTGCTGCCTATTATGGCAGGCGGGCTGGGGCTGGCGCTGCTGCTCGGTCGCTCGCTTAAGGGCTCCGCTCTGTACCGAACGCTCGTATTCGCGCCCTGGGTAACGCCAACGGTTGCCGTTTCCATTGTATGGTCTTGGATTTTAGAGCCTAAAGTGGGGCTTGGAAATACGATTTTAGGGGCAATTGGTCTTCCGGCCATTGGCTGGCTGCAAGATCCCAAATGGGCTTTGGTCGGGGTGCTGCTAGTGGGCATCTGGAAATCGGTCGGATGGGCGATGATCTTCTACATTGTAGCGCTGCGAAGCGTGCCAACAGATATGCTGGAGGCGGCGGGGCTCGATGGAGCGGGTGCGATTCAAAAATTTCTGCACGTAACGCTGCCGCTTATCTCGCCAACGACGTTCTTCCTGTTCGTTGTACAGACGATTGAAGCGCTGCAAGCTTACGATTCCATTAATGTACTGACGCAAGGCGGTCCATCAGGCTCTACGCGTACGCTGCTGTATTTGTATTACCAATCGGCCTTCGAATCGTTCCAGGTTGGCGAAGCATCATCGATTTCCATCGTTATGATCGCAATCTGTGTTCTGTTGTCCGTGCTGTCCTTCTCGGTCAGCCGCAAAATGGTGCATTACAACTAACCTACAAGTAGCTAAGAGACTGCGAGGAAATAAAGGACCGCTCATTTCCTCGCAGCTCCTAAAAGGGAGGAATTTGGAGTTATGAAGGGTGTTTACCAGGCAGGGCTGGCACTGCGGCATATTAGCCTGCTGGCTATTGCGCTCGCGATGGCATTTCCATTCTATTGGATGATGACGAGCGCGCTGAAAACAAACGATGAGATTTGGCAGTTTCCACCGACATTATGGCCGGAGCTGCCGCTATGGAGCAATTATGTGGAGGCGTGGCTGGCGGCGCCGTTCGGTCAATATATAGCCAACAGTGTTATCGTTGCGGGCGCCATCGTTCTTTTGCAAATTATAAATTCAGCTATGATGGCTTACGCCTTGACCCATATGAAATTTCGGTTGAAAGGGTTCTTGACCGGCATCATTATGCTCGGTTACATGATTCCAAGCACAGCGGTGTATTTGCCCAGCTATATGATTTTGTCCAAGCTTTATTTGCTGGATTCGTATGCGGGCCTGATTCTATCAAACGCGGTCAGCGTCTTCTCGATTTTTCTAATCAGGCAGGCGTTTCTGCAAGTGTCGCATGAGATGGTGGAGGCTGGACAAATCGATGGCGCATCGCACAGCCGGATTTTATGGACGATTATGATGCCGCTGACCCGCGCCTCGTTCGTAGTACTGGCACTTATCACGTTTATCTCGCAGTACAACAACTATTTTTGGCCGATGCTCATTACGAAAAATCCCGATCTCCAGCTCGTATCGGCGGGACTGCGCAGCTTCTTCGTGGAAGGGGGTGCTTACGGGCTGAAATGGCCGCTCATTATGGCGGCAAGCTCCTTCACGATTATTCCGCTCTTGCTGCTGTTTCTGTTCGCCCAGCGGACGATTATGCAGAGTGTTAACTTATCTTCAGGCATTAAGGGGTAGCTTTACGAAATCGACAATATAAATAGTGGAGGAATGGACGATGTTGAGAACAATGAAATGGGCGGGCACGATGTCGCTCACGCTTGCAATGGTGACGCTTAGCGCATGTGGACAGACGGCAGGCACGCAGACGGGTGGAGCGAGCAGCAGCAGTGCGCCTCAGCAATCGGCAGCAGCTTCGGAGGCGCCGAAAGCGCCGGTGCAGATCGAGTTTTGGTATGGCCTTGGCGGCAAGCTGGGCGAAAATGTGGAAGCACTCATTAAGAAATTCAATGAATCGCAAAGCGAAGTTATCGTTAAAGGCGTTGTCCAGGGGGATTACAGCGAAACGGAGCAAAAGCTTCAGGCCGCTATTGCCGCCAATCAGCCGCCAGCTGCGGTGCTGGCCTCCAATGTGGACTGGGCAGCTAAAGGGTATTTTGAACCGCTAGATGACTATATCGCGGCTGCTCCGGATTTTAAGAAAGAAGATTTTATTCAAACCTTTCTGGAGCAAGGGCAAGTAGCGGGCAAGCAGTATTTTATGCCGATGTATGGGACGACTCAAGTGATGTATTACCGTCTGGACACGTTCGAGAAAGCGGGAATTAAGGCAGAGGACATTAAGACTTGGGAAGACCTGGATAAAGCGGCGGAGACGATGGCTGTGAAGGATGGCGGCAAAACGACCTTTTATGGCTGGGAGCCGATGTGGGGCTCGGGCAATATGATTGATGCGGCACTTAGCAAAGGCGGTAAAATTTTAAGCGATGACGGCAAAACAGTCGTGTTTGATTCACCGGAATGGATAGAGACATGGGATTTATTCCGCAAATGGCTGCATGAAGATAAAACGATGGCGATTCACTCCGGTGGACAAGGCTGGGAATACTGGTACAAAACGATAGACGACGTCATGAAGGGCCAAGCAGCAGGCTACACGGGCTCCAGCGGCGACCAAGGCGATCTGGATTTCAGCATCGTTGGCGCAATGCAGCAGCCCGGCTGGGAAGGGGTAGGAGAAGGCAAGCCAGTCGCACAGGCCATTATGGCGGGCGTACCTGCCGAAGCGAAGGATGAGCAGAAGGAAGCGGCCTTTAAATGGTTGTCGTTCTTTACGAAAAGCGAGAATACAGCTGCCTGGTCGATGAATACAGGCTACATTGCCGTACGTTTGTCCGCGCAGGATGATCCGGCTTTCAAGGCCTTCAGCGAAACAAATCCGCAAATCAAAATTCCTTTGCAGCAAGCTTCGCACGGCTCGAAGCCATTCCTTGATCCGACGGGCGGCAAAATCAACGATGCGCTGACCGTAGCGGCTGATCAGGTGCAAATCGAGAACATTTCGGCAGAGAAGGCGCTGAAGCAGGCGAAGGAAACCGCACAGCGTGAGCTGGATAAAGCGTTGAAGGGCAAATAAGGGATGGCAGAACATTCAGCTCGTTCAGAAGCCCTACAAGCCCTACAAGATGGATTGGAGCAAGAGCAGTGGCGAAGCCAGAAGCAAGCTCAAGGGAAGCAGACTACCATTGCTGGCCTTAAGGTTGACGGCGGCAAGCCGTGCGGCGTTGAAGCCATTCTTTTTGATAAAGATGGAACGATTATTGATTTTGTCTCGATGTGGGGGAATTGGAGCGAGCTGTTGGCGAGCCGTTATACAGCGCGACTCGCGGCTAAGGGCTTGCTGCTGCCGAAAGGGATATTCCCCTCCCTCTGGGGAACCAGCCTGGATGCGGCGGGAAATGTATGCGCGTATGACCGCAACGGGCCGCTCGCGATGGGGACGATGAATGACTTGTATGCCATTGCAGCCTTGCAAGGCTATAAGCTTGGCTTATCCTGGGGCGAGTCGATGCAGCTAGTCAGGGAAAGCAAGGAAGAGGCTGATAAGGAGCTGAAAAAGCGTAAATCAGCCATCCCGCTTGTGGGCGTTGTCCCTTTTATTGAGCAGTGCAAGAAAGCGGGGCTGAAACTCGGCATCGTCACGGCAGATGATACCGAAGCGGCGCGCGAGCATTTGGAGTGGATGGGGCTGCTGCCCCATTTCTCCGTCATCGTAGGAGCGGACCTCGTACCGCGCAGCAAGCCGTATCCCGATATGCTGGAGCTGGCTTGCCAGAAGCTTGGCGTTGCCCCGTCGTCGATTGCAATTATTGGCGATACCGATGGCGATATGCGAATGGGGCAGGCGGCAGGAGCGGCACTTTGTATTGGCATAGCGAATCAGGCCGCGAGCGTGCTTCCCTCGGCGGATGTCATCATTGCTTCCTATTCGCAGCTTGCTGTGGAGGAAGCTCATACTGAAGGGTGAGTAAACATTGGGTTATCTATGGCTGGCACTGGCGATTGTGCTGGAATTGTCAGGAACAATATCTATGAAACTTTCGGCGAGCTTTACGCGTGTGGTTCCGTCGATTGCTATGTTTATTTTTTATGGAAGCAGCTTTACGTGCCTGAACTTCGCCCTGCGTTATATGCATGTAAGCGTTGCGTATGCGGTATGGTCAGGCATAGGCATTACGCTCATTACAGGAGCGGGATATATCTGGTTCGGCGAGCGAATCCCGCTTTCAGCTCTGCTATGGGTCGGAGTCATCGTTATCGGGGTAGTTGGGCTGAACATGAGCATTAGCGCGCATGGCGCAGCCGTTAGAGGGAATTAACGGAGTTAGAGCAGCGAAGCGGCTAAGGGAGTAAGGCAGTAAAAGCAACAAAAGCAGCAAAAACAGCAAAAACAGCAAAAACAGCAAAAACAGCAAAAACAGCAAAAACAGCAAAAACAGCATAGGCGGCAACATCAGCAAAAGGAGTTTTGACCATGAAGAAGGTTAGTTTGTGGTGTGAGAAAGAGACGGCGCCCAGCTTCGGTGAACCGCTGATGTTTTTTCAAGTCATTACGGATACGCATGTTACGGTTGACCCGAGCCATGTGCATAATCAGCATTTTGAGCGGGCGCTGCTGGATATTCAACAACTGGCGGCTGCTTCGGGCAGCGCTGGCATTATGCATGCCGGAGATATTACGGATCATGGAGATGAAGCGGAATATGCGCAGTTTTCAGCGATTGTCGAGCGTGTTAAGCAGCAGGGCGAGCTTCCACCTATGCTGTATACAATCGGCAACCATGACACTTGGAAGGATTGGGAGCAAGGGCAGGAGCTCGGCAGCTTCAAGCATTTTACAGGGATGACTGCTGTTTATTATGACCGCTGGATAGGCGGCAGCCATTTTATTTTTCTAGGTTCTGAGCTTCAGACGGCTAAAAATGCGGAGCTGTCCAGCACGCAGCTGGCGTGGCTTGCAGAGAAGCTGGAGGAGCACCGCGGGGATTCGCGTCCCGTGTTCCTATTTCTTCATCAGCCGCTGAAAAATACAGTTGCCGGCTCGCTGGAGGAGCAGGAGTGGTACGGCGTGAATCAGGACGAAGAGCTGCGCGCGGTGCTGGCCAGCTGGCCGCAGGTGATATTATTCACCGGGCACACCCACTGGGAACTGGGTGCGCCGCATACGGTGTTTGATGGGCAAGGCGAGATCGCGACCATGTTCAACGCAGCGTCCGTCGCCTATTTGTGGATGGATGAGGATGCGCATAAGGCCGGCAGCCAAGGCTATTATATAGAAGTATACGAGCAGGGCGTACGTGTCCGGGGCCGTGATTTTGTGGCGCGCCAGTGGATGGAAGCCCAGGACTATTTTGTGCATAACGGTCATGCGGGTGAAAAAGGAAGCTAGCTCTGCCATTTTTCGTCTTCAATATTGTTCCAAACGATTGCGCCTGTTTTATTGATGTAGGCTTTCATAGCGGGCGTCTTCGTTTTAGCATTTTCGCGGAGCTCGACGACAGCCAGCTCTCCCCGAAACGGCTCGGCATAGCTATATGCAGCCGTAGGTTTGATCGCATAAGCACCTTGTGGATTGATATAGCCAAAGGATGAGCCTGCTTGAACAGGGGCTAGTCCGTTTGAGAAAGGGCCGCTAGAACTCACGTTCATGGTTGCTCTTTTTCCTTGTTTATCGACGAAAAAGGATTTGCCATTGCGTTCCACGTAGGCAAGGCCCTCTGAGAAAGGCTGAACAGCGGTGTAATTGGGCTCAAACAGAAACTCGCCGCTCTTGTTAATAAAACCGTAGGTGTCTCCAGAAGACACGCGTGCAGCGCCGTCTGTAAACGAATCGGCATAGTAGAAGCGCGCAGGAATAACGACCTTTCCGGTTTTATCAATAAATCCGTATTTGATGGTCACGCCATCCTTGCTTTTTTTCAAATATCCGACTACGGCCATGCCATCTGAAAAGTTAGTCGCACTACTGAACTGATAAGGGATGACGAGCTTGCCCTCTGTATTAATGTAGCCGCTGCCTTTGCCCATCGTCACGATGGCGAGCCCTTCGGAAAATTCACGGGCTTTATGAAAAATAGGCTCGGTCACCTTTTCCCCCTGGGCATTCAAATAACCATACCTCTTCTGCAGCTTTCCATCTGCTCCCTCAACTTTCTCTGTGTAGATGACCCGCTCGTTCTGCATAATGCCAACGCAGCGCGTCTGAGGGCATTCAAACAGCTTCGTTCCTTCAGCCGAAAAATAGATGATCGTCTTCTGTTTATTGTCAGTAACTTGGACTGGTTCATTCGGCTTTAAGGAGAAGGAGCGTGAACCGCCGTCGTATACGGGCTTAATGACGATTTTCCCGCTTTGATTAATGTAGCCGTATTTGCCATCCTTCTTGATCAAATACAAATAATTGCGGGCTTCAGCCGCTGGTTTCGTCTCCTTTTGCGAGACTGTGTCATCCGCACTGCTGGCAGAAACCGTGCCTGTAATCAGGCTGGTGATGATGGCAAACATCCATAATGCACGAAATAATCGCATAGGCCTATTTCCTCTCTTATAGCTAGTATGGTTGAATATGGAATGATTATTTTCCATGTTTTATGGACGTTGTTGGGAAGGATTAGGTTGCAGTAGTAGCGTGATATGATCTAGTTTATGAAAGGTTTGTTCATCGAAATGGAATTAAATAGGCTTAAGCAATCAACCTTTGAAACGCCTGATGGCCCGCTGGGATGATCCCGCTGGCGGTCAGGCTTTTTTCACGTGGAACATTTTTCGTAAAAGAGGGGCGCAGCATTATCGATAATTTCGGTCATCTGCTGCAATATATTGCCCGCAATGAAGGAAAATAAGGTAAAATGGAGAACATAACAATCGATAAGGATCGAGACAGCAAGGAGTGAAAGACCGCTATGAAATGGATTGTGGGACTCGGCAACCCTGGATCGCAATATCAGGGTACGAGGCACAACGTTGGATTTATGGTTATTGATGAGCTTGCACGGCGTTGGGGCATCCAAGTGACGCAAAGCAAATGCAAGGCGCTGATTGGCGAGGGCAATGTGAATGGAACGAAGATTGTGCTGATCAAGCCGATGACGTATATGAATTTATCAGGAGAATCGGTGCGTTCGTTCATCGATTATTTTAAGTCCGATGTGACCGAAGGGCTCGTCGTTTACGATGATCTCGATACGGAGGTTGGGCGTATCCGTCTTCGATTCCAAGGCGGGCCAGGCGGGCATAACGGTATTAAATCGCTGATTGCGCATTTGGGCACACAGACATTTGACCGGATTCGCATGGGGATTACACGTCCGCAGCCCGGCGGCAACATTGCCGACTATGTGCTGTCCAATTTTCCAAAAAGCGAGCAGGAGCAGTTGAAAACGATGATTGATCAAGCATGCGATGCGGCGGAGTTCTCGCTGAAAGCGTCGTTCGAGGAAACGATGGCGAAGTTTAATCGCTAGCTTGGGGAAAAATGCGTAAAATAGGGTAAAGCCGGGCATACTGAAGGGTATAACGATTCTTCAGGAGGCATACATATGGCTGTAAACTATATTTGCAAACACTGCCGTACGCCTATAGGGACGATTGCAGGCGGGGACGGAATTACCGAGCAGCAGCTGGGGTTCGATTTCTTGACCCTTGAAGAGCGCAGCGATATAATTACGTATGACCAGCACGGAGACGTGACGGTTAAGGTAATTTGCGATTATTGCCGGGAAGCGCTGGAGGCGAATCCTGAGCTGAACTTGATCGCGAGCCCGTTGCAGTAGCTTGAAGGTGGCTTGGAAGTGGTTGGAACAGGTTTAGCTCACAAGTATAGTAAGGCCTTGGCGGCTGGCTGAGGCTTCTTTTCGATGATAGCGATTCATACATGCAAAGCGCTGAGCTCACCTTTTTAGGTGGGCGGTTTTGCTTGAAATTAATTTAAGAGTTTATAAGTGGTCTGTTTATAGAAATGGGGTGCCGAGACGATTGAAAGCGTTAATACAGGCTTTTGCGGCTGATCCGGATGTGCAGTCCATAATAGCCGGAATCCGTTCAGGAATGCGCGAGCAGATGGTATCAGGGCTTGCTGGCTCATCCAGACAAGTGCTGATGGCCGCAGTGAAAGAAGAGATTGACCGTCCGATGCTAGTCGTGACACATAATATGTTTTCAGCGCAGAAAATCGCAGAGGATCTTCAGGAATGCTTCTCTTCGGATACTGTGCTGCTCTATCCCGCCAATGAGCTTGTAGCTGCCGAATCGGCGATCTCGAGTCCTGAGACGCTGGCACAGCGAATGGACGTGCTGATCAAGCTGTCCGAAGGCTTCCGCGGGATTGTTGTCGTCCCCTTTTCCGGTGTGCGGCGCTATTTGCCTGTACGCGGCGTTATGGCAGAAGCGAAAATTACGATTAGTGTAGGCGATGTTCTGCCGATAGACAGCTTCCTAAGAAAAATGACGGGACTTGGCTATGTTCGCGTAGATCGCGTTGAATCCCGTGGTGAAATGAGCGTTCGCGGGGGAATCGTCGATTTTTACCCGTTGACCGAAGCTTCCGCTTTCCGGATTGAATGGTTTGGCGATGATGTCGATTCCATTCGGACGTTTGACGCGGCTGACCAGCGGTCGCAGGATAACATCCAGACGTATACGGTTCCGCCTTGCCAGGAAATTGTCGCGAGCGCAGAGCGCTTTGCATCAGCAGCCAGCCATGCGGCAGCCTTGCTGGAGCAGCAGCTTGGCAAAATGTCCGACCGTACGGCGAAGGAGCGCCTTCGTTCGGAAATCGGCAGCGAGCTGGAGAAGCTGCGCGAGCATATGTATTTCACCGATATTTATAAATATATTTCCTTGCTGTATCCGGAGCGCCAGACCATTATGGACTATATGCCGGAAGATACGCTGCTCATTATGGATGAGCCTACCCGCTTGATCGAAACGGCGAAGCAGCTGGAGCGCGATGAGGCAGAATGGGCAACCCATTTGCTGCAAAACGGCAAGTCGCTGCCAGGTTTTGAGCTTGCATGCAAGTCGGAGGAAGTTTTGTATGGTAAGCGGTTTCCTACGTTGTTCTTATCGCTGTTTTTAAGGCAAATTCCGCATTCGCAGCCGCAAAATATTCTCAATATGACGAGCCGGGCGATGCAAAATTTCCACGGACAAATGAATGTGCTCAAGGCGGAGATGGACCGATGGCGCAAAATTGGGGCCAACGTGCTCATGCTGGCCGGCAATGCAGAGCGCATGGAGCGCATGCGCCGCGTGCTGTTCGATTATAATATTGAGCCGCCTACGCTGCTGGAAGGCAACCTGCAGTCTGGCTTTGAGCTGCCCTCTTCGCATCTGGTCGTCATCACAGAAGGAGAAATGTTCTCCCAGAAGCAGCGCAAGGCGCGCCGTATCGACAAGAAGATTGACAATGCCGAGCGGATTAAGAGCTACACCGAGCTGAAGGTTGGCGACTATGTCGTGCATCAGAACCACGGCATCGGCAAATATGTCGGCATCGGAACGCTGGAAATCGCGGGCATTCATAAAGACTATTTGCACATCGTATATGCAGGCGGGGATAAGCTGTCTGTTCCGATTGAACAAGTCGATATGATCCAGAAATACGTCGGCAATGAGGAAAAAGAGCCGAAGATCAATAAGCTGGGCGGCAGCGAATGGACGCGGGCGAAAAGCAAGGTGCAGTCTTCGGTTAAGGATATTGCCGATGACTTGATCAAGCTGTATGCGCAGCGCCAATCGGCGCCGGGCTTTGCCTTTGGACAGGATACCGCTTACCAGAACGAGTTTGAGGAAATGTTCCCTTACGATGAGACGCGGGATCAGCTGCGGGCCATTGAGGAAATCAAGCGGGATATGGAGAAGCCGATGCCAATGGATCGTTTGCTTTGCGGCGATGTTGGCTATGGCAAGACGGAGGTTGCTGTACGGGCAGCGTTTAAGGCGGCAATTGAAGGCAAGCAGGTTGCCATTCTCGTGCCGACTACCATTCTTGCGCAGCAGCACTATGAGACGTTCCGCGAGCGCTTCTCCGGTTATCCATTCAATATTCAAGTGCTCAGCCGCTTCCGCTCGCGCAAGGAGCAAAATGATACGATGAAGGGCCTCAAAGCCGGAACGGTCGATGTCGTCATTGGCACGCACAGGCTGCTGTCGCAGGACATTGTGTTCAAGGATCTGGGTTTGCTGATTGTCGATGAAGAGCAGCGGTTCGGCGTATCGCACAAAGAGAAGCTCAAGAAGCTGAAAAATAACGTCGATGTGCTGACGCTGACGGCAACGCCGATTCCGCGCACGCTGCATATGTCGATGCTGGGCGTTCGCGATTTATCGGTTATCGAGACGCCGCCGGAAAACCGTTTCCCGGTTCAGACTTATGTGGTCGAATATAACACTGCTCTTGTGAGAGAGTCGATTGAGCGTGAATTGGCCCGTGGCGGCCAAGTCTACTACTTGTACAATCGCGTTCAGGGAATCTACCAGATGGCGGAGCTGATTTCGGAGCTCGTACCGGATGCGAAGGTAGCGGTCGGGCATGGGCAAATGTCAGAGCAGGAGCTGGAGAAGACGATACTCGACTTCCTCGACGGCGAATCCGATGTGCTGGTCAGCACAAGCATTATTGAGACGGGCGTTGATATTCCGAACGTCAATACGCTCATTGTCCATGATTCGGATAAAATGGGCCTGTCGCAGCTTTATCAGCTGCGGGGACGGGTTGGCCGCTCCAATCGGATCGCTTATGCCTATTTCACCTACCAGCGAGATAAAGTGCTGACGGAAGTGGCAGAGAAACGTCTGCAATCCATTAAAGAGTTTACGGAGCTAGGCTCCGGCTTCAAAATCGCGATGCGCGACCTTGCCATTCGCGGTGCCGGCAACCTGCTGGGTGCAGAGCAGCATGGCTTTATTGCGTCGGTCGGCTTTGACTTGTACTCGCAAATGCTTGCCGATGAGATTGGCAAGCGCAAGGCGGAGCTCGATGGCGCCCCTGTGCAGGAAAGCAGAGTCGTCAGCACGCTCATTGATGTCAGTGTAGATGCCTACCTGCCATCCGACTATATTTATGACAGCATTCAGAAGATTGAGATTTACAAGAAGGTGGCTTCGGTACGCTCCTTCGATGAGGCGGATGATCTGACCGAGGAAATCATCGACCGTTTCGGCAACCTGCCGCAGGCGGTAGATAATTTGATGACGGTGGCTAAATTGAAGGTTTATGGCGCGATGTATGGCATTGAGCAGATTAGTCAGCGCAACGATGAACTCGTCGTTCGATTTGCCTCCGCCGAGAAGAAGCGGATCGATAGAAAGCAGGTCGACAAGCTGTGCCTGCATTTTGAAAATCGGTTCCACCAAGGCAGCTCGCTGGAGGACAATCCGGTAGTTACCCTTCGAGGCAAGGGACTCGATATGGATCAGCGTCTGCTGCTGCTTGAGCAGTTTTTGAAGCGTTACGCGGATGCCCGCATTGTGAAGGAGGAGCTGCAGGACACAGCTCCTTGATTTACTGTAAATTCGCAATAGGGTCCACATATCTGTTACAATACAATCAACTTTATGATTTGAGAGGAGATTTCTTAATGTTGCACAACACACGCAAATCGGCATGGCGCAGATTGGCTCTGCTTGTAGTCGCGGCAGTGCTGGTCATGACGGTACTGGCGGCTTGCGGCTCGAAGAAAGAAGAAGGAAACGGTACCTCGTTCAGCGGTACAAGCGAAGGAGCGACTGTTGCTACTTATAAGGACAATGGCAAAGTAACAGAGGCTGAATTCAACAAGTATTTGGCGGTATTTAATTTCTTGCAGCCAGGGTATGAGTCCGTAACGGCTCTGCCGCAGTTCCAGGAGCAATTGCTGCAGCAGTACATTGCTTACAAAATCTTGGCGGCTCAAGCAAGCGAAGAAACCGTGAAACAGGCTACTACAGATACGGACAAGCAGTATGCGGATTTTGAAGCGGCACTGGAGCAGCAAGCCGAGTTGAAAACGCAGCTGGAAGCAAAAAAAATCACGAACAGCGATGTAAAAGCCTACATGAAGCTGATGCTGGTTGTCGTAGATCACATGAAATCCAAAGTGACCGACGAAGAGCTTAAGAAAGAGTTCGAAACGAATATTGCTAAATATTCGACTGTGACCCTTCGTCATATTTTAGTGGCTACAAGCGAAACGGATTCGGAAACACAAGAAACGAAGGAAATTCGCACGAAAGCAGAAGCACTGAAAATTGCCAAAGAAGTAAAAGCGAAGCTGGATGAGGGCGGCGACTGGGCGGCTCTTGCTAAGGTCTATTCAGACGACCCGGGCTCCAAAGAAGCTGGTGGTCAATATGCAAATGCGAAGCCAGGCGACTGGGTTGAAAACTTCAAGAATGCAGCTATGACGCAAAAAATCGGCGTAATTGGCGAGCCAGTGGAAACCGAATATGGCTATCATGTCATTTTGGTTGAGAAACGCGATGAGCTGACGTATGACAAGCTTGATGATACGACGAAAGAAGCAGTAGAGAGCGCTGTAGCTTACAGCCACATGAGCACTTTCATGAGCGAAGATATGAAAAATCAAGAAGTGAAAATTACACTGCCTGAGCAATCTCCTGCCTCAGGTGCAGAGCAATCCCCGGCAGCAAGCGATGATGCGAAAGCAACTGATGATGCTGCGGTATCGCAAGCGCCAGCTGCATCGGCTTCGCCTAGCGCGTCGGTAGAACCGTCCGCATCGCCTGCGGCGAAGTAATAAACGCCTATCGCGCATGCATGCGATAAGCTTATAGGATACGCAAAATCCCCATGTCCAGCTAACGAGCTGGCGGCATGGGGATTTTTGCTGTGCCTGCTTGGCGCACGCGTTTAGCCATGCGAGAAGCGCTGGCGGTATTGGCGCGGCGATAGCCCCTCATAACGCGAGAAGCAGGAGGTGAAATAGGCAGGCTGATTGAAGCCGACCTCCTCGGCAATGCGGGCGACTGCAAGGTCCGTTTGAAGCAGAAGCAGCTTGGCCTGCTCCAAGCGGAAGCGCATTAAATAATCGAAGGGCGCGCAGCCGAACTCTTTTTGCATGCATCTGGCAATGTAGACAGAATGAAAGTTAACGGCCTCGCTTAGCTCCTGTGCGGTTATGTTATCACGGTAGTGCTCACGCAAATACGAGGCGGCTTGCTCGGCGCAATACGCGGAGGGAGAAGGTCCAGTTACCTCCAAGGAGGCGGAAAGCTGCTCCATAATTTCCTGGAAAGCGAGCTGCTGCTTCCACTTGACGCCGGGAATATGATCATTCGTATTCAACTGCACAAGCTGCCGCAGCAGGCTGTCCATGCGGGATGGCTGGAGCAGTTTTGCAAATTGCGGGAGTTGTTTTGTAAAGGTTGGCATCGTGTAATAGTTATTGTTTTGTATACGCTCAAGGCTGCCGCCGCCAGCCTGCTGATCGGCGAGCCTTTCTGAAACGCTCCATGCTCCGGTCGTCTGGAAATGAATCCAGTAGTAAGCTGTAGTTTCTTGGCATGCCATTGTCGCATAATGGTAAGCATCGGGCCGCAAAATGAGCGCATGACCAGCATGCACCTCATATTCCCGCTCCTCTTCACCGATATAAAGGCAGCCTTTCGTCACGACGAGCAGGTCGAACACGCCAATATTTCTTCTGCTCGGGTGTCTGCGTCCTGCCGGGGCGATGGAGAGGCCGCCTATAATGTAATGGGGAAGCGGGGGAATCGTCAAATGAATCATCGTCATGTGGCCGTGCTTCCTCCTTGCTGTGAAGTTTGTATCTTAATAGTTTCGGTTTTGAAAATGATACATCATGCTCAGTATAGCATCTATAATTTGAGATGACGAATGATACAAGAGCAGCGGAAGAGCGAGCAAGGCTGGCTCCAGAGGGAGATAGGAAAATGGCAGTAACGAACAAAAAATTTTCGCTGTGGCTGCTGGCATGGCCGATTTTTATTGAATTATTTTTACAATTTTTGCTAGGTGCGGCAGATACGCTGATGGTAAGCCGGATTTCCGATCAGGCGGTTGCCGTTGTCGGCTTCTCCAATCAGCTGTTTCAGGCGCTCACGACGCTGTTTATTACAGTGGCGAGTGGAGCCGGCATTCTCATTGCCCAAAAGCTGGGCTCTCGCAAAAGCGAGGAAGCACGGACGATTGCGATAATGGCAGTCAGTGTGAGCGGCATAATTGGGATTGGGCTAAGCATCGTACTGTATACGATGCCGGGGCAAATTGCTTCGCTGCTCAAGCTGCCAGAGCATTTAATGCCGCTTGCTGAAACTTATATTTCCATCGTAGGCGGGGGCATGATGCTCATTTCCTTGATGGCGGCGCTTAGTACGGCGATTCGCAACACCGGCAATACAAAGGGACCGATGTATACAGCCATTGGCATGAACATTGTACATGTGGTTCTCAACTATGCGTTTATTTTTGGCGCCTTTGGCTTCCCGGAATGGGGGCTGAAAGGGGTAGCGATATCGACGGTCATCTGTCGTCTGCTCGCCGTCACGGTGCTGTTTGTTATGTTCATGCATGCCTTTGAACATACGATTCGGATTCGCGATCTTGCAAAATTCAGCCGCAAGCTGTTTGGCGATGTGCTGAGAATCGGTTGGCCGCTTGGCATCAATATGTCCTGCTGGGTGTTTACGCAGCTGCTTATTTATACTTTTTTGGCGATGCTCGGCACGAATGAGCTGGCAGCTCGAACGTATTTAAATACACTGGAATCGTTTTGCTTTATGCTGGGCTATTCCATTGCTTTGGCAGTGCAAATTCAAATTGCTCATTTGTATGGAGCGGGAAGAATTAAAGAAGCTTATGGCATAGCGTATCGCGCCATGTGGATCGGGCTTGCCATCGTTACGGTCAATGCCACGCTTATCTTCTTATTCGGCAAGCAGCTGCTCGGTTTATTTACGCAAAATCATGAAATAATAGCGCTCGGCGTCTCTCTGCTAGGACTTAACCTAATCTTGCAGCCAGGCAAAATGGTCAATATGGCGATGGGAAATGCGCTAAACGCAGTCGGTGACACAAGGTTTACGATGTGGAGCTCGCTAATCTCCATGTGGCTCATTGCAACGGGGCTGGCCTACTGGGTCGGCATCGAGATGGGCTGGGGTCTGCTCGGCATTTATGCCTGCATGATTTTGGATGAGTACATTCGGGGCACACTTGCTCTGCTGCGCTGGCGGGGTAGGAAATTTCTGCTCAAAGCTGAGCGGCAGCATGAACTGGAGCATAAGGCTGCACAAGGTTTAGCAGCGGGTTCGGGTGCACTTGCTAAGTCATGACGGGCTCAGAGCTTTGAAGTGCCGTTCAAGATTAAGCGATGATAAATACAGACGCAACAAAAGGAAATCGTAACAATAAACAATAGATAGAGCAGCTATGCGCTAAGCGTATAGCTGCTTTTTTGTGCTTGAGAACAAGAGCAGCGAATGATCAAGGGGCATAGCGCTACGCAAAAGCAAGTTGGAAGTCTAATTTCATGTTAGATAAAATAACTTTAATATAAAGGGGAGAGTGAGGCGATGCGCAAATGAGGCGCTGGAATCATCTTTAGACTGAATAATTATGTCATAAAAACAAGTTTTTTGTCGAATGAAATAGAATCAGAAAAAGTTGTGTTAGATATATTGACATTAGATAAATTGCCAATCTATAATGAACCTGCGAACGTTGCCTCTGAACGAACGATCCATACATAATTTCTCTTAACGTTCGGTTTTTAGATAGCTCTTATACAAATAATGCTTAACTTAGGGGAGTGGAGAAATGAAAAACAGAAATGTAATTCAAGCGGGAATGATCTTATTGCTTATTAGCCTTGTAGTGTCGGCATGCGGGGGGAATAAAGAGACAGCCTCAACCACACCTTCGGAAACCGCGGGGGGAAGTAGTGGAACTGCGGCGGCAGAAGGCATTAAAGTAGGGATTCTGCACTCGCTCAGCGGTACGATGGCGATTAGTGAAGTGTCCGTAAGAGATGCAGAGCTGATGGCCATTGAAGAAATTAATGCAGCAGGCGGCGTACTGGGCCAGCAAATTATTCCGGTCGTTGAAGATGGAGCATCGGATTGGCCGACCTTTGCCGAGAAAGCACGCAAGCTGATTTCCGAAGATAAGGTGGCGACGGTGTTCGGGGGTTGGACCTCCTCGAGCCGCAAGGCGATGAAGCCGGTATTTGAAGAATTGAATGGACTGCTCTGGTATCCGGTGCAATATGAGGGGCTGGAGGCATCGCCGAACATTTTCTACACGGGAGCGACGACGAACCAGCAGATTGTGCCAGCTGTTGACTGGCTCCTCGAAAATCGCGGCAAAAAAATGTATCTGCTCGGATCAGATTATGTATTTCCACGCACGGCTAATCTGATTATTAAAGAACAGCTCAAGGCTAAGGGCGGAGAACTGGTTGGTGAGGAATACACGCCGCTAGGACATACGGATTACAGCACCATTATTAGCAAAATCAAAGAAGCAAAGCCGGACATCGTATTTAACACGCTGAACGGCGATAGCAACGTCGCTTTCTTCAAGCAGCTGAAGGATGCAGGCATTTCCGCAAAGGATTTGACGACATTGTCGGTATCGGTAGCGGAGGAGGAAATCCGCGGCATCGGTGTTGATGTGCTGGAAGGGCATTTAGCGGCATGGAACTACTATCAGACGACGGATACCCCGGCCAATACGGCTTTTGTAGCGAATTATAAGAAGAAATTTGGCGAGGATCGAGTGACGGCTGACCCGATTGAAGCTGGATACACAGCAGTGTACTTATGGAAAGCAGCCGTAGAGAAGGCGGGTTCTACTGATGTTGCCAAAGTAAAGGAGGCTGCGAAGGAGCTGGAGTGGGATGCGCCAGAAGGCAAGGTGCGCATTGACGGCGAGACGCAGCATATTTACAAAACCGTAAGGATTGGCGAGGTTCAAGCAGACGGACAGTTTAAAGAGCTGTGGAATTCCGGTGAAGCCGTGAAGCCAGACCCCTATTTGAAAAGCTATGAATGGGCTGCAAGCATACAGCCATCTGAGTAGGAAGCTTAGGCTCGGCTCATGCTTTCGGAACGCCCCTTGGGCTTGAAATGCCTATAACAGCAGCGGGATAATGGCGATAGCGCAAGCCATCGCAGGAGGTGAAGAGCGGAATGGACGTATTTATTTTGCAGCTGTTCAATGGCATTAGTGTAAGCTCGATTTTGCTGCTGATCGCACTGGGGCTGGCCATTACGTTCGGCTTAATGAAGGTCATTAATATGGCCCACGGTGAGCTGATTATGATTGGCGCTTATTCCACCTATTTGACGCAAAATCTGTTTCACGCCTATATGCCGGGCTCCTGGTTCAACTGGTATTTTGTTTTATCAATTCCGGCGAGCTTCCTGATTGCATTCTTGTTTGGCCTTTTGCTGGAAGTCAGCCTGATTCGCCATCTGTATGGCAGGCCGCTTGACAGCTTGCTGGCAACCTGGGGCGTAGGCCTTGTACTTCAGCAGCTAGCACGGTCCATATTTGGCGCTCCCAATGTGGCGGTGACCAGCCCTTCATGGCTGAATGGCGGCATGCGCATATTGAACGATGTCGTGCTTCCTTACAAAAGGCTGTTCATTGTCGGCTTGGTCGCGGCCTGTCTGATCGCCATGTACTTCTATATTTACCGCAGCCTTGAAGGGCGACGCATGCGTGCCGTTATGCAAAATCGCGATATGGCGGCGTGCCTTGGCGTATCGACCCGCCGCGTAGATGCAATGACCTTCGCGATTGGCTCAGGTATCGCAGGAATTGCGGGCTGTGCCTTAACGCTGATGGGGCCAATCGGCCCTTCTCTGGGCACCTATTATATTGTTGATGCGTTCATGGTCGTCGTGCTTGGCGGTGTCGGCAAGCTGGTTGGTACGGTGCTTGGCGCACTCGGGATCGGCGTATTTAATACAATGTTTGAATATTGGACGAATGCATCGCTTGGCAAGGTGCTGGTGTTCCTATGCATAGTGGCGTTCCTGCAATGGCGTCCTTCCGGATTTGTGGCAATGCGTACACGCTCGCTTGATTAATAGGGAAAGGGGTGACGGGTGAAAATGGAACAGCGAAGGTTATCACCCCAGCGATTGTGGATTTTGGCAGGTTATGCGGCTGCGGCCGCGGCGTTGTTCTCGGCGCCGATGTTTTTAAGTGATTTCCGCCTCAATCTGCTCGCAAAATTTCTTGCTTTTGCTATTGTGGCGCTAGGACTGGACTTGATTTGGGGCTATACAGGCATTCTCAGCCTCGGCCATGGCATCTTTTTTGGAATTGGCGCGTATGCGATGGCGATGTACTTGAAGCTGGAGGCGAGCGGCGGTAAGCTGCCGGATTTCATGGGCTGGAGCGGGCTTAAGGAGCTGCCACTGTTCTGGCAGCCGTTCAGCAGCTTTGGCTTTGCGGTAGCGATGGGCATAATAATGCCCGCGCTCCTGGCGCTATTTCTCGGCTTTTTCACCTTCCGCAATCGAATTCGTGGCGTTTATTTCACGATTTTGACGCAGGCGTTGGTTATTATTACGACGACGCTGCTCGTCGGGCAGCAGGCTTTTACGGGCGGGACGAATGGCGTGACGGGGTTTGGAAAAATATTGGGCGCTTCGCTCGCCTCCCCTGATACGAAGCGGATTTTATATTTTGTTACGGTGCTGGTGCTGATTGCTGTTTTTGTAGCTTGCCGCTACGTTGTCGGCAGCCGCTTCGGCAAGGTGCTTCGCGCCATTCGCGACGGGGAAAACCGCGTGCGCTTCATCGGTTATAATCCCGCGATGTACCAAATGGCTATTTTCACTTTATCTGCCGCATTTGCGGGTATCGCGGGTATGCTGTTTGTGCTCCATGTTGGCATTATTTCGCCTTCCATGATGGGCATCGTGCCCTCCATTGAAATGGTGCTGTGGGTGGCCATTGGCGGGCGCGGCACTTTAATTGGGGCGGCGCTGGGCGCTGTATTGCTCAATTGGGCAAAAAGCGAATTCAGCACCTCTTACCCCGAAGGCTGGACTTATTTTCTCGGTGCGATGTTTGTCATCGTTGTTGTATTCCTGCCGAATGGCTTAACGGGACTGCTTGGCAAAATCAAGCTCGGCAAAAAGCGGAGGGTGACGAAAAATGAGCCAACCATTGAGTATCCTGCAGTGTAATGATGTGACGGTAGAGTTTGACGGTTTTAAAGCCATCCAGGGCATGAGTCTCACCTTGGCAAAAGGAGAGCTGCGCTTCCTAATCGGTCCGAACGGCGCGGGCAAAACGACGATGCTCGATGTGATCTGCGGCAAGGTGCGGCCATCAAAGGGGCAGGTCACATTCAATGGCGATATCGACATTACGCGAAAAAAAGAGCATCAAATTGCGGAGCTGGGCATCGGCCGCAAGTTTCAGGCCCCATCTATTTTCCCCTCCATGACGGTGCTGGAAAATTTGGAGATCGCGCTGCGCCAGCGGCGCGGGGTGTTCGCTACTCTGTTTGCAAGGCTTCAGGCTGGAGAACAGAAACGGATGAAGCGGCAGCTGGAGATGATCGGGCTGGCAGATCAAGAAGATAGCCGTGCTGGCGGGCTGTCGCATGGCGAGAAGCAGTGGCTGGAAATCGGCATGATGCTGCTGCAGGAGCCGGATATTTTGCTGCTCGACGAGCCGGTGGCCGGCATGACCGATAAGGAGACGGATAAGACGGGGGAGCTGCTTCAGGAAATTGCGCGTGAACGCTCCATCGTTGTCGTTGAGCATGATATGGAATTTGTGCGCAGCTTTGCAAGCAAGGTGACCGTTATGCACGAGGGCAAGCTGCTCAAGGAAGGCACGATGGAGGATGTGCAGCGGGATGACCGGGTAGCGGAGGTGTACTTGGGAAAAAGGCGGGATGCGGATGTTAGCCGTTCAACAGCTTGAAGCGGGTTATGGAGAAAGCATTATTTTGCGCGATGTATCGTTAAAGGTGGAGGCAGGCGAGGTTGTGTGCCTGCTCGGGCGTAACGGCGTCGGCAAAACGACGTTAATGAAAAGCATTATGGGGCTGCTGAAAGCACGCCATGGAACAGTAGCTTACAACGGCGTAGATCTGACGAAGCGCGCACCGGGCAGAAGGGCGAAGAGCGGCATGGGATATGTGCCGCAGGGCAGAGAGATTTTCGGACAGCTCACCGTATACGAAAATATTCTTATCGGCTTGGAGGCTGCGCCGCGGGAGAGGCGCGGGCGCGGGCAGGCGAATATGATCCCGCCTGATGCCATTGCGAAATTCCCGGTGCTGCCGGAAATGTATGCGCGGCGCGGCGGTGATCTCAGCGGCGGGCAGCAGCAGCAGCTCGCTTTCGCCAGAGCGCTCGCTTCGCAGCCTTCGCAGCTGCTGCTCGATGAGCCTTGCGAGGGGATTCAGCCCTCCATCGTGGATGATATCCGCGAGGTCATTCGTTCCATTAAGGCGGATGGCCAGACGGCGATTTTGCTCGTTGAACAAAGCCTCGACTTTGTAAAAAGCGTGGGCGATTATTTTTATATATTAGAAAAGGGCGCTATCGCATGGGAAGGAACACTCGCGCAGTTGAGCGACGACGTAATCAAAAAGTATTTGACGGTTTAATGCCCCGCTTCAAAGCAGATAACAAGAGAAAAATGAAAGTCTTACTCTAGGCAGGAGCCTTTAGAAGAGTAAGGCTTTCTTTTTGCGATAATAACTCCATAGCATAACAATAAATAAGGGAATGGCAAACACGTTGGTGAATTGGGCAAGCGGCATTTCGAAAATGGGGGAGAGAGATTTGCTGAATATATTTGCAAGTAATAAGATAATGGCTCCGATTATAGCTGAGCCTGGAATAATAATGCTGTAATTATTTCCACACCATTTACTTAGTAAGACTGATGATGCAAATCCTACACATGCTACGGGACCAACAAACCATACGGCAATGCCAGTCATAATGGTAATGATTACAGTGGACAGGATGTGAACAATAACTCCAGCGCTTCTCTCATTATTATAGTGTTTGGAAATAAGGCTGGACATCAAGGTGGCGGCAATTAGGGCAGCAATAATTACAAAAGCCAGAGTATATGACTCTCCTTTGAAAATGCCATGCCCCCGAATGGAAGAGATAGTGGCTTCCTCGCTAAATCGGTTAAGCATATAAAGCAGCGCCAAGATAAAGTGAGCGGCTGTTCCAATGAAGGCGCCAGCAAAAATAAGCTGGATGGAGGACGTAGAAATTTTTAGTAAACGAACAACGGCGTATAGAAGGATGTAGCCTAGTATACAACCTACCATAGTGGTTGCTACTGTAAGAGTAGAAACGCTAATTGAATTTTGCATACTAGTTATGCTAGACCAAGTAACGAGTAAGGAGAGGCTTGCCATTTCTGTCAGTCCAAAAGATGTGGGTGCAGCCAGACGATTGCGTGTCAGCCCTTGAAGCATAGCTGCGGAACAGGCCAGTGCTGCTCCTGCTAATGCAATGGCTATGGTATTAGGGAGCCGCAATGTCGTCAATACCACGTACGCATCGGCCTCCCAATATTTTACAAGAATAACTTGTTTAAAGTCATTAAGTGTAAACCCCATGGGCCCCGTAGACAAAGACCAAGCAAAACAAGCAATCACCAGAATAGGCCCTAAAATAAACAAGGCAGAGACAAACAGCGGGTTCACTTTCGTACGTGTTGTCATGAAGCAGTAGTCCTTCCTGAAAAAATCTATTTTCCTTTATATCGGAAATATAGCAGGGAAATTTTAACCGGACTGTTCATCACCTTAGTATGGCGACCGCTGGCAAATCTATTTTTCAATTAAGAAACGGCGATTGTGGCCTTTAAAAATGTTTCTATATTATCTATAGAATAATTCACATATTTATTATCCTGTGTGAGCCGGCTGACCATAATGCCTCCTTCAAGGGAGGAGAAGATAAAGGAGGCGGTTGATTCTAAATCGCAATCCGCCCGAAATTCGCCTCTGGCTATGCCTAGCTTCAAAATCTCCTGTAACATGGCAAGCGAGCCTTCAAAAGCGGCAATCGTATGTCCGCGAAGAGCAGGAAAAGCGTGATCGCTTTCGACTGCACTAATAATAAACGGGCAGCCGCCCTTTATTGGAGTATTGTTGACTGTATCACTGTAAATATGGCAAAGCGCCATGATTTTGCCGAGTGCTGTTTCTGCACTTCCCACGGCCTTCTCGAAATGCTCTTGCAGCACTTCTCCCGCATAGGCAAAAGCTTCAAGAGCAATTTCATCCTTGCTGCTAAAGCTCCGATAGATACCGCCTTTCGTTACGCCAGTTGCCTCAATAATATCCTGGATCGACGATCCCGTAATTCCCTTTTGATTAAAAAGCTCCGCCGATTTTATAATAATATGACGTCGTGTTTTTTCTCCTTTACGCATGGGCGGTCAATCTCCTCTCTATAGTTACAGCTCTCGTTTCATGGTTGTCTAAGTATTGTAACATTTTGCAGATGAAACAAAGAAGCGAATGAGCTACAATAAAAATACCGAACGGTTCGGTTTTTAAGAGGAGGAGAAATAGCTTATGAAGTCTCTATCAAGCAGGTCCTTATATTCCTTAATGGTTGCCGCAGCAGTGATTTACATCGGTTACGTCGTTTATCAAAATTTCTTCTATGACCCACAGGCGACCGCCTTCTTGGAGCATAAAACGAAACGCCCGACCAATGCGGCCGCCTGGCTGATTGTCATGTATGTGCATATTGTGTTCGCAAGCCTTGCGATGGTATCCGGGGCAGTCAATTTTTCAGGAAAAGTATTAGCCCGCTTTAGAAAGCTTCACCGTGTCAATGGCTATGTGTATTTGATTGCCGTTCTTGTTGTCGTCCTTAGCTCAGGCTATATGGCCCCTTATACGACAGGCGGGAAAATCAACAGCATTCCCTTCAATATAATCAATATGGCATGGACAGCGATGACAATTGCGGCAATTGTTCAAATTAGAAAGAAGCAGGTGGTCAAGCATCGCAAATGGATGGTAAGAAGCTATGTTTTTTGCTTTACAAACATGTTCATTCATAGCCTTACATTTGTATCGCAGCAAGGGTTTGGCTTGGATTACGTCACCAGCTATACGATCGGCGTCTATGGATCTATTGTCTTGAACCTTCTAATTGCAGAGTTGGTTATTCAATTTATTTATAGACGTAGGCCTGCCTAATGCAGGAGCTATTGCAACAGCAGCTGGGCAGTTTGCTCTGGATGAGAAATCGGAAAATGATGCCCATAAGGAAGGCTGCTCAGCTTCAAATGGCGGTAACGATCAGGCAGTTCATAATTCCGCTCCTTCTCTCCCCATAAAATATGCACCTTCTTCTCATCCCACTGCTCCGGCGATAGCTGAAAGCTTTGCGGGCGTGTCAGTTCGCGCAATAGCTCGGCAAGTGTTTTTCTTACCCGCGGTGAGCGCAGCTCCTCCTGCACATAACGGATATATTCAGCTGGAATTTGTGCCTCTGATTCGAAGCAGCTTTGCTTGATCAGCGACTTCACCAGCGCAGCCTCACTCATGCGTGAGAGCGCCATTTCTGTAAGCCAGCGCTGTTTATACATGGACGGTGCCGGATGAAAAACGGGCTGCAGCAGTCCGAGCACTTGAATTCGCTCCGGCAGGCGCTCCATGACTTTGGCAGCGAGGAGCGCTCCGTAAGAATGCCCGATTAAGGTAACGGGAGTATCCATTGCTTCGATGGATTCTATAAAACTCTCCACGTGGCCGTCAATTACATGGGAGTTGTGGTGATAAGGGCTTCTGCCCAACCCGGGGAGGTCAGGGAGCCATACGTTGGCATTCTGAAAATGATTAGCCAGAGGAATCAGGCAATCCGCTCCGCTAAAGGTGCCAGGTATGAAAATAATCGGATTTCCGCTGTTATTGTTATTGTGCAGTGCAGTCATATTGCCTAACTTGCTCTGCTTGTAGCCTTTATGTGCCGTCACTGAATGCGAGAGGCGAAAATCGAGGTCAGTGATCGTATGGCGCAGAGCGGACGGCGTTACCCTGTAGTCCAGCGCATATTTTTGTTGGATATGTCGGGCTGAATCGAGCGAATAAGAATCGTCTACGACAAAGCTCAGCGATTCTTGGGGAATGCCTAGCTTGCTGCCCAGCGGGCTTCCAAGCACCTTGGATAAGAAGCTAAGAGGCAGAGAACCAATGGGTTTTGCTACGCGAAGCTCCTCTGCCATCGTTGTAATAAGCTGCCTCATATTAGGGTTGTCTTCCTTTGCTTGCAGCAAATAATACGTTTGGCTGATGGGCTGCTCTTCTTGGGCAAGTGCGGCGATAAAGGCTGCGGCGTGATCGAGATGGAACAGGGGCAGCCAATATTTCTCGCCTCCCGGCACAAGCGCCATCAACTTTCGGCGTGCAGCATCAACTAACAGACCTAGACCGCCGAGCTGCTCCGTCTCTCCTGTTGCGGAATCGCCAATGACGACGCCGGGGTGAACGACGGACAGGGGATAGCCTTGCTTTGTACTTTGCTCCCGCATGTGCAGGTCTGCAAGGAACTTGGCTTGTTCGTAAGGCGGCTCATGGTTGAGAGACGCAATAGCCTGCTCTTTTTGCGATAGATCCTCATTGCGAAAGGGGCTTTTAAAGCCGACCAAATGGATAAAATGGCGCAGCGTCGTCTCCGCATGAATAAGTGAGGCTATATCAGCCATATGCTGCGAGGCTTGTAAAAACACTTGTTTTGCCTGCTCGTCGCTCAGTCTGATATCCATAGGGCCTCCCGCATGAATAATGACTTCTGCTGTTTTCACTCGTGCCAAATCCTCTTCATTCAAACCTAATAAAGGCTGCGTCAAATCACCGCATACCGGTTTGATGTACTCGTTATGCTGCTGAAGGTCCAGCTTGTCCAAAAGCTGCTCATATCTGCTTAAAGAACGAACGAGAACGGTTATGTGCTGCTTGGTTTGTGCAAGTGTCTGTATCAATCGTTGTCCAATAAATCCTGTACCGCCCGTAACAAATAAATGTGCCATGTGCTTGCTCCTTTTGTATCGATCATTTTATTAGTTAAGAGGTAATTATCTTCTCAAGAAATAGTACTATTTAGTACTAAAATGTTCAAAAAAATTACTTTAGCAAGGCTGCTAAAGCATGAAACGCATGTTGAACGGTATTTGGATTCTCGCTGGCATGCTGCAAAAATAAAGCTCCTTCAATCGTAGACAGCATGAGCGCGGCGGTTGGTTCGACTGGTAAGTCGGACTTGAGCTCCTTAAGCGCTATCCCCTCGTGCAGCAAATGCTCGATAAAGGAAAGCTGGCTTTGGAAAAAACGGCGGAACTGCTCGCGGAAAGGGCCATTCTCCAGCGGTGCCTGCGTATAGAGGGTTAGAAATGGGCAGCCGCCAAGGCAGCGTGCATCCTGCTCGGTCAATAGCTGGACTAGTTTATCCAGACGTACAAGTACAGGGACGTCAGTCTGCCTCCCAATGTGCTGGAATAAGCTTTCATATTGGCTGATCATCCGATCAATGATGGCGGACAGCAGCTCTTCTTTGCTTTTGAAATAATAATAGATATTCGTTTTGGACACTTTGCTGGCAGCAACGATGTCATCCATGCTCGTAACCAAATAACCTTTGCTCAAAAATAACTGTTGGGCCGTGTGCAAGGCAATCTCGCGGTTGGATTGTTTTGTTTTCATACTAGTACTGTATAGCACTAAAATTATTTTGTCAATGCTTGCACATGCGCAGACTGCTTCAATAGAACCTATCACATTATCATAAAATGAATGCCAGTTACCCTTATAAAATCTCTTGTTAAATATATACATATGAGATAATATAATACAATAATGACTGCATTGTTGTTAACTGGAGGGATTCGATATGATGCTATCTATTAGAAGGATGACTATTTTTTCGCTTTCTGCCATTATCGCACTCGTAACATTTATTTCTCCCGTAGGGGCCGCTGAGGCTGCTATCCAGGCAATTGCTTTCCCTGAGGTGCCTGCTTCCTTCCAGA
>NZ_JCAALU010000032.1:0-45361 GCF_059609455.1 Paenibacillus liaoningensis
AGAGCGACCTCCTTATGATGGCTAAAGGGCTATGACCCGTGACTACCCCATCTTACTGGAGGCGCTCGTTTTTATGCAAAACGCAAAATTAACGCTCTACAGGAATCCTAACGGGAAGGATAGAGGAACAGACGGTAAGGTTGTTCTCGAACAGAAGAACAAATTAATGATATGATGTTGTAAATGGAACAGGCTAGTCGAGCCTATTTTCTATTTTCGTGAGGGAGTCGATAAATGGGTATGGGAAGTACGAATCAATGGGATGCGGAATGGGAAGTATCAGAAGAATTAGCTCATAAATTAATAAGCAGTCAGTTTCCACAGTTAGCTTCACAAAGCGTACAAAAACTAGGATACGGCTGGGATAATACTGTTTTTCTTGTTGGGGCCGAATATGTATTTCGCTTTCCAAGAAGAGAAGTTGCAATTAATAGTTTAAGGATGGAAGGAAAGGTACTACCTAAGCTTAAAGATTATTGTTCCATTGCATATTCGATACCGCTATTTTTTGGGGAAGGGGATTATAATTATCCTGCGCCTTTCCTAGGCTACCCCTATTTATCAGGAAAGTTTCCAATCGGATTAACTGACAAGCAACGTGCGTTATCAGCAACAACGCTCGCGCAATTTTTAAAAAGCTTACATGCATTCCCTGTGCAAATTGCCCAAGAAAATGGAGTTCAACATGACCACAGAAATTTGATTGATATTGCAATGCGTAAAGAAAAGTTGCATAGATTCATTTCCAACCTTGCCCTTCATTTTAGTGAAGAAGAGTATCGTGAATTATCGAACTATTTGGAACAGCTTGGGACTGAAAAAGTGAACCCCAAAAACGTATTCCTCCATGGAGACCTTCATTTTAAAAATATGCTGGTAGACGAGAATGGAATAGTTTCAGGGATTATCGACTGGGGCGATATCAATATCGGACATCCTGCTTGCGACTTGAATGTCGCGTATAGCTTTTTGCCTCCGGATGCACGTTCAGACTTTTTCAAAGAATATGGGGATGTCGATGAAGAAACGAAGATATTAGCTCGATTAATAGCCATATACATTCCCATTTTGATCATGATGCAGGCAATTGATTATAAAGATGAAAAGTTGGTTGCTGAAGCAAAAGCGATCATAAAACGTGCTCTCGCTGATTAAGAAATGTCATTCCGCTAACGGATACGTTAGTACAATATATTGGCTTTTATTACTTTTGAGCAACATGCTAAAATATATTAGTACCAGTTAACCTCTGAGTCTAATGTGGAGCTTAGAAAGACTTCTATAAAGTATTTGTGGTAACTGGTACGATATTTAGAAGGAATTAGCCCCCTAATAGGCGTATATATAATTGTGCAGTGACCTCTCAGGGAACAACCGCCCAGAATAGGTTTGGAGCCGGCAGGACATCCTCCTGGACTTCTTTAACAGAAATGAGGCGCTCCAAGTTTTTGGCGCTGCACATTTGATGATTATTCAACCTGTCGAAATGACAGGTTTTTTTGCGTAGATTAACAAAGAACTTAACAGAGAAATAAGGAAATTGTTTCCTTATGTCGAAAGAACTTAACAGAAGCCCTTTAAAGTTATTGAGGCGGATTCTCGACCTCTCAGTTTATTTTGGGTATAGCACCGAATCTAAAACCTGACATGCTACATTGGGCCCATTACGGAGCTCTTAAGAAAACTTGGTTAATCTGGTGCAAATGATTCGAATAGGTGATCATAAGTTGGATAATTTTATGCTTACGGATATGAGCATTAATGAAGGTCAAGAAAACTCTAGAGCCTTCTATCCCTTCTATGTTGGAATTGATATCGGTTCGGATTTCCATGTTGCTGCTTGAATTCCTTTTGAAAAGTTCCGCAGTGAGAAGGAATGGAAACGCAGTAAAACAATGAAGTTCAACTCGGATAGCCAAGGAATTACAAAGTTTATCCATGCTTTAGAAGATATTCAGGCACAATTCGGGTATAAACCCCAGGATTTCTTTATATTACTGGAGCCAACTGGTGGACATTATTCATATCTTGTAGTTCGAGTTTTATTAGATCGAGGCTATTCTATATATCAGGTTGAAAATAAAGCTGTAAAAGATTTTCGTGAACGCCAGCTAGGACTTAATGAAAAATCCGATGAAATTAATGCTAGAATCATGGCCTATATGGGATGGCACAAAACCCTTCATCCTGATATGCGTTCGGTGCGAATTGTTCGTCCTGCAAGTGCAGAGCAGGTTTTGTACCGCACATTAACTAGGGATCGCTGGTTACTTACTACTCAATTAACGAGACGTAAGAATCAAGTCCAGCAATTATTTTCTGTAACCAATCCTGAACTTAAACGAGCTTTTAAAAAAACCGGGGCGTTAAGTGTCCTCAAATTGGCTCTGAAGTATCCTACATCGCAGGAAATGGCCAAGGTAACTCAGGATGAACTTAGGCAAACTCTAATAACTATTGGTGCAAAAACTACTGCTACGAAAGCCTCTACGACCTTGGCGGAATTGTTACCCAACACATTAGCCTTGAACATTCCACACCTAGCTGAACGGCAAACGTGGCTAATTGAAGAAGCTTTGCGTATAGATGAAGCGATAAAAAGCATGGATAAACAGATTTCCTCCCTGCTTTATGGTGATAAAGAAAAAGGATACAAACCGCATCCTTATACAAAAATACTTATGTCATTCCCTATCATGAGTGAATCTATGGCCTGTACATTTATCGGCGCTATTGGTGATATTGAACGCTTCTCAACATATTTAGAGCTTAAAAAATACCTTGGTGTAGCCGCTGAGAATAAAATCTCGGGCACATCTGTTTTTAAAAGTAGGCAGACATACGAGGGTGTTAGAGATACTCGTAGAGTTCTATTCTTAATGACTTTACTGTTAATATCTCCAAAAATAAGTGAAAATAGTTTTCGTGTTTACTATAAACGATTAGTTGATCGAGGGATGGCGAAGAGAAAAGCAATAGGTCATGTATGCGGTAAGATAGCCCAAGTTTTATACTCATGCCTTAAAAACAACGAACCGTATGATCCGTTCAAACACGCGAGCAAAATGGGAGTAATCCTTGATGGCGATAAAGTAAGATTAAAGATCCCAGCTAATTTAGAAGATTACGAACGCCAAGCGGATGAGTTAGCTGATGACGATGTCTTATAAACGACGTATCGTACACTGCCTTAGTATAGAACATAAATAGCCCATTGCCTTGTAAATTGGAAACTAAGGAACTTCCAGTTTACGGTGATGGGCCCACTGAATTTTTATAAGCACTACACTACATTAGACTCGCCGCAGTGATCGGAAGTCGGTCTATATGCGGTGCAAAAAAACGCCGGTGACCTTAAGCAGGTGACCGGCGTTTCCCTATTAGCTTTTTGGCATTTTGCTTTCATCCATGTACAGCAGGTTCCAGCGGTGGCCGTCCAGGTCGGCAAATGCTGCGCCGTACATCCAGCCGTCATTTTCACTAGGCTTGCTAAAGATGCTTCCTCCAGCTAACTCTACTTTTTGAATAAAGGCATCTACTTCGTCTCTGCTTTTAGCGCCAATGGAAAATATGACTTCTGCGCTTTGGGAAGTATCTGCTTTTTTTGAACCTGTAAATTTCTCAAACGCCGCATCCGGGAACAGCAAAATCGTTGTTTGGCCTATGGCAAGCTTGGCTCTCTCGTTACCAACGCTCGCCGCATGGAATCCAATCTCATTGAAAAAGGTAGTTGACCTCTCAACATCTTTGACCGGCAGGTTAATCCAAATCTCCTGTGACATGAGCGTAGCCTCCTGTAATATATTTTAAACTACTCCTACTATACTCTACCTCTGGCAGCAGAAGCGAATCAAGGCTACCGCTGTTTCTATTTTCAATCCAGTCTAATACAACATTTTCAATACACACCAATAAGCTTCGTTATGCTCGGCACAGCTCCGAGTTTTTTATTATATCCGGAAAGATTTTTCGAATAACGGAAAAACAAGGACGTTCATCAAGCTTTTGTTTTAATGATGGATTTATTGCCTGTCTGCATTCATACCTTATTTCATAAGCACATTTCGCCTATGCCACAGTCGGAGCCTGCTGCCATTCAAGAAAGAAGCGGCAGGACATTGCCTAGAAGGAGGGGAACGCATGGCGGTCATGCGTGACATGCTGTTGTATTTGTCCAAAAACCGATTAGCCAATCGGATGGCGCAGCGCTTTGGGCTTCGCCTTGGCGCAGAACGCTTCGTAGCGGGAGAGACGCTTGCCGCAGCGATGAAGAAGGTAGCCGCGCTTAACGAGAGCGGCCTCGTCGTGACGCTTGACCATCTTGGCGAATTTACCCGAAGCGAGCAGGAAGCGAAGGAATCCGCCGAAGAGGTTGTGAAAGGGCTGCAAGCTATTGCGAGCGCCGGGGCCGCCGCCAACGTTTCCGTGAAGCTGACGCAGCTCGGGCTGGATATTTCTTATCCGCTATGCCTTAGCCATATGCGAATGATCGTATCGGAGGCGAAACGGCTGGATAGCTTCGTGCGCATCGATATGGAGGATTACGCCCGCAATGAGCCGTCGATCCAAATGTATGAGCAGCTGCGCGCAGAGTTCGGCCATCATATCGGCATTGTCCTGCAGGCTTATTTATTCAAAACCGAAGCGGATATGGAGCGGCTGAGCATTTTGAAGCCGAACTACCGATTGGTAAAAGGCGCCTACAAAGAGCCGCCAGAGGTCGCTTTCCCTGACAAAGCGGATGTAGATCACAATTTTATCCATCTCATTAAAAAACAGCTGGAAAACGGCCATTATGCCGCTGTCGCAACCCATGATGATGCGATTATTGAATGGGTAAAGGGTTATGTCAAGGAGCAGGCAATACCGATGACGCGGTTTGAATTTCAAATGCTGTACGGCATTCGCACAGCGCTCCAGCAGCAGCTCGTTGAAGAGGGCTACAAGGTGCGGGTCTATGTGCCGTACGGAACAGATTGGTATGGCTACTTTATGCGGCGGCTGGCCGAACGGCCGGAAAATGTCTCTTTTGTGCTCAAATCCATGTTCAAACGATAGGCTGAGCTGAGAAAGAAATAGCCATCAGGCTGGAAAGAGGGATGGTCATGAAGGAGCAGGCTAATACGATTGAGCAGACCGAGCGGCTTGGCGCGCATAACTATCATCCGCTGCCGATTGTAATCGCCAAGGCGGAAGGCGTGTGGGTCGAGGACCCGGATGGAAAGCGTTACATGGATATGCTCAGCGGGTATTCGGCGCTCAATCAAGGGCATCGGCATCCGCGAATTATAGAAGCTTTGAAGAACCAAGCGGATCTGGTCACGCTGACGTCGCGAGCTTTTTATAATGAGCCGTTTGGGGAATTGCTTGCGCTGCTGACAGATTTAACGGGCAAAAATATGCTGCTGCCGATGAATACCGGTGTGGAAGCGGTAGAGACGGCGGTGAAGGCGGCCCGCAGATATGGCTACCGGGTAAAGGGCATTCCGTCGGGCCAAGCGGACATTATTGTGTGCGCCGGCAATTTTCACGGTCGGACGCTGACCGTTACGTCTTTCTCTTCCGAGCTTTCGTATCGGGAAGACTTTGGCCCGTTTACACCGGGCTTCACCATTATTCCCTATGGCGATATTGCGGCGCTGGAAGCGGCCATTACCCCGAATACGGCTGCGTTTCTCGTCGAGCCGATTCAAGGGGAAGCTGGCATCATTATTCCGCCGGAAGGTTATTTGCGCCAGGCTGCCGCTTTGTGCCATCAGCATCAGGTGCTGCTGATGGCAGACGAGATTCAGACGGGGTTTGGCCGTACGGGCAAGCGCTTCGCCTGTGATTGGGAAGCGGTCACGCCGGATGTTTACATTATGGGCAAAGCGCTTGGCGGCGGCGTGCTGCCTGTGTCAGCGGTAGCGGCGGACAGCAGCATTTTGGGCGTGTTTGAGCCGGGCTCGCATGGCTCAACTTTTGGCGGCAATCCGCTGGCGAGCGCCGTAGCAGTCGCAGCGCTCCGTGTAACCGAGGATGAGCGCCTCGCGGAAAGATCGCTGACACTGGGCGAGCGGCTGCTTACCAAGCTGCGCGAAATCAAGCATCACGACATTGTGGAGGTGCGCGGCAGGGGGCTTTTTATTGCGATCGAGCTGAAAGGAGCGGCGCGGCCCTACTGTGAGAAGCTAAAGGAAGCCGGCCTGCTATGCAAGGAAACGCATGAAAAGGTAATCCGGCTTGCGCCGCCGCTGATCATTTCCGAAGACGAGCTGGCATGGGCGGCTCAGCGTATAGCGGATGTTTTTCAAGCGATGTGACCCGACTTATCCAAATCATCTATTTTAAGAGGAGAAGGGTGGAGCTTTCCTATGATTACTTATGTACCGGAGCCATTTACCGATTTTACGATCGAGGCGAACAGCGAGGCGCTTGCAGCAGCCATTAGCCAAGTGCAGCAGCAGCTGGGCCATGTTTATCCGCTTATTATCGGCGGCAGCAGGGTCATGACAGAGGAAATGCAAAGCTCCATCAATCCTTCCAGCACGAGCGAGGTCGTGGGGCGGGTATCGAAGGCAAATGCAGAGCAAGCAGAGCAGGCGATCGCAAGCGCCTATGAGACGTTTAAGTCGTGGTCCAAGGTGCCTGTGGCGCATCGGGCGAGATTGCTGTTTAAGGCAGCAGCAATTTTGCGCCGCCGCAAGCATGAGTTTAACGCCTGGCTCATGATTGAGGCGGGCAAGACGCGCGGGGAAGCAGATGCTGATACGGCGGAAGCGATTGATTTTCTCGAATATTATGCGCGGCAAATGCTGGAGATGAGTGAAACGGCAGCGAAAAAGCTGGTCGTTCGGCGCGGCGAAGATAACGATCTGCAATATATTCCGCTTGGCGTCGGTGTCGTCATTCCGCCGTGGAACTTTCCGCTGGCGATTATGGCGGGCATGACGACGGCGGCGGTAGTGGCGGGCAACACGGTAGTGCTGAAGCCGGCAAGCACAACGCCTGTGATCGCGTACAAGTTCGTCGAGGTGCTGGAGCAGGCGGGCATGCCGGCTGGCGTCGTCCAGTTTTTACCTGGGAGCGGCGCGGAAATTGGCGATTTGCTCGTGACGCATCCGCTGACGCGCTTCATTTCCTTCACGGGTTCTCGGGAAGTCGGACTGCGAATATTCGAGCTGTCTGCCAAAACATCGCCGGGCCAAGTTTGGCTAAAACGGTTTGTCGGCGAGCTGGGCGGCAAAGATGCCATCGTTGTTGATAGCGAAGCGGATCTGGAAGCAGCGGCGCAGGCGATTGTCGCTTCGGCATTCAGCTTTTCCGGGCAAAAATGCTCTGCCTGCTCCCGGGCCATCGTCCACGAGGCTGTCTATGACGCGGTATTAAAACGCTGCACCGAGCTGACGGAGGCGCTGACCGTCGGCAATACGGTGGACTTTAGCAACTATACAGGGCCAGTCATTGATTCGAATGCGTACCGCAAAATTTGCGAATATATCGAAACGGGCAGCAAGGAAGGGAGGCTTGTGACCGGAGGGCAAAAGGCGGAAGGCGATGGCTATTTCATTCAGCCTACGATTATTGCTGATCTCAAGCCTGATGCTGTACTGATGCAGGAGGAGGTTTTTGGCCCGGTGCTCGGCTTCTGCAAAGCTTCATCTTATGAAGAGGCGCTTGAGATTGCCAACAACACGGAATATGGACTCACAGGTGCGGTATTTTCGACGAACCGCGTTAAGCTGGAGCTGGCGCGCGAGCAGTTCCATGTCGGCAATCTTTATTTTAATCGAAAATGTACAGGAGCCATCGTCGGTGTCCATCCTTTCGGCGGCTTCAATATGTCGGGAACGGATTCCAAAGCCGGGGGGCCGGATTATTTGCTGCAATTTACACAGCTTAAGCTGATTTCGGAGCAGCTGTAAATAGCTGAAGCAGGTGATAATCAAGCCCAGCAGGTAAAGGAGGATGGCTTATGCTGCCGATTAGCCAAACGGATATTTCAATTATCGGTGTCCCGATTGATCTGGGGGCAGACCGCCGCGGCGTCGATATGGGCCCAAGTGCCATTCGCTGCGCGGGTATTGAGCAGAAGCTGGAGCAGCTCGGCTATATGGTGCATGATTTGGGCGATGTGGCTGTGCGCCGCCCTGCATCGCGTCCCGAACCAGGCGAGAAGCTGAAATATGTAGATGAGCTCGTTAGAGTCAATAGCAAGCTGGCGGACAAAACGGCCGAGGAGCTGGGGAAAGGGCGGTTTCCGCTTATTTTGGGCGGCGACCACAGCATTGCCATTGGCACGATAAAAGGGGTGCAGCGCCATATTCCGCGCCTTGGCGTGTTATGGTTCGATGCGCATTGTGATGCCAACACAGCGGATACTACGCCGTCGGGCAATATTCACGGCATGTCGCTGGCGGTTAGTCTCGGCTATGGCAGCCGGCGCCTGCTTGGAGTAGGAGGCGGTGGTGGCAAACGCGAGCCGATCCGCCCGGAGGATGTCGTCATTATCGGGGCCCGCTCGATTGATCCGGGCGAGAAGGCTTTGCTGCGCAAGCTTGGCGTCCGCGTCTATACGATGCATGATATTGATCGGCGAGGCATGGACCAGGTAATGGAGGAAACGCTTGAGCGGCTTGCGGCAGCAGATGGCGTCCATTTGAGCTTCGATTTGGACGGTCTTGACCCGAATGATGCCCCGGGTGTCGGTACGCCAATTATCGGCGGAGTCAGCTATCGGGAAAGCCATCTTGCGATGGAGATGCTGGCCGAATCGAAGCGGCTTGTATCCGCGGAGTTTGTTGAGGTGAATCCGGTACTCGATTACCGCAACAAAACAGCTCATACAGCAGTCGAGCTGATCGGTTCTGTTTTCGGTGAGCAAATTATGTAGCTCGGCAGCAAGTCCGGCATAAACAGCAGAAACACAAGGAGGCTGCTTCCGTGTCCAGTAGCCATCTGGCAGCGGAAGCCGCCTCCTTGTGATGATTATCGTTATTCTTATAGACATTAAGTGTAGGGTCATACAATCATGTAGGCGCATCCGAGGTGTATGGATAGAGTACAATTAATGAGTTGAATGCCTCTTCCGCAGTGCTTGCTGCTGCGTATCCCGAGCTGGTGGAGCCAAGCATCGCCGGCCATTCCATTAATGGAATAAGCCGATTGGAGCTTCGGCACTTGCGTATTTTTGCTGGAAATTATGTGCTGAACCGTCCATAATAGAAGGACTGGATTATGCATTTTATATGATAAAGCGATAGATATCGATGGCTACAGGTGGAATGAAGGCTGGCTGGATGGTCGAAAGGGCGGCGTCTGATCAGCAGACAGGAGGGAAGCATAGTGGTAGCGGGTTCAATTAAATCGATCAATATTGGGATGCCTCAGCAGGTACCCTATTTGAAGAAAGAGGTTTTAACGGGCATTCATAAGCATCCTGTCCAGGATGCTGTTAAGCTTACTGCCGTCTGCTTCGAGGGAGACGGCCAAGCGGATTTGGTCCATCATGGCGGGGAGGATAAGGCGGTGTGCGTGTATCCTTTTGAGCATTATGCCTATTGGGAGACGCAGGGCTTGCCGATGAACTTCGGCGCCTTTGGCGAAAATCTTACGACGCAGGGCATCGTTGAGGAGAATATCCATATTGGCGATACTTTCCAGCTTGGGACGGCAATTGTGCAGGTAAGCCAGCCTCGTCAGCCCTGCTTCAAGCTGTCCGTCAAATACGGCTTGCCCGAGCTTCCGCTGCAGGTGCAGCAGACCGGCTATACCGGGTATTATTTTCGAGTGCTCAAGGAAGGTGTCGTTTCGCCTTCGGACTCTTTAATATGCATAAGCAAGCATCCGGCAGCGTTGTCGATTTCTTACGCGAATCAAATTATGCATGTGGAGAAAACGAATCAGGAGGGCATGGAGCGGCTGCTTGCCGCGCCAGAGCTGTCCAGCAGCTGGAGGGCGACTTTCACAAAACGTCTGGCCGGGCTGGAGACGGATACAACGGAGCGGCTATCGGGCCAAGCGGCGAATAAGCAAGCCGATTAAGTTGAACGATTGACTAGGGTATGCATGCTATATAGCAAAGCAATCAAAAACGAGGAGGTAGACCTGCATGACCCATTTATTGTGGCAGGAAGATAAAGTGACGACCGCGGAAGAGCTGAGAAGCATGATGACCGAGCCTTCCGAAGCTGTCGTGAAAAAAACGATTTCCATTATCGATTCGCATGCCGCCAATTACTTGTCGATGTCGCCGCTCTTTTTTCTAGCGACCTCGAATGCGGCTGGTGTAGGCGATGTTTCCCCGCGCGGGGATGAGGCCGGCTTTGTTAAGGTGCTTAATGAGAAGCAAATCGCATTCCCGGATCGTCCGGGCAATAGAAGAATGGACTCCTTGCTGAATGTGATTGAAAATCCGCAAATCGGCATGATTTTTATTATTCCGGGGCTTGATGAAGTGATGCGGGTGAATGGACGTGCGAGCATTACGCGTAATGTTGCATTTATCAGCAGCATGGATTGGAATGGCAAGACGAGCGGCCTTGCCGTTGTCGTTGAAGTCGAGGAATGCTTCATCCACTGCCCACGGGCGTTTAAGCAGGCCGGATTATGGTCGCATGAGCAGTGGCCTTCCAAGGAGCAGCTGCCATCCGTTCAAGATTTGTTCAAAGCCCATCTTGAAATTAACGGCTTCCCGGTTAAAAAATAATTTTAGACAACGAAGGCAGGTACAGTCATGCAATTATCTGAAATGCAAAAGCATGTGAAGGAATTCAGCACTGCTCATGGGTTTGACGAATCAACGATTGAGCAAAGGGCGCTTTATTTAGTTACAGAGGTGGGGGAGACGGTAAAAGAGCTGCTGCATCTTTCCTACCACCCCGACCATGAGAAGAAGGAAGAAATCAAAGACCGTTTGGGCCTGGAAATGTACGATATTGTGTGGAATATTTGCGACCTTGCCAATAAGCTGGATATAGATTTGGAGCAGGCTTTTTCGAAAAAGATCGAAATCAACAAAACTCGCACCTGGTAATGGCGATTCGCTATTTCTAAAAATTCGGATACGTCTCTTTAAGAAACTGGATGGACTGGTGGATCAACGCCTTTAAGACGTCCGTATCTATGTCGGCCACTTTATTGATGTAGACGCATGCCTTGCCCGCTGTATGTTTTCCGAGCTGTAGCAGCAGTACCTCTCGATGCGTGTCGCCTGTGGCAAAATACAGGCTGATCTTGGCTTTTCTTGGGGAAAAGCCAACTAGAGGTGCATCCCCGGCATGCCCTGATTCATATTGGTAATGATACGACCCGAAGCCGATAATGCTGGGCCCCCACATTTTTGCGGGAAGCCCTGTAGTTTCGGTGAAAAGGTCGAGCAGCTTATATGCGTCTTCCCGTTTTTTAATATTTTCGACTTCTTCAATAAATGCGATGACGCTGTTGTCGGTTTCCTTCGTTTTTAGCTCGTACATGTTAAATGCCTCCGATCGCTCATCTAGTGGTTGTAAATTCGTCTATAGGACTCGCGGAATGGGGTTCCGTCCCCTTCGATCACGCTAATCAAGTAGTCGCCAAATTCCTCCTGATACTGAAAATGCAAATTAGCTCCCGTATTTAAAAAGGCAATGATCATATCGTGGTCCTTGCAAATTTCGATGATCTGCAGGCCATTTTGCGGGGCATAAAGCTTAAAGCTTTCCCAAAAATGAATCTCATATTCCTTTATTATTTCCTCTTTGCTGATGCGTGAGCTGCGGTTAATAAATTTAAGATTTTCCCCGATCAATGCCAGACTGTCATCATAAAAAATTTCCAAAAGCCAGTTTTTAAACTCAAATCCTAAAATGGTGCCGGTTATGGCGCTGTGGCTTTCCTTGCTGCTGCATTTCATCAATAAATCATGGAAGCCGCTGTTTTTATGGGCGGGAAGGTTGAAAAAACCTTTGTGCTTCAAATAATCTTCGATCGAAAAATCGATACTCTCCATCTCCATATAAGAGGAGGGCGAGAGCGTAGAATTAATCATTCGTTTGTTCCCAAACCGACTTGTTAGTTCGCTTATAAGGAAATCATCATGGGCTTTGGAATAGTGAAAAATGAGGCGCAATCCGTTGTCGAGTATGGCTTTTCTGCTGTTTTTTGTTTGTGTGCATGTGTGGATAGCTAAACGATGCTGGGCCGCATAACGCTCAAAATCATGCCAAAAATGAATGTCGCATATGTTTGCTATTTTATGAGAGTTCTTGATTCGGGCCAGCCTCTTAAAGTCGATAAGCGAGCCATAATATTGGTCATGAACATAGATTAGGGATAAGTCGAAGTGGCGAAATTCAAAATCCAATACTGTACTTTGCCCGCTTCTTACGCTTGCCTGGCAGGCAATTAGCAGCTCATGAAAGGTTAAATGTCCGTTTTCGGGTATTTCGATAAATCCGCCATGTTTTATAAAGGCATGCAGTTCAGCGTACTTATGATTATTTTCTCCTAAGTGAATAGGTAACACCTCTCTTATATGTAAAGCGAGTCTCCCTATAAATTATACATGATCAAGGAATGTGAACGCATGCTCCGATATGCCCTATACAAATAAAACAGGGACGCGATTTGCTCGCATCCCTGTTGTCTATTCCTTTATGTCCTTGCCCCTGAAAAAATCCTTACGCAGGAACAACGCTGCGAATGACGGTCAGGCTGCCGTCCAGCTCATAGCCGCCAAGGCTTGCTGGAAGCAAGTAAGCTTGGCCTGCAGCGAGTGCGAGCTCGCCATCTGCCCATTTCAGCTTGCCGCTGCCTTCGGCAACGATCAGGATGACGAAGCTTGTAGCAGGCGTTTCATAAGCTGCTGCGGAGCGGATGATTCCTTTTTCCACAATAAAATAAGGAGATGAGGCAATGGTCAGCCACTGGCCATCAGCAACGCCTTCGGTAGTCATGCGGCTTGCTCCAGCGCCGTCATAAGCAATGACGTTCAGCGAGTCCTCGATATGCAGATCGCGCAGCTCGCCATCAAGACCAAGACGGTCATAATCATACAGGCGGTAAGTCGTATCGGAGTTTTGCTGAATTTCGGCAACGACTACGCCAGCGCACAGCGCATGGACGGTTCCTGCCGGTATGTAAAAGGCGTCGCCTGCTTGAACGGGAACCTCTTGCAGCGTATCCATAATGCGTCCTTCAGCAATTGCAGCTTCCATAGCGCCGCGGTCTACGCCGTCCTTCAAGCCGTAAATAATCGTTGCGCCTGGCTTGGCATCAAGGATGTACCACATTTCGGTTTTGCCAAGCTCGCCTTCAGGCAATCCTTCGTACGTGTCGGTCGGGTGAACCTGAATCGACAGGTCATCATTGCAATCGAGCAGCTTGATGAGAAGCGGGAAGCGGCCATTTTTTTCGGAGAAGCCTTTCGTGCCGAACCACTCGCGGCCATAAGCTTCGCGAATTTCGTCGAGGCCTTTGCCAGCAAGCTCGCCATTAATAACCTTCGTCGTGCCATTCGGATGGTCGCCGATCATCCAGCCTTCGCCAATCGAGCCTTCCGGCAGCGTAAGCCCAAACTGCTCAAGCGCACGGCCTCCCCAAATACGTTCCTTCATCTCTGGTTGAAATTGCAGTGGATATGGTTTAGTCATTACAGTATCTCTCCCTAAGTTAAGTAGTTTAAGCTTTTCATTTGGCTTTTTTCTCTACGCCAAGCAAATATGGTGCAGCTTTCTTATGAAGCTGACGGTACAGCATAGTGGAGGCAGCCTCATCAGGCAGTGCTTCAACCCATTGCTGTACGGCAGCCGCTTCCTCCGCGCCGCCCGGATGACCGGGATAGACGACGCATGTAATGATGCCGCCAGGACGAAGCAGAGCAAGCGCTGCTTCCAGCGCGGCAATTGTAGTCGATGGCTGCGTAATAAGCGACTCATCGCCTCCAGGCAAAAAGCCGAGATTAAACATCACTCCGGCAATATTGCCATGAAGTGCGGTTGGCAGGCCATCCGCCATATGCTCGTGGCTTTGGAGCAAAAGCTGCGTCTCCGCGAGCTTTTCCTTGCCGCTTGCACGTATTGCATCCAGCCGCTCCCGCGTCCGGTCGAGCGCCGCCTGCTGGATGTCGAAGGCAAATACGCTGCCGCGTTCGCCGACGAGACGGGCGAGGGCTAGCGTGTCAACGCCGCCGCCTGACGTGGCATCGATGACGGCATCACCGGGCTGTGCCCGTTCGGCCATCCAGCGATGCGCCATGCTGAGAACCGATAAAAATCCCATGCTAGCTGTTCACCCACAGCTTTCCTTGCCAAGTGCCACGCTTACGCAGCTCATCATCAATTGCATTGAGCACTTCCCATTTCTTGAGGCTCCACATTGGGCCGATGAGCAGGTCGCGCGGCGCATCTCCAGTGAGGCGATGGACGATCATCTCTGGCGGCAAAAACTCCAGCGTGTCGCCAATGAGCTTGACGTATTCGTCCTTCTCCAGAAAGCGCAGCAGTCCAGCCTCATATTGGCGAACCATTGGCGTCTTGCGCATGAGATGGAGCAGATGGATTTTGATGCCCTGTACATCCATGGCGGCAACTGCGCGTCCGGTGTCCAGCATCATTTCATGCGTTTCCTGCGGCAGTCCATAAATAATATGGGCGCAGACGCGGATGCCGCGCGCACGCAAGCGTTTTACCGCGTCAACATAGCAGGCGGTATCATGCGCCCGGTTAATCAGCTCTGAGGTCGATTCATGCACCGTCTGAAGTCCCATTTCGATCCAGAGGTAGGTGCGCTCATTGAGCTCTGCCAAATAATCGACGACATCGTCCGGCAGACAGTCGGGGCGGGTTGCAATCGACAGGCCGACAACGCCGGGCTGCTGTAAAATCACTTCGTAATATTCGCGAAGCTCCTCTACGGGTGCGTAAGTGTTCGTATAGGCCTGAAAGTAGCCGATATACTGGGCATCGGGCCATTTTTGATGCTGGCGGTCGCGAATGTTGTTGAACTGGGTAATGAGATCATCCCGCCGGCTCCCGGCAAAGTCGCCTGATCCGCGCGCGCTGCAGAAGGTGCAGCCGCCCTTGGCAATGGATCCATCGCGGTTCGGGCAAGTAAATCCGGCATCTAGCATGACCTTGAACACTTTGCCCCCGAATTGCTCGCGCATCTCGTAGTTCCATGTATGAAATCTTTTATCGCCCCATAGCTGGGGTTCATTGGCTGATTCTAATGCTGTTGCTTTTAATGAATTCATTCCGTTCTCCTTCTCTTATAAAAAGGGTGGTGAAAAAATCGGAGCGGAGTGAAAGGTTTGAATCGGAGAAGCATATACTTAAGCTTTCCGCAGGAAAGCCGCTTCATAAGCCAAACCTTTCACGCAGTGCAGATTCTTTTTGACCGCCATTTATTCGCTCCCTCTATTTTAACGAAAAAACAGGCGGAAAGCCACGCCCGATTATAGGTTGAATGTAAACGTTTCCACTATGCGGAAAACTGGAAATTATTTTTGAGAAAACAGAAAATAGGCTTGCTATACCTTACATGATCTGTTATATTAAAAGTGTGAAATGGCAACAAAAAAACCTAACATAGCTAATTCGTAGCGATTGTCATACAATGTCGTTTGTCTGGAAATAATGAGTTATATTAAACGATGAGGTGATGTCTAATGAGCCAGCAAACTAGAATTCCACATGGCGATGAGAAAGTAACGGTAGAATTGACAGTTAAAGAGCTGATGGCGCTGAGCGGTGTCAGATTCCACAATAATCATCATGTTGAAGTATCTGCGCGCAAGAAGTTGAATGAAGCGCTGGAAGAAACTTATGAAATCGATAAATCCAGTGCTCCGATTGATTATCGCTTGCTGATCTGAGCTGCTCTATAATTAGTAGAAGAACCGCGGGGGCGGCCACCCTGCGGTTCTTTTTTTTGGCTATCGGCTTTACAAGAAGGGCGATCTTAGGCACAATAAGGACTAGCTTATATGCGGGAGTTGCCCACAATTCGGGCGCGCCCGCAATTAAATGGAGGATTCAAATACAATGCGATTAAGAGGAAGAAAAGGAATTCGTGAAAGCCTGGAGGCACAGCCTGAGCTTGTTGTTTTGGATGCTGCCCCGCTTAAAGGGAAATGGCGCGATTTTTTCGGCAATGATAACCCGATTTATGTGGAGCTTGGCATGGGCAAGGGCCGTTTCATCAGCCATATGAGCGCGCGCAATCCGCATATTAATTTTATTGGCGTAGATATGTATGATGAGCTGATTCGCCGTGCAGGCGAGAAGGCACATGCGATTTGGGCAGAGCAGGGAGTTAGCCATCCGCCTAATTTGGCGCTGCTGCGCGCGAATATCGAGCAGATCGAGACGATGTTTGAGCCGGGCGAGCTTGAGCGCATTCATCTGAATTTCAGCGATCCTTGGCCAAAAGCGAAGCATGCCCGCCGCAGGCTGACGCATCCGCGTTTTCTGGCGAAGTATGGTCAATTGCTGAACGAGCGCGGAGAAATTCATTTTAAGACCGATTCGATGTCGCTGTTTGAGTTCTCATTGAACAGCTTTACGGAGATGGAGCTTCAGCTTCGGAACATTTCCTTGCATTTGCATAAGGATGAGCCGCGCGAGGAGCTTGTATTTACTGAATATGAGATGAAATTTATGGACAAGGGCCAGCCGATCTACCGTCTGGAAGCTGTAATCGGCTCAGCGGCGCTGGCGAAATTCCGCGAAAACAAGCTGGCGAATGCCCAGCGTGAAGCGGAGCAAAGCGATCAGGACGAAGAAACAGAAGACTAGCCTTTCAAACCATTAATCAACGATCCCCGCAGTAAAAAAACGGGCAAAAGCCAAATACAGCTAGGTTACATGGTAGTAACCCAGCTGTATTGTACGGCGAATGCCGTGACCGTGCCTATAAATGCGCCGACAATAACGTCGGAAGGATAATGCAGCCCCAAGTACATCCTCGACCAGCCTACCGAAACGCCTATAACCGCAGCAATTGGGACGGTAATAACCAGCAGGACGCCGCTCGTAAGCACAATTGGGATGAGCCAGGCGAATATCGCTGTCGTATGTCCAGATGGGAATGACGAATCGACAAGCGGCTTGCGACTGGTGGTCAACCCCTCCAGCGCTTGATACGGGCGCAGCCTTTTGAACCAGCGTTTGACCACAAAAACGGGGAAATGGCTAATGACGACGGTTATGAAGCATTGCCAGCCTGTTGCGTTCCATGGTGATGGAGCGATCAAAGCAAATAGCAGAGAACTGGTCAGGGTAAACGTCGCACCACCCATATGTGTAATGACGCTGAGCCATTTTCCAAGCCAGCGGTGCAGGCGCTTATGTCCACGCCGGCTGTTCGCCCAGACAATGAGCTGCTGCTCGCGCACTCTCAGCCATCCTAACAATTGTTTCATTCAAATCCTCCTGTATAAGTGTGGCGGTTTTCCACTCTAAAGATAGTACCATGTTTTGAGCCCCTGTACGCATACAATTTGTAAAAATCCAGATTAATGTTCCGTTCATACTGTGTTGATTACCCGATAACATACCTTCCTTACAATAATAGCCGATAGCATTCAAGAGTAAAGGCGAAGGAGGCGTATGAATGAGACTCGCGCTTTTTACCGATACCTATGAGCCGGAACGAAATGGCGTTGCCCGTTCTCTTGGCCGCTGGAAAGCCTATTTGCAGCGCAGGGGGGTGGAGTGTCTGGTGCTGGCGCCGGAGCGCTCGATATTTGACTCCAAGGCTGCTATGCAGGCAAGCTCTGTAGAACGTTTTGCCAGCCTGCCGTTTTTTCTATACCCCGAGTGCCGTCTGGCGCTGCCGAATCCGCTGCATCTCCGCCATGCCCTGCATGAATTTAATCCCACCCTCATCCATGTAGCTACCCCATTCAACCTTGGCTTATGTGGCATTCATTATGCCCGCAAGCATCAAATTCCACTGATCGCATCGTATCACACCAATTTTGATCAATATTTGCCGTTTTATAATTTGCAATGGATGGTAAAGATGTTAAGTAGGTATATGGAATGGTTTCATCACGACTGTAAAAAGATATTTGTGCCTTCCACATCTACACTGCAGGACTTGACTAGGAAAGGATGGGGTGCGGAGCGGCTTTCGGTGTGGAGCCGGGGTATAGACACAAGCTTGTTTCATCCCGGGGTTAACCGGGAGCAATTGCTGGCGCAGCATGGCATAAAACATGAATGTTTTGTCGTTTTTTATGCAGGAAGGCTTGCTCCAGAGAAAGATGTCGAAACAGCAATTGAGGCTTTCTCCTTATTCCAAAAACAAACAAATGCACAGGTTAAGCTGGTGCTGGCTGGTGACGGTCCTTCGTCAGAGGCGCTGCAGCAGCAATGCGCAAGAAGCGGCGTAGCTGCAACCTTCCTTGGCTTTCAAACGTCAGAGGAGCTGCAGAGGTGGTACGCTGCTGCTGATCTTTTCCTCTTTCCGTCGGCGACGGAAACGTTCGGCAATGTTGTGCTTGAGGCGATGGCATGCGGCACACCTGTCCTTTGTGCGAACAAGGGCGGCGTGCTTGATTCCGTCTCCCACGGACTAAACGGAGTGTTATGCGAGGCGGGAAGCCCGGCAAGCTTTGCTGCTGCACTTGCGCTTCTGCACGAGCATGAGGAATGCAGAAGAAGTTTGGGCATTAGCGCAAGATTGTTCAGTCTTCGTAAGTCTTGGGATGCAATTTTTGATGGGCTTCTCGCGGAATGCGAGCGGCAATCCGCAAAGGGGCGTTCACCAGTCAGTCACATTATGAGATAAATTTAACGGAAACATTTTCGCGTTTTTTATCGTAAGTAAGGACAGAAGTGCTAAAAATTCAGCAAATGGATGAAAATAAGGGTGACGCGCCGCAAAAGGAGGTAATGCAGTCATTGGTTAACCATGGTAGCGCTTTTCCGGCTGGAAAACGCTCAATTGAGCTTTTGACAAAAGGAAGCAATGTGTGGAGAATCAAGTAAGGTCAGGGACGCTTTCAGAAAAGCGCCCGTAAACAAGAGAGATATAAAATAACCGCCTGAACGATGAACGCATGCTTGGTCGGCTGCGCCAATCAATTTGGCAAATCAAAAAAAGGGGTCTCAAGGGGGCAGTACCTAAATGTTCAATTCGATTATGTTTGTTGTGCAAATTTTATTTGCAGTGCTTGGCCTGTATCAATTGTTTCTGACGTTTTTTGGATGGCATCGCAAAAAAGAGGATTTGTCGCATAAGCCGCAAAAGTCTTTCGCTTTGCTAATCGCCGCTCATAACGAAGAGCAAGTAGTTGGAGCTTTAATCGAGAATTTGCAAAAAATGAAATACCCGCGCGAGCTGTACGATATTTTCGTCATCTGCGACAACTGCACCGACGGAACAGTCGATGTTGTAAAAAGCTATGACGGCGTATATGCCTGCGTAAGAGAAAATCCGAACCAACGCGGTAAAGGCTTCGCGGTGGAATGGATGCTTAAAGAGCTGTGGCAAATGCCGCGCAGCTATGATGGCGTTGCGATTTTCGATGCTGACAATCTCGTGGCAACGGACTTCCTGCAATATATGAACAATGATCTGTGCAATGGCTTCCAGGTTGTACAAGGTTATCTGGATACGAAAAACCCGAATGACTCTTGGGTCAGCTCGGCGAATGCAATCAACTATTGGTTCTGTAACCGTCTATGGCAGCTGCCACGTACGAACCTGGGGCTTGCGAACTTCCTCGGCGGTACGGGCATGGTGTTCGATTCCAAGCTGCTGCAGGAAATGGGCTGGGGAGCTACGAGCCTTGTCGAGGATTTGGAATTTACCGTTCGCTGCATTAAGCGGGGCATTTACCCGAAATTCAACTTTGAAGCTAAAGTATTCGACGAAAAGCCGATTACGTTTCAGGCTTCTGCCCGCCAGCGCCTGCGCTGGATGCAAGGCCATTTTGATGTAACGCGCAAGCATATGCTACCGCTGTTGTGGCAGGGCATCAAGGATCGCAGCTGGACAAAGATCGACGCTGCGCTGTATGTCTTTAATGCTTACAATTATCTCGCGGGCTTCTGTATAGCCGCTATCGTTTGGGGCGACATCTTCCTGTCGGGAGGAGAACGGGTAACATCCGTGTACAATATGCTGCCGATTTGGGTGTCTATCCCTTATATGCTTTACATTTTCATTCAAATTCCGTTGTCTATGCATTTGGCTAAAGTCAACTGGAAGCTGTACCTGCGCATTCCGACGTTTTTGCTTTTCACCCTGTCATGGTGGCCAATTACGGTTCATGCCTTCTTTACACAAAACAACAAGAAGTGGAGCCATACGCAGCATACTCGCGTCATCCGCTTGGAGGAAGTACAGAGCAAGCAGCTTTAAAGATGAATTTGTGAATAAGCTGCCGCGACGCCGACGGATCATTGTTTCAGCTTTAGCTGCTCTTGAACAATGATTTCGTCTGCTGCGCGCGGTTACCCACATTTTGATTTTAAAAGTGTTGACACTGAACTTTCGGTTGTGATATAGTAAGTCGGTAGTGTTTAGGAAACAATTTATGAAATACTGTAACGCACAAGCAGAAGCACCCGCTTCTCACCTTTCGGCTCGCGCTGACCGGTTTGCGATAATCGACTAAGCTTATCTTTTGTGTCTCCTTGTGGGATGTAGGGAATAGCAGCAAACAACGGTTATGGGATGCGGGTTCAATTGAGCCTGTATCCCTTTTATTATGCAAGTATACTCTTTTGGAGGTGGCACGTTATTAGCAGAGAACATCAAATCAATGATGAAATCCGGGCCAGAGAAGTACGTTTAGTTGGTGCGGAAGGCGAGCAAATCGGTATTAAACCCATTCGTGATGCCTTGCAAATGGCCATAGACTTAAACCTGGATCTGGTGAACGTAGCGCCGACGGCTAAACCGCCGGTATGCCGGATTATGGATTACGGTAAATTCCGCTATGAGCAGCAAAAGAAAGAAAAAGAAGCCCGGAAAAACCAAAAGATCGTTGATCTTAAGGAAGTTTGGTTCCGTGCAAACATTGATGAGCACGATTATCAAACGAAATACCGCAATGTTGTAAAGTTTTTGGGTGAAGGCGATAAAGTTAAAGCTTCTGTCCGGTTCCGCGGTCGTGAAATTGCGCACGCGTCGCTTGGTCAAAAGATCTTGGATCGTCTCGCTCAAGAGGTTGCCGAAATATGCAGCGTAGAACGCGCTCCTAAGCTGGAAGGCCGGAGCATGATTATGATTTTGGCACCAAAAAGCAACACTTAATTTAAGGGAGGATAATTGACATGCCTAAAATGAAAACACACAGCAGTCTGAAAGACCGTTTCAAAATTACGGGTACTGGTAAAGTAAAGCGTTATAAAGCTTACAAAAACCACTTGCTTTCCCACAAATCCGGACGCCAGAAGCGCGTTCTTGCTGGTCAACCACTGATGGCTGCTGGCGACGTTAAACGCCTGCAACAAGGTCTTAACAATCTTAAATAAGCACATTTTGCAATAAATACTAATTAGAAACTTTCAGGAGGTCAACACTCATGGCAAGAGTTAAAGGCGGATTTGTCCGCACTCGTCGTCGCAAAAGAATTTTGAAACTGGCAAAAGGTTATTTCGGTTCGAAGCATCGCCTGTTTAAAACAGCGAAGGAGCAAGTAGGCAAGTCCTTAATGTATGCTTACCGCGACCGTCGCAACAAAAAACGTGACATCCGCAGACTGTGGATCGTTCGTATCAATGCAGCAGCTCGTATCAACGGACTGTCGTACAGCAAATTCATGTACGGTTTGAAACTTGCTGGCGTTGAAGTAAACCGCAAAATCCTTGCTGACTTGGCTGTTAACGATATTGCTTCGTTCAACTCCCTTGCTGGCGTGGCTAAACAAAAAATCAACGCTTAGTAACTGAAGCGTTATAGATGAGGCTGTCCCTTAGGGGGCAGCCTCATTATGATTTCTATGACTTTTTTCATTTCTGGTTCCGACTGGAGTGGCGTACATTTTAGCGTCCAATTCCGGCAGCAGAGGACAAACAAACAGGCGGCTACCTCTTTCCTGAATAAACTAAAGCACAACGGGAAAGGAGGGATTTTGCATGGGTAACATTACCAAAGAGCAGGCGCGTAAGCTCGCGGGCAAATCCATCTATGCAGTGCGCAAGGACGGCTCTGTCGTCACGGGCAAGCTCGTTCGCATCCAGGGCAACAAGCTGACGCTTGCACCAATTGGCAAGGACAAGGGCAAGTCGGTCAAAACAAAAGCGCTGCTGCCCCTAGTTTTGTTTGATTTGCTGGCAATCGGTACGCTTCCATTCTTCGGAGCTGGCTTCGGCGGCGGCTATGGAGGCGGCTACGGTGGAGGATATGGCGGTGGTTACGGAGGCGGATATGGTGGCGGCTACGGCGGAGGCCAATGCTGTCAGAACCAAGGCTACAACTACGGCGGCTACTACTAAGTATTTAGCGGCATAGGGCTGCTGATTTCAGCCTCAACTAAGCCCTTTAATCATTTCGTAGCAGCGAAGCTCGGGATAATATCGAATCGCTTGATATCCGAGCTTCGTATAAAAATGGCGGGCCTTGTCGTTGATTTGATCGACGAACAGGCGGCCCATCGTACAGGAAGCTGCCAAGCCATAGGCTTCGGCTGCTGCCATCAGCTTTGTGCCGCAATGGCGGTTGCGATGCTCGGGGTGTACGGCAAGCATGGAGAACATCAAAATGTCGTGGGCTTTTTCAAAATGAATAAAGCCATAGGGCGTGGCTGTTTTTCCTGCTGCCGCAACATAGGTTACGCCGCGGCGAAGGCGCAGGGGCAGCTCGCGTATAACTGTGGCATCATGTTGATGAGTCGTCCATGAGAGTGGCATAAGCTCTGACTTGATGAGCCTGATGATTTCTTCATCGTCGGTACGGGCGTTGCGCTCTCGTATCATTAGGATCATTCCTGACTGCATGAGTTTGCCGAATGCTGGCTATTCTAATATATGAAGCGGGGCTTTGCCGCGCGCCCTATTTTTGCTAAAATGCTGTTGCGGTTTCTTCTTGACTAACGAATGATGTCAGCTTATAATAAAGAAAGTCTTATTCAAACATATGTCATCAGCAATGATGAGGACGAAGTGTTAAGGGCTCTTTTGTTCAGAGAGCGGATGGATCAGCTGCAACCATCGCCAAAACCCCTTTTCTACGAGCTCACCTCGGAGCTGTTTTCCTGAAAAGCACGTCAAGTGGTTATTAGGGAAAATCGCAGGGCACGCGTTACAGTGCTAAAGGTATGGACGGTCAGTGCGCACACGTTCTTACCTGTGGAGGTTATACATCGCAAGATGTGTAACGAATTTGGGTGGTACCACGGAAGTTAAACCTTTCGTCCCTCGATGCTTCTTCTAGAAGCAGGAGGAGCGAAAGGTTTTTTTGTTGTTTTCGAGAGGAGGATGACCGATGGTCACGCAAAATGCAACACTGAAGTCAAAAGAAGAATTAATGGAGAAGCTGAGGCAGCCAGAAGTAATTACGGGTTCTGAAATTTTACTTCGCAGCTTGGTGCTGGAAGGCGTCGATTGCGTATTCGGGTATCCGGGTGGCGCAGTGTTGTACATTTACGATGCGATGCACGGTTTCTCTGATTTCAACCACGTGCTTACCCGCCATGAGCAAGGCGCAATTCACGCAGCCGATGGTTATGCTCGCGCAAGCGGCAAAGTAGGGGTTTGTATTGCAACCTCCGGCCCTGGTGCGACAAACCTGGTAACGGGCATTGCTACCGCTTATATGGATTCGGTTCCGTTGGTTGTCATTACCGGTAATGTCATCTCGAGCCTGATTGGAACCGATGCGTTCCAAGAAGCTGATATTACAGGCATTACAATGCCAATTACGAAGCACAGCTATCTGGTACGGGATGTCAATGATTTGGCCCGTACGATTCATGAAGCATTCCATATTGCTAATACAGGACGCAAGGGACCTGTTCTAATTGATATACCGAAAGACATTTCCGCTAACAAAACGCTGTTCAAGCCGGTAACGGAAGTCAGCATTCGCGGATATAACCCAACTGTATCGCCGAACAAGCTGCAGGTGGACAAAATGATTAAAGCGATCACGGAAGCGGAGCGTCCGCTAATTCTTGCAGGCGGCGGCGTTATTTACTCCGGCGCGCATGAAGAGCTGCATGAATTCGTGAAGAAAACCGATATTCCGATTACGACAACGCTGCTCGGTCTTGGGGCATTCCCAAGCGGAGATGACTTGTTCCTCGGCATGCCGGGTATGCACGGCACGTATACAGCGAACAAATCGATTCAGAAGGCAGATTTGCTGATCAATATCGGCGCGCGGTTTGATGACCGAGTAACGGGCAAGCTGTCTGGGTTTGCACCGCATGCGAAGATCATTCATATCGATATCGATCCTGCCGAAATCGGCAAAAACGTGCCAACTGACATTCCGATTGTAGGCGATGTGAAGACGGTGCTGCAAATTGCGAATTTGCAAGCCAAGCGTGCAGATAAAGCAGATGCATGGCGTGCGGAGCTGCTGGCTTCGAAAGCGCAATATCCGTTCAGATACAAGGATTCGGAAGATGAGCTGAAGCCGCAATGGGTCGTGGAAATGCTGCATGAGACGACGAATGGCGATGCCATTGTAACGACAGACGTTGGCCAGCATCAAATGTGGGCAGCGCAGTTCTACAAGTTCAACAAGCCGCGCTCGTGGGTAACCTCTGGCGGACTTGGAACGATGGGCTTTGGTTTCCCATCGGCAATCGGCGCTCAAATGGCGAACCCTGACCGCCTTGTTATTTCAATCAACGGCGATGGCGGCATGCAGATGTGTGCGCAGGAGCTGGCGATTTGTGCAATCAACAACATTCCGGTCAAGGTTGTTATTTTGAACAATCAGGTGCTAGGAATGGTGCGCCAGTGGCAGGAGCTGATTTACGATAATCGCTACAGCCACATTGACCTTTCGGGCAGCCCGGACTTTGTGAAGCTGGCGGAAGCATATGGTGTGAAAGGCTTCCGCGCGACGAACAAGGAAGAAGCAAAAGCAGTATGGGAAGAGGCAATGAATCACCCTGGTCCTGCAGTTGTGGAGTTTGTCGTTCGCAAAGAAGAAAATGTATACCCGATGGTCGCACAAGGTAGCACGATCGACGAAATGATCATGGGGGATGCGGAATGAAGAAACATACAATCGCAGTAATCGTTAACGACCAGCCTGGCGTTTTGCAGCGTGTGTCCGGTTTGTTCGGCCGCCGCGGCTTCAATATTGAGAGCATCACAGTGGGGACGAGCGAAGAGGTTGGCCTGTCCCGCATGGTCATCGTCACAACAGGCGATGAGCAGACGCTTGAGCAGATTACGAAGCAGCTTTATAAGCTTATTGATGTAATCAAAGTCATTCATCTTAGCTCGAACCCTATTGTTGCCCGCGAGCTGGCGCTTATTAAAGTAAGCGCCGAGCCAGCGGTGCGTCCGGAAATTTTCGGCGTAGTCGAAACATTCCGCGCAGCAGTTGTAGACATCGGCACTCATTCCGTTATGGTACAGGTTGTTGGCGATACCGAGAAAATCGACGCAATGGTTGAATTGCTGACGCCCTATGGTATTCGCGAGCTGTCCCGTACCGGTGTAACGGCGCTGAACCGCGGCAACAGCCGCTAACGTTCGATCGCAAGCTTTTTTTCGAATTCTAAGAAAGTATAAGTTTCATCCTTATATCCGCTTAGAATTCTAGGGCAAAGCTCTTCGCACGTTCCAGAAGGACGACGAAGTCGTTTTTGCTTGAAATATAGGAAAGTATATGATTTCGTCATACTTTCTCTATATTTCTCGGACTGAAACGCGCCGCGCCGCCAAAGGACGGCGACAGCCGTCTCACCTTGAAAATATGGATTTACCCCGCTTTGAGCGGGAGTTTAAGCGGAGAACCGCGGCTATTCGCGTCATTCTCTACTTAAACACCCGTTCAAAAGGGTCAAAATAAAGGAGGCAATTATTCACATGGCAGTTACATTGTATTATGAAAAAGACGCTGATCAAAGCGTACTTCAAGGTAAAACGATCGCAGTAATCGGTTACGGAAGCCAAGGCCACGCACAAGCGCAAAACCTTCGCGACAGCGGACTTAAAGTTATCATCGGTCTTCGACCTGGTAAATCCGCTGACACAGCTAAAAAAGACGGTTTCGAAGTATTGACCGTTGCTGAAGCAACTAAAGTAGCAGACGTTGTTCAAATCCTGCTGCCTGACGAAACACAAGCACAAGTATACAACGAGGAAATCGCACCGAACCTGAAAAAAGGCGCGGCTCTGATGTTCTCCCACGGCTTCAACATTCACTTTGGCCAAATCAAGCCAAGCAAAGATACAGACGTATTCCTGGTTGCTCCTAAATCGCCAGGCCACATGGTTCGCCGTACGTATGAAGAAGGCTTTGGCGTACCGGGCTTGATCGCAATCGAGCAAGATGCTTCCGGCAACGCAAAAGCAATCGGTCTTGCTTATGCTAAAGGTATCGGCTGTACTCGTGCAGGCGTTATCGAAACAACTTTCAAAGAAGAAACAGAAACCGATCTTTTCGGTGAGCAAGCAGTTCTTTGCGGCGGCGCATCCGCGCTTGTACAAGCTGGTTTTGAAACGCTTGTTGAAGCTGGCTATGCTCCAGAAATGGCTTACTTCGAGTGCTTGCACGAGCTGAAGCTGATCGTTGACATGATGTACGAAGGCGGCATCTCCTCGATGCGCGATTCCATCTCCAACACAGCTGAATACGGCGACTATGTAACGGGTCCTCGCATTGTAACAGCTGAAACGAAAAAAGAAATGAAGCGCGTATTGGAAGATATCCAATCCGGCCGTTTCGCTCGCGATTTCATCCTGGAAAACAAATCAGGACAAGCGATGATGAACGCTACTCGCCGCAACGAGGCAGCTCATCCAATCGAGCAAACAGGCAAGCAGCTTCGTGAGCTTATGCACTGGATCAAGAAGTAATATTTTTTAACTAGGGCGTATCTTCAAATAGGTGTTTAACCTTGCGGGGATGCGCCCCCATAGCATGAAGCGATGAAGAAATAATCCCGGTTCACCGGCGGATGAGCTGCGCGCAGGCGCAGTCTTAGAGCTGTCCGTGCGTACCGGGATCATTCTGTTCCCGGAGGTGCAAGGAAATGCGTAAAATTTATATTTTTGACACAACATTGCGTGATGGGGAGCAGTCTCCAGGCGTCAACCTGAACACGAAGGAAAAGGTGGAAATCGCCCTCCAACTGGAAAAGCTGGGTGTGGATCGGATTGAAGCTGGTTTTCCTGCGGCATCTCCCGGCGATTTGGCAGCGGTTAATGCGGTAGCGACAGCTATCAAAAATGCAACGATTATCGGCCTGTCGCGCTCGCGCGAGCAGGATATTGACGCGGTGCGTGAAGCGCTTAAAGGCGCGCAGGACCCGTGCATCCATCTATTCCTGGCGACAAGCCCAATTCACCGCAAGCACAAGCTGCGGATGGAGAAGGAGCAAGTGCTGGAAACAGCAGAGCGCGCTATTCGTTATGCGAAGAAATATTTTGATAAAGTCGAATTCTCGCCTGAAGATGCTGGGCGCACAGAGCTTGATTTCCTTTGCGAAGTAACGGATATGGCGATTCGCGCGGGAGCGACAGTCGTTAATATTCCGGATACCGTCGGTTATTTGAATCCGCAGGAATTCGGCAACATCTTCAAAACGCTGAAGCAAAACGTTCCGAACATCGAAACGATCCAGCTCAGCGCGCATTGCCATGATGATCTGGGCATGGCAACAGCCAATGCACTGTCTGCTATACTTAACGGCGCAGATCAAGTAGAGGGTACGATTAACGGTATCGGCGAACGCGCCGGAAACACGGCAATCGAGGAAATTGCCCTTGCGCTTGCGACGCGTGCCGATTATTTCGGCGCAACGACGACGCTGAACCTGAAAGAAATTGCCAAGACGAGCCGCCTGGTCAGCAAGCTGACAGGCATGGTGGTGCCAGGCAATAAAGCGATTGTGGGCGCCAACGCCTTCGCGCATGAGTCCGGCATTCATCAGGATGGCATGCTCAAGGAAAAAACGACGTATGAAATCATTTCGCCCGATACCATCGGTTTGAAAGAGTCTTCGCTCGTACTTGGCAAGCACTCCGGTCGTCACGCATTCCGCGAGAAGCTGATCGACATGGGCTATGAGCTGGATGAAGAAGCGGTTAACGTGGCCTTCTCCAAGTTCAAAAACTTGGCTGACCGCAAAAAGAATGTCACCGACGAAGATATTCGTGCCTTTCTGGAAGAAAAGCTCGTGGACACGCCGGAAGTATTTACGCTTGAGACAATTCAAGTGAGCTACGGTAACCAATCAACGCCTAGCGCTTCGGTTATTATCCGCCAAGCGGATGGAAGCGTTAGCGAAGGAACAGCGGAAGGCAATGGCTCTGTTGACGCGATTTACAATGCGATCGATAAAGTGACTTCTGAAGCTGTAGAGCTTGAGGATTATTCGATTAAATCAGTATCCCAAGGCAAGGATGCGCTTGGCGAGGTGCATGTTGTACTGAACCAAAATGAAGTATCTGCGCAGGGCCGCGGCCTTAGCACCGATATTTTGGAAGCGAGCGCACGCGCCTACATCGATGCGCTCAACCGCCTAATTGAGAAACGCAAATCGCCAGGACGTCGCGATAAAATGAGCTTGATTTAGTTAGCTTAGGGGGAGCGGAAGCTCCTCCTTTATTACGTTCTGCCGAGCCATATGCGTATTCAATAGCCTTTATAAGCATTGCCTATAAAGACCATAGATTTTATATCTTTGTTTTCAGCTCTGAAATATGGTACAAATGATAACAGAATGAGAATAGCTCATCCGAGCTCAAAAATAAGGAGTGTTACACAACAATGTCAGAAGTTAAAAAAATTGCAGTAGTTGCCGGCGACGGTATTGGTCCAGAGGTCGTAGGCGAAGCGCTTAAAGTATTGAAAAAAGTAGAAGAGCTTTACGGCTATCAGTTCGAAACCGAGCACGGCCTGTTCGGCGGTATTGCAATCGATCAAAAAGGAACACCATTGCCGCAAGAGACGCTTGATCTTTGTAAAAATGCTGACGCTGTATTGCTCGGTGCTGTTGGCGGTCCGAAATGGGACAACAACTCGAAGGAGCTTCGCCCTGAGACTGGCCTTCTCGGCATTCGCAAAGCGCTGGGCCTGTTCTCCAACATTCGTCCGGCAACTGTATTTGACTGCTTGAAGGAAGCTTCTACGCTTAAACCAGAAGTGCTGGAAGGCACTGACCTGATCGTTGTGCGCGAGCTGACAGGCGGCATTTACTTCGGCGAGAAATTCCGTCGTGAAGGTGCTGGCGGCGAAGAAGCGGTTGATACTTGCGTATACAATGTACAAGAGATTGAGCGTATCGTTCGCCAAGCGTTTGATATTGCGATGACTCGCAGCAAGCGTCTGGCTTCCGTAGATAAAGCAAACGTGCTGGAAACTTCCCGCCTGTGGCGCGAAGTCGTTAACCGGATTGCTCCTGAATACCCAGAGGTTGAGCTGGAGCATGTGCTTGTCGACAACTGCGCAATGCAATTGCTGCGCCGTCCATCGAGCTTTGACGTTATCGTAACGGAAAATATGTTTGGCGATATTTTGAGCGATGAAGCAGCGATGCTGACAGGTTCCATTGGCATGCTTTCCTCCGCTTCCCTAGGCGAAGGCAGCTTCGGCCTTTACGAGCCGGTACACGGTTCCGCTCCTGACATTGCTGGACAAGGCATCTCGAACCCAATCGCAACGATTTTGTCGGTTGCACTGATGTTCCGTCTGACTTTCGGCTACCACGATGCAGCGCAAGCGATTGAAGATGCTGTTAAAGAAGTGCTGGATGCAGGACACCGTACAGGCGATATCGCGGTAGACAAGAGCAAAGCTATCGGCACATCGGCAATGGGCGATTTGATCATTGCAGCGCTGAAAAAAGCTTAATTATAATAATTATAAAAAAATATTGAATACAATCTTGACTTCAATATAATCTAGTGATAATATTTATCAATAGATAGCGATAGTCACCGATGTTCACGCATCGATACATGCTCATCATTAAAACTCAAGGAGGATTTCAAATTATGGCAGAACGTTTGGTAGGTTACCCAGCTCCAGATTTCACAGCAGAAACAGCAATCGGTGATGGTTCCGGTTTCGGCAAAGCATCCCTTGCAGACTACAAAGGCAAATGGTTGGTTTTGTTCTTCTATCCACTTGACTTCACTTTTGTTTGCCCAACTGAAATTACAGCTTTGAGCCTTGCTGCTGATGAGTTCAAGAAGCTTAATACTGAAATTCTTGGTGTGAGCGTAGACAGCCAGCACAGCCACAAAGCATGGATTAATACATCCGTTAACGATAATGGTCTTGGCAAGCTTGAGTTCCCTCTTGCTGCTGATATTACGAAAAAAATCGCTAAAGATTATGGCGTTCTGATTGAAGAAGAAGGTATCGCGCTTCGCGGTCTGTTCATCATCGATCCAGAAGGCGAAGTGAAATACCAAGTCGTTAACCATAACGATGTTGGCCGCAGCGTAGACGAAACGCTTCGCGTATTGCAAGCTTTGCAATCCGGCGGACTTTGCCCAATGAACTGGAAGCCAGGTCAGCAAACGCTGTCTGTTTAATCCAAATTTGCTTCTCTTTAGCAGAAGCTAAGACAAAGAGCCCGTGCCAAATATTGGCATGGGCTTTTCTATTACGAAAAAAGCAGGAATTGTACGTGTGTAAAGCGAATAAGTTTATGTCAAACGAAACGTGCTTGCTGCGAACTGGCAACAGCTAAGGAGGTCGTCGTCGATGAGTTTTTGTTGTGGAGCTAGTATGATTGGTACCAAAGGGACATTAAAGCATTTTCGGACACATATCCATAACGTGCCTATTTTGTTCTGCCCGGTATGCAACCGTGTGGAGATTCACCACTTGGTAGAAAATGAGTATGAAATATTGGCTGAATACGCACATGGAGACGGCGCCGCTGAGGTTGATTTTCAGGAGTATGTGGAGCAAGAAGGCAAGGACCTTCGGGAAAATTGCGTAAATCATGAAAGTGAAGATCCGATGGATGTCGTACTGAGCCAAATTGACATATCACTTGATTTGCTCAGCTTTGCGAACCAAATTAACGACATCGCATGGCAAGGTGAATTAAAGAAGCGTCTGGTTATTTTAAGCAGCCGGCGCAATAAGCTTAAAGAGCGGCGAACATCAGTCTAAAATGAATCATTTTATGAAATGTGGCCTCCGTTTGGGGGCTTTTTCATTTTTCTCATAAATTTCGGGGCCTACCCCCTCAAGCGACACAGATTGACCGAAACCTATGAATGAGAGGTGGAACGGTTGCTACTTGTATTATTCAAGCGTTTCTTGCGGAAAACCGTGCCCACCGACACCGTAGAAACGAAAGCGAAGGAATCATTATTAAAAAATACGAAATCCATGCAATCCCTGACGCCGGAGCAGACGGTTCTGCAAATTCAGCAAGGAGACGAGCTGCTGCGGGAGAGGTTCATTGCAAGCTATAAGCCATACATTGCAAAAGTGACAAGCCGCTTCTGCAAACGTTATGTCAATGCGAGCAGGGATGATGAATATAGCGTGGCCTTAATCGCCTTTAACGAGGCCATTAGCCAATTTTCGCCGGAATCCGGGAGATCGTTTCTTGGTTTTGCCGAGACGGTCATCAGACGCCGTCTAATTGACTATGTGCGCCGTGAGCAGCGTCATCTATCCTCGGTTCCATATAGCACGTTCGAGCGTTTAGACGATGAGGAGCAGCTTTACAATCCTGTTGAGCTGAAGCAGGCGCTGGCTGCATATGAATTGAACAGTACGGCGGATGAACGCCGGCTGGAGATGGGCGAATTTAATCAGGAGCTGCTGAAATATGGCGTTTCGTTCGCTGAACTGGTCGACGCGTCGCCGAAGCATGCGGATTCACGCAAAATGCTGATGCGAACAGCAGCGATATTAGCAGAGGATGCGGCGATGTTTGGCCAATTAAAGCTGACAGGCAAGCTGCCGGTCAAAGCATTGACGGAGGCGAGCGGCTTGTCCCGCAAGACGATTGAACGCAATCGTAAATATATGATTGCTATTGCATGTATTTTACGGGGCACGTACCCGTTTTTGAAAGATTACCTGGACCTGGATGATTGGCAGCGAGAAGCGAGCAAGGAGGCAGAATGATGAACCGTGGCGTCGTAATGCAGATACAAAAGAATAGGGCAATTGTGCTGACGGCGGATGGCAGATTCATCAATTCCGTGCTTCCTCGCAACGTTAAAGTTGGCGATGAAATTGTGATTCAGCAGGAGGAGAGGCCGAGGCGCAGGAGGCCAAAAGCACTGCTGTGGAGAACCGGAGTGGCTGCGGCTATCGTACTGCTTATTTTGCCAGTGCTGCTGTATGTTCAGAGCGGCAAGCATCCAGTAGTCGCTTATTTCAGCATGGACATCAATCCAAGCATTGAAATCGGCATTGACAGCCGCGAGCAGGTGCAGGAGCTGCATGCGTTCAATGAGGCGGGCAAGCAGGTCATCGCTGGAGTGTCCTACAAAAATAAATCGCTTGCGCTGGTCACATCGGCTATTATGCAAAAAATTGCGGGCATGCACTATTTTGACGATAAGATGCAGGATATTGTAGTGACGAGCGTAGTCGTTGGCGGTGATGACCCGCAGATGGACGTATTATTTTCGACTAAGCTTAATAAGGCTTTGACAGATATGGTGGCGGACGGATATATGCAGGCGGCTGTAGAAATTATGACGCTGTCTGCGCCGGTAGAGCTGCGGGATGCAGCGGAAGCGTACGGGCTGTCGTCGGGCAAGATGGCGGTTTATTTGATGGCCAAGGATGAAGGTTATGATCTTGAGCTGGAAAACTTCCAGCAGCATTCCATCAGCAGGATAACCGAGCCGCTTGGCGGAGTGAAAACGATTATGAAGCATGCTGATAAAACGACCAAAGAAAGCCTGAGAAGCTTGCTTGAGGCGGAAGCAAAGCAAGAAGCTGTGCAATCCTCCGCTCCGGTTGTGGACAATGCGCCTGCTAAGCCTGCAGCCTCTCCGACTTCTGCGCCTGTTCTTATAAGCTCAGTGACGGATGGCGCGGCTTCTCCGAAGCCCGAGGAAACGGTATCGACGAAGCCTACATCAACTACTGGGGCGACTGTCCAAGAGACGCCAGCCAAACAGGAGGATAACGGAAAAAGCGGGCATCACGACAAGGACAAAGATAAGAATAAGGACAAGGATAAGAACAAGAACAAGGACAAGGACAAGGACAAAGACAAAGACAAAGACAAGAACAAGAACAAGAACAAGAACAAGAACAAGCATAAAAACGGACAAGAAAATAACGATAAGCAAGAAAATAACCAGGGAAACAAAAACGAAAATAAAGACAAAAGCAGTGGTAATAATAAAAAAGATGGCAGAAACAATAACCATAAAGATGGTGAAAACAAGGATTCGGGCAAAAATAAAGATAAAAGTAACGGGGGGAAGGCTGGCGATAAAAATAAATGGAAGACCATTTGGGAAGGTCAGCTCCATTTTAACTATCGAACAAACGTGGAAAATACATACGGCTGGCAGCGGTCAGCTTAGGATTCGTCCAATTCGTTGTAAAAATACCATTTTTCGACAAATATTCTCATTGACATGAAGGACATCCAAAATCTATGATGAGTATAGCTTGAATTAGCGTTGTCCATTGATGCTGCCGGGGGGGAGTAGAGGATGCAGATGATGCGAAAGCGTTATTTCCCGGCACTTGCCGAATACATACGAAGTGATAAGGAAAGTTCTCTTTATCAAGCAGCAGAGCTAGGCAAAGAGTTAACGGGAATCCAACTTGATGATGTCATTGCGATCCATGAGGATTGCATGCAGACATTAGTATCGAATGTGGACTCGGAAGAAGCAGTCAAATTGTACAATCGTTCGTTCATTTTTTTAATCGAATTTATGGTTGCTTATCGTTTTCATTTGCTGGCGAATCAAACCAATGATCAGAAGTTTACGGAAATGAGGGAAATGCTGCTCCGTTCCAATCGTTCATTTGAAATGGTCAAAAATAAGTATGAAAATGTGCTGCAGCATATGGACAGCGGCATCGCATTGTTTGACAGTGAAGGCATTTTGTCATTCATTAATTTGCAAATGGCGAAGCACCTAGACATTCCCCGCAAAACGCTGGTGGGCTGCAATTTGCCTGAAATTTTGCGGCATCCGCAGCTTAGCCGGTATACCCGGAAAATGATTTTAAGGCTGTACAAGGAAATGCTGCTTAGGCGCATGCGGAGTTATGAGTTTCAGGATAGGGATGGCAATCATTTGCTCGTAACGGTCACCTACGGCGATCAGCTTGAAGGTGATTTTCTATTCAGCGTCAAAGATGTGTCGGAGTATAAGCAGATTGAACAAACGGCATTACAAAATGACAAGCTAGCCATGCTTGGCCGAATTGCGGCTGCCATCGCACATGAAATTCGCAATCCGCTGACGTCGATACGCGGATTTATCCAGCTGCTGCGCCCGTATTTGCTGCAAATGGGCAAGGAGGAATATGCCCGAATCATTTTAGCCGAAATTGATCGTGCGAATGATATTATTTACGAGTTTCTAAACTCGTCCAAGCCGTCAGCTCCATTAAAGAAAGCGTTTTCCATTAATTTACTACTTAAAGAAGTTGCGCTGCTTACGGAGAGCGAGGCGCTTATGCGCAATTGCCAGATCGAGCTGCAGCTCGAAGGGGATGAATATGCGCTCGTCGCTTCGATCGACATGAAGCAGATTAAGCAGGTCATTCTCAACATTGTGAAAAATTCGCTCGATGCGGTAGCGGAGCGGGAAAGCGATGATATCGGCATTATTGAGCTGTCAACGAGAGCTGATGGCTCTTATGTGGAGATTACGATGAAGGATAATGGGAAGGGAATGGATAAGGCGACATTAGCTCGATTATTTGATCCTTTTTTTACGACCAAGGAAGAAGGGACAGGCCTTGGCTTATCCGTCAGTTATCGGATCATCCGCAATCATGGCGGCTCTATTCGCGTCGAAAGCGTCGTAGGAAGCGGCACATCATTCATTATTTATTTGCCATTAGCGGAATAAATGATTAAAATCGGGGGTATGCCCCCCGATTTTTTTTCATCTTTATGGCGGGAGGCGCTAAAAGGAGAGGAATGATTGACCATGAGTACATTATTTACATATGGAACGCCAGGTGCTGAACCAATAGATGCAGTCGTTCGTTTCATTAGCCCGCGTGAGCTTAGCGATGCTTCAGCCGAATGGCTGCTGCCGCAAATTGACCAGGCTATTCGCAGCCTGTCTCTCAAAGGGCTGTTCAAGGGAGAGGCGGAGCAGGCTCACGTCATTCAGACGCTCGGCTTGTATCCTGCTGCCGAGCATGTAATAGTGGTTGGCTATGAGGAGCAATCCGGCGCAGACGGCTTGCGTCTAGCGGCTGCAACAGCGGCCAAAGCCTTGAAGCGCATAAAAGCGCAGTCCGTACATGTTTTGCTGCCGCTATCTGCGGTGGAAGCAGAAGGGCTTTCCCAGCAGCAAGCGGCTCAGGCGCTTACTGAAGGGCTGAAGCTGGCGGTGCATGACCGCCTGCCAGAGAAACGCGAAGCGAAGACGCGTTATGCGATCGGTAAAGTGTATTTCTCCATCGCAGGAAATGAAGCGCAAGGTGCTGCATCTAATTCCAGCGAGCAATGGATCGCTGGAATTACACGCGGCGTTGCCTGTGCCGATGGCGTAATCAGCGCCCGTGATTTGACGAATATAGCGGGCAATAAGCTCGTGCCTGAAGGTCTGGCTACGTATGCCGAGGAGCTTGCCCGCCAGTATGATTTTGACATTGAAATAATTGATGAGTGGACAGCAGCCGAGCAGGGCATGGGCGGCTTGCTTGGGGTCGGTCAAGGCAGCATCAACCCGCCGCGTATGATTGTGCTGCATTATAAGGGTGCGCCAGGCGAGCAAGCGGCTTGGGGCTTAATTGGCAAAGGCATCACCTTTGATACAGGCGGCATTTCGCTCAAGCGGGCGCCTGGCATGGAGGAGATGATTGCCGATATGGGCGGCGCTGCGGCAGTGCTTGGCGCAATGCAGGCTGTTGGCGAGCTTAAGCCGGCGGTGAACATTATTGCGGTCATTCCATCGGCGGAAAACATGCCATCGGATCGCGCACTGAAGCCGGGCGATGTCATTACGATGATGAACGGCCTGACGGTGGAAGTGGTGAATACGGATGCCGAAGGCAGGCTGGTGCTTGGCGACGGACTCACGACAGCGATTCGCCGCGGGGCAACGAAGCTGATTGATGTCGCGACGCTGACAGGAGCGGTGTCGGTAGCGCTCGGCTCGCAAGCGACGGGAGCGGTGACGAATCATGATGGGCTCATGCAGCAGGTGCGTGAGGCATCTGAGCGTGCTGGCGAGCGAGTATGGCAGCTTCCGGCTTATCCGGAATACAAGAAGCAAATTCGGAGTGAAGCGGCAGATTTGAAAAACAGCGGCGGCCGTGAAGCGGGCACCATTACGGGCGGATTGTTCATCGGCGCATTCGCTGAGGATCTGCCTTGGGTTCATCTCGATATTGCGGGCGTGTCGTTCCGCGAGTCGGCGAAGGCACTGGAGCCGAAAGGCGGCACAGGCGTTATGGTACGTACGCTTGTCGAGCTCATGTACGCAGCAAAGGCGTAAAACATAGCGAAGCTGGTATCGGCTGATAGATGACCAGCAAGTAATGCTTTTAATCAAAGCAACGACCGCAGCAGAGGGCTATCCTCGGCTGCGGTCGTTGCTTCTCTTTTTCCATCTTTCTACATACCAAAAAAATAAATAGCATAACCAACTACGTAAATGTTACTATATATAAAAAATAAAGCAGTGGATGAGGAGTTTTGAAGCAGCATGAATAACGGAGAAGCGGGCCTTAAAAAAGAAGGTCTGGTCATATTAATACTTAGCTTTGCTTTAACGTTGGTCGTTATGAATACAATGATGTTTAATCTGGCGCTGCCGGATGTGGAGAAGCAATTTTCCCTCACAGCGATTGCGACCTCATGGATTGTTACGGGTTATTCCATTATGTTCGCGATTGCTTCGATTACGTACAGCAGGCTTTCGGATTTTATACCGATGAAGCTACTGTTTCTCATTGCCCTTTCTTCCCTTGGCGTGGCGTCGATTTTAGGCTTTTTCAGCAACAGCTTTATATTGCTAATGGCTGCACGTCTTATTCAAGCAACGGGAGCAGGAGCGATTGCCGCGCTTGGCATCGTGCTCGTTACACGGTTTATTCCCGCTGACCGCCGCGGCCGGGCGATGGCGCTTATTATGTCCGCAACCTCGCTAGGGCTTGGACTTGGTCCGGTTATCGGCGGTGTGATCGTCGAATATTTGGGCTGGCATTATTTATTTGCGGTTACTGCAATAATGATTTTGCTCATTCCTATGTTCTATAAAATGATTCCGGCTGAAAGCCGCAAAAGCGGCTCGTTCGACGTAGCGGGCGCGCTGCTGATTGGCATTGGAACGACAGGCCTGCTGCTCGCCTTGACGAGCAAAAGCCTGATCGCCTTAATCGTCGGTGTGGTCGCGGTTGCCTTGTTCTGGTGGCGAATTCACAAGGCGAAGGACCCCTTCGTCCAGCCGGATTTGTTCCGCAATAAGCCATACATGCTGCTTGGCATGCTGGGCGTTACTTCGTATATGAACAACTTTGCCGCATTATTTCTCGTTCCACAGGTGCTCGCTGGCGTGTATCATTTAACGCCTGCCCAGTCCGGCTTAATCGTATTTCCCGGCTCGCTGGCAACGATGGTTGCCTCAAGATATATTGGCAGTACCATTGACCGGCTAGGCAATCGTTTCTTTATCCGTCTGGCTCCGGTCGGCCTATTTGCCGCCTCACTCGCGCTCGCATTCAGCGCTGTACATTCCTATTGGGCAATTCTCATGATCTATATGCTGCTTAGTGTTAGTTTCTCTGCCTTAACGAGCAGCGTGTCTAATGAAATGTCGAGGCTGCTGCCGCAAAAGGAAATTGGAGCGGGAATGGGATTATTCCAGCTTGCCCAGTTTTTCAGTGGCGCATTGACTGCCGCCTTGATAGGCACCGCCATTGTATGGCAGGCACAGCTGGCTAAATCTGAGGCGTTCAATCATATTTTATGGGGCATGTCCGTTATTGTGCTGGGCACGGTCATCAGTTCGCTACTATACACACGCAGTGCTGCTCGCCAAGCTTCCCGCCAAGCTGCGTAATACGTGTCGTGAAACCTGTCGCGGATTTCTAATTTTTTATAAAAGAGTTAACGTCTTACAGGGATGAATATATTTATTTTCCAATAAATCTGGATGCGCTAGCAGGGAAGTTAACAACCCATGTTGAATTTACAACTCATGAGGACGGAATAGGGCTGAAAGTGGAGGGTTCGGATGAGCGACTATGTAAGTGCGGACTTGTATCATACCTATATGAACTCCATTTGGGAAGAGACAACAGATGGTATTGTTATTGTCGATTTGCAGCGTATCGTGCTGGATGTTAATCCAGCTTTTGAGCAGATGTACGGCTGGACGAAGGAGGAGCTGGTAGGCAGGAAGCTCCCCGTTGGCCCGGCCCATCTCTATAAGGAGTTTGCCAGGCTTTACGATCAGGTGATTGAGGGCAAGAAGGTAGCCGCAGCGGAATACCCAAAGCTGTGCAAGAACGGCAAGCATCTGCATGTGAGCATTACCTTATCCGCTGTTCGCGACAGCAGCGGCAAGACGACCGGAATCGTTGCTATTGAGCGGGATATTACGAAACGCAAGCAGACCGAGAAGGCGCTTCGGGAGACGGAGCAGCTATACAGCCACCTGACGCAAAATGTGCTAGCCGGCGTTTTTGTGAGGCAGGATCGTAAAATCGTTTATATTAACTCGTATATGTCCGCCATGCTCGGCTACACGAGAGAGGAATTTGTTACGCTGCGTACCGCCGACTACATTGATGCGATTGAGCTGTTCACCATTAAGCGGCAGGTGGCGGAAATTTTGATCAAAAAGCGTGAGCCCCGCTATACCGTTACCGTACGCGGCAAGAAGAAGGATGGCGGCTTCGTCTATTTGGAAGTCAATCTCTCGCTCATTATGTACAAAGGCAGAACGGCGATGCTAGGCTCAGCCAAGGATGTGACCTCATCGGTTGCACTTGAGCGTTCCTTGCGGGAAAGTGCCGAGATGTACCAGCGTGTCATGAAGCTGCTGCCCGAGCCGATTGTGCTTAGCGACCATGGGAAAATTATTTACGCCAACAATTCGGCAATCAAGCTCGTTCAGGCCGATGACAAAAACGAAGTAATTGGACATTCGGTATTTGAATATATTCATTCTGACCATCATGAGGATTCGCTTAGGAAGATGGATCTGATTATGTTTGATGAAGAGCCGAGCCAGTTTGAGGAGCGGCAAATTATTTGCAGGGATGGGCAGACGATAGATGTTGAAATGTCGAGCATCCGCATTAACAACTATATGGGCAAGCGGGTTATTTTAACGGTAATCCGGGATTTGACCGATCGCAAGCGATCTGAGGATATGCTGGTGCGTTCCGAGAAGCTGTCGGTTATTGGCCAGCTTGCTGCGGGCGTTGCCCATGAAATTCGCAATCCGCTAACGGCGCTCAAAGGTTTCACGCAATTGCTCAAAACCAAAAACGAAGGTTATGGCTCCTATCTCGATATTATGTCCAACGAGCTGGATCGAATTAATTTAATCGTAAATGAATTTATGACTTTGGCGAAGCCGCATTTTACCAGATTCAACGATGAGAATTTGGTACATATTTTGCGCGGCGTTATTTCGGTGCTGGAAACACAGGCGATAATGACGAACGTGGATATTGAGACGCAGGTGGAAGACTGCTTAATGATCATTCATGCAGATGCCAATCAGCTCAAGCAGGTATTCATTAATGTCATCAAAAATGCGATCGAGGCAATGCCTGACGGCGGTCGCGTTACGATTGCGATTCGCTCAAACTTTCCTGATAGCGTTTGCTTGACGATTCGCGATGAGGGGATCGGAATGACCGACTCCATTATCGGGAAAATCGGGCAGCCCTTTATTACGACAAAGGAAAAAGGCACGGGCCTTGGGCTGATGATCAGCTCCAGAATTATTGAGGCCCATCATGGTACTCTACATATCGTTAGTCGACATGGCGAAGGCACGGAAGTGCAAATTACGCTGCCGCTGGCTAAGCCTGCAATGACAGAATTAAATTAATTTTGCCCTGTTCCCTCATTTACCTTCATCCCAGTAGCGTATCCATTTTAGAGTGAAAAGCCTTCAGTTTCGCGCCTACCCGCGAAGTGCTGAAGGTTTTTATCTATTTGTGTGCGAAACGGGCAAATTAGACTGATCAGACTTAAATGTTGTTAAATGTACTTAAGATAGAATGAATAAGCAGCAAAAGGAGTGTCACATAGATGAAGGCTCATTTCGCAGATCGCATTAAAATCCCGCCTGGATTTTGGGAAGGATTGCGTCAACTAGGGATCGCCGCCCACGACGCAGCTCGCAAAGCACGGCTGCCGCTCACCATTATTACTGAGCCAGCAGTCACTACCGCCCAATACTTCGCGATTTGGCAGGCTTATTCCGAACTTATTGGTGAAACCGCCATAGGGATCATCAAGCTTGCGACTGTCTTTGACACAGCGAAGTATCCACCAACTGTCTTAGCCACTTACCACGCTCGTAATTACCGTGACGCTCTGAACCGCATGGCCCGCTACAAACAGCTATGTCCCCCAGAAAGCTTACAGATTACGGAGGAGGGCGAGCACTGTACAATCGAACTAGGATGGCTGAATACCGAACAACCTGGCCCTTCGATGCTGGTTGGTATTACGCTGGCCTTTCTTCTGGAGCTTGGGCGCCGGGGCACGGGCCAGCCTTTGACGGCGAAGTTCGTCGAATTTTCACACCCAATGGGCGATTTACAAGCCCTTGAAGCTTATTTCGGATGCCCGGTACAGATAGGGGCAAAAGGCAACCGATTGATACTGCATCGAAGCGATCTGGAGCTCCCTTTTGTCACATACAACGAAGAGCTGCTGGAAATTCTGACGCCTGCTTTGGACCGATCGCTCAATGACCAGCAGCGCAGCCGTTCAATGGCCGATACGGTCAAATGGATCATAAAACGCAGCCTCACAGGAGGGCAGGTCGACATTCAGGCAGTGGCGAAGGAAATAAGCATGAGCGATCGTACGCTGCAGCGCCGGCTTACTGAAGAAAACACGAGCTTCAAGCATCTATTGACACAAGCTAGACATGAGCAGGCACGACAGTACTTGGCAAACCCCTCGCTCGTTATTAAAGAAGTGGCTTTCTTGATTGGCTATGAGGACCAGAACTCGTTCTACCGCGCCTTTCGACATTGGGAAGGAGATACGCCCTCCAATTGGCGCAAGAAACAGTTAGGTGCAAACTCGCTATAAGATGGACGGCAACGATGTACTGCGTTTTATGATTTGGCGTATGAAACAAGACCTTTGGCGCAACAGGCTAGTTACTGAGCAGGCCGGACAAGGTAATATAAGTACTATTCCGAGCAATGGACTGTTGGATAAATGACTGCTAATAATCTTGCCAATACGTTAAGTAAATGAAACGGAGAAATGTATGATGGAAATGGGATTAACCAATAAAACAGCTTTAGTTACAGGATCAACGAAAGGCATAGGCAAAGCCATTGCCATGGAACTTGCCAAAGAAGGCGTTCATGTCCTTATTAATGGACGAAATCATGATGAGGTAGAACAAACAGTACGCGAAATAAAGTCGGAATTTCCTGCTACCTCTCCTCAAAATGCTGCAGCTGATATTGTGGATAGTGGGCAAAGGGAAGCTTTATTTGAAAAATATCCCGAAATTGATATTCTGGTTAATAATACGGGCATATATGAAATCATGAAATATGAGGATGTCGACGACGACGTATGGGAAAAATATTTCCGTACGAATGTTCTTGCCGCAAACGGCTTAACAAAATTTTATTTGCCTAAAATGTTGAAAAATAATGATGGCCGCATTATTTTTATTGCAAGTGAAGAAGCCATGATGCCATCTGGACTAATGCCACAGTATGGAATGACAAAGTCCATGCTGTTATCCTTGGCAAAAAGCTTATCTAAATTAACGATAGGAACAGAGGTTACAGTCAATACGATTATGCCCGGACCGACACTTTCTGAAAAAGTGCATCAAATCATCGAGGGCATGTACTCCGATGAAGACATGGCTTTTTCAGAAAAAGAGCAAAAATTTATGGCTGCAAACCTGCCTCAATCGGAAATACAGCGATTTATCAGGCCTGTTGAAATAGGAAGACTAGCCGCATTTGTATGCAGTCCTTATGCATCCGCATTTAAAGGCTCTCCCATCCGTATGGATGGAGGTATGGTGCCGACTATTTTTTAATCTTGTTTTCGTGTAAAATAAAACTATTCTTTTGAAAGTGAGCTGAAGATGGATGATGTGGTCGCCACTTTTTGAAAATGATGTACCTGTAGTTATTCTCCCTTAACGGCAGAAAACTACAACTCCGTTAAGGGCAGGAATGTTCTGGATAAACGGAGGGTACTCAATGAAAAACACTTGGTTAGGTTCTTTGTATTTAGCGCTCGCAGCTAGCATTTGGGGCGGGATGTATGTTGTAGTGAAACATGTGGTAGACATTGTGCCACCACTTGAATTAGTATGGATTCGCTATGTCATTGCTTTTTTTGCATTGCTGATTATTGGCGTTGCAACCAAACAATCATGGCATATTGAAAGACGAGACTTGCTGTTAATCTTCCTAATTGGACTTATTGGAAATACAATTTCCATCCTGACTCAAGAAGTGGGTACGATGCTTTCTACAGCCCAAATGGGTGCGATTATTACGTCAACGACACCTGCATTCATGGTACTGTTTGCGCGTATCCTCTTAAAAGAAAAAATAACGTTTAAAAAGGCAAGCTCGATTATTTTAGCATCCATCGGTGTCGGCATTATTGTCGGAAAATCCGAAATTGATCCATCTATTCAACTTGGTGGGGTATCCCTGCTTATTGCAGCGCTTACATGGGCGCTTATGTCTGTTCTTATTAAACGGGTACCCGGGCAATATTCACAAATTGTCATAACGTGCTATACAACACTAGCAGCCATAGTTTTACTTACACCTTTTACAATAAGCCGGTTGCCTGAGCTTGATTTTCAAGCCATGCTGCATCCATCGATTTGGGGCGGCCTTTTGTACTTGGGGGTTATTTCGACAGCATGCGCCTTTTTATTATGGAATCGTGGACTGCAAATGCTCAATGCTTCAAGTGGCGGATTGTTTTTCTTTTTCCAACCTATTGTCGGCACTTTTTTAGGGTGGTTATTGCTAGGCGAGCAAATTGGTTTGTCTTTTTGGATAGGTACGATATTGATTTTTATCGGTGTACTATTCGTTATTCGAGATGAATGAGCATTGAAAAAAAGTTGGTCGGCGTCATTTGCCGATCAGCTTTTTTTATACATGTCATTTGATCGCTTGACTTGGAGTTAACTCCAGAGGGTAAACTACATTCGAAGGCAATCGTACTTAACCGAAAGCGAGGAACGATCTAATGGAATATGTGAAACTTGGAAATACGGGCTTGGATGTATCTCGGCTTTGTCTTGGCTGTATGAGCTTTGGTGTAGCAGAACGTTGGGTTCATCCATGGGTGCTTGATGAAGAGCGCAGTCGTCCTATTATAAAAAAAGCGCTGGAGCTGGGAATTAATTTTTTTGATACAGCAAATGTGTATGCAGATGGAACAAGCGAGGAAATCGTTGGACGGGCTCTAAAGGATTATGCGAACCGTGATGAAATTGTGCTCGCAACCAAGGTGCATTTCCGCATGCATGAAGGGCCGAATGGTGCGGGGCTTTCCCGGAAAGCCATTATGAGCGAAATAGACAAGAGCCTTAAGCGATTGGGAACGGATTATGTAGACCTTTATCAAATTCATCGTTGGGACTATAATACCCCTATTGAAGAAACGATGGAAGCTTTGCATGATGTCGTGAAGGCTGGAAAAGCAAGATACATTGGCGCTTCCGCTATGTATGCATGGCAGTTCCAGAAGGCGCTGTATACAGCTGAGAAAAATGGATGGACCAAATTTGTGTCCATGCAAAATCATATGAATCTCATCTACCGTGAAGAGGAAAGGGAGATGCTGCCGCTTTGCAAGGAAGAAAAAATCGGTGTCATTCCTTACAGTCCGCTGGCATCAGGAAGATTGACGCGTGATTGGTCGGAAACGACGCACCGCTCCGAAACCGATCAAGTGCAGAAATCGAAATACGATGCGACTGCGGATACGGATCGAGTGATTGTGGAGCGCGTTGCAGCAATCGCTGAAAAACGTGGCGTTCCCCGTGCTCAAATCGCACTTGCCTGGGTAGCGCAGAAGGAAACGGTAACAGGTCCAATTGTCGGTGCTTCGAAAATATCCCATCTCGAGGACGCTGCAGCTTCGCTTTCAATTAAGCTAACACCTGAAGAAGTAGCATCGCTGGAGGAGCCGTATGTTCCTCATCCGGTAATTGGCGCCGTATAATAGGAAGATAGGACAAGAACGCCCTGACCATTTCCTTGGGCGTTCTTTATTTTAAATGTGGTGGTGACACGAGCATGTTTATAGCAGAAGTAAGTGAAAAATATGATTTGTCACAGGATACGCTTCGCTACTATGAACGAATTGGGCTTATTCCGCGAGTGAACCGCAATAAAAGCGGGCTCAGAGACTACACCGAAGAAGATTGCCGGTGGGTTGAATTTGTTAAGTGTATGCGAGGCGTCGGTCTGCCTGTTGAGGTATTGATTGAGTACGTTGGGCTGTTTCAACAGGGTGATGAAACGAAAGAGGCCAGAAAAGAACTCCTAATCGAGCAGCGGAAGCTGCTTAGAGCAAGAATGGAAGATATGCATAAGGTGCTTGAACGCATGGATGATAAGATCGAAAGATATGAGCAGACCATCGTGAAAAAAGAAAAAACACTAAATCGAGCTCAAGATTAGAGCATATAGGCAAACGAGAGTCGGCCTGCTGCTGCTTCTTACTTAGCCCCTTATGCGGGGCCAATCTCTTCAGATGATTTAAGGCAGGGGGAGCACAGCATTCAATTGTTGCAGAGACCGCTGTTGCAGAGACCGCTGTTGCAGAGACCGCTGTTGCAGAGACCGCTGTTGCAGAGACCGCTGTTGCAGAGACCGCTGTTGCAGAGACCGCTGTTGC
>NZ_JCAALU010000033.1:0-44408 GCF_059609455.1 Paenibacillus liaoningensis
CATTATCGAGGTCAATGGAACTTAAATAAGCTGCCGCCTGCACGATACAGACAGCAGCTTGAAGTGGCCTAACCTTTTTTTAATTGTCCTTTACAAGGGGTACATTTTACTCCGGGCGACGCCCATCGGTGGAAAGGTTCCTTGCCGTAGCTTATTGTCTTAATCTGAGTTTATTGCGTCGTGCTAATGTTGTTAGGTCATATGCACCTAGCATCTAGCCATGCAAGCTGGAAATACTTAACGAGCGGCGAGGAATGCGGCTTCGTCGACTTCAATCTTCTCTACGATATCGATGGTTCCGCCTGCTAGGCAAACATCGCCATCATAGAGTACGACGGCTTGGCCAGGCGTAATTGCCTTTTGCGGCTGGTCAAACGCAATATGTGCCGTTCCGTCAGCGCCAGGTGTCACGGTAACGCCTTGGTCTGCTTGGCGATAGCGGAACTTGGCTGTGCAGCGAAAAGGACCTTCCGGCAGCTCTGGCGCAATCCAGTTCATGCCGCTGGCAATTAGCCCAGTCGAATACATGCTCGGATGCTGCTCGCCTTGCACCACATACAAAATGTTGCGCTCAAGGTCTTTGTCCGCAACAAACCATGGCTCGCCATTGCCGGAGCCGCCAATGCCAAGGCCTTGGCGCTGTCCAAGCGTATAATACATCAGGCCGTCATGCTTGCCTTTGACTTCACCGCTGCGAATGTCGACCATGTCGCCCCTCTGCGCTGGCAAATAGCCGCTCAGAAATTCCTTGAAGTTGCGCTCGCCGATGAAGCAGACGCCCGTGCTGTCTTTTTTCTTCGCGGTGTACAAGCCTGCCTCTTCAGCAAGCCGTCTTACCTCTGGCTTCGGGAGATGCCCAATCGGGAACATTGCCTTCGCGAGCTGCTTCTGGTTCAGCGCGCTGAGGAAATAAGTTTGGTCCTTGTTGCTGTCCACGCCGCGCAGCAGCTTCGTCTCGCCATCCGGCGTACGTTCTACGCGCGCGTAATGGCCTGTCGCCAAGTAGTCGGCGCCCAGCTCATTTGCTTTTTTGAGAAAATCGCCGAACTTGATTTCCCGGTTGCACATGACGTCGGGATTCGGCGTACGGCCGCGCTTGTATTCATCGAGAAAATAAGTGAATACTTTATCGAAATATTGCTTCTCAAAATTAACCGTATAATACGGAATGCCGATCTGGTCGCATACGCGGCGAACGTCTTCCGCGTCTTCCTCTGCTGTGCAGTGACCAAATTCATCGGTATCATCCCAGTTTTTCATGAAAATGCCGACAACATCATAACCTTCCTGCTTCAGCAGCAGTGCGGTTACAGAAGAGTCTACGCCACCGGACATGCCGACAACGACTCTAGTTTCTTGTTTGGATTTTGCCATTTGCTTACACCGCCTTGTATTCAAACTCTAAAACGAGTATCTCTCATTGTAGCATACATTTATCGCTGCACAAAAAACTTTTTTACGAAGAATGACAAGCTTTTCTCGCATGTTCCTTGTACTATATGCTAACATATAAGCTATATGGGAATACCATGATTTAAACTCGGTCATGGCTGCTTAAGGCAACACAACTAATGAAAACGAGGTGCCCTTTTATGAAAATATCAACCAAAGGCCGTTACGGCCTCACGATAATGATGGAGCTTGCAGGAAAATTTGGCGAAGGACCGATCTCTTTGAAAAGCATAGCGGAACGCAATAGCTTGTCCGAGCATTATTTGGAGCAGCTCGTTGCCCCGCTTCGCAACGCCGGACTTGTGAAAAGCATTCGCGGCGCCTATGGCGGCTACATTTTGTCCAAGGAGCCTGAGCATATTACAGCTGGAGATGTCATTCGCGTACTGGAAGGCCCGATTTCCCCAGTCGATTTCACCGAAGAGGATGACCCGGCGAAGCGTGATCTGTGGCTGCGTATTCGCGACAGCATCGCCTCCGTACTAGACTCGACTACGCTTAAGGACATGGTCAGCTTCCAGGATCCAGGCAAAGCAGACAGCTACATGTTCTACATTTAAATAGAAGGAGCTAGACAAGCTATGCACTATTTCGATCATGCCGCAACGACGCCAATGCATCCAGATGTCGCGCGCGCGATGCTGGAAGTGATGCAGGGTCCGGGAGGCAATGCATCGAGCATGCATGCCTTCGGACGCGCGGCGCGGCAGCATATTAACCGCTCTCGCGACCAGATCGCTGCCGCTATCGGCTGCAAGCCTGCTGAGCTAGTATTTACGTCCGGCGGCACGGAGAGCAACAATATGGCGATTAAAGGTGTTGTCCGCGCGCTGGCGCTGCAAGGCAAAAACCACATCATTACATCAGAAGCTGAGCATCATGCGGTGCTGCATCCCTGCGAAGCGCTTGAGCGCGAAGGCTTCGAGCTGACGCTGCTGCCCGTTGACGAGCATGGACAAGTATCGCTTGCTGATGTGGCTGCGGCTATAAAGCCAAATACGGCGCTTATTAGCATTATGCACGGCAATAATGAGGTAGGAAGTTTGCAGCCGATTGAAGACATCGGGCGCCTGGCACATGAGCGAGGCGTTATTTTTCATGTCGATGCTGTGCAAGCTTTGGGGACTTCCCATTATGAGCTGAATGAGCTGCCGGTCGATTTGATGAGCTTTTCCGCCCACAAAATCAATGGCCCGCAAGGGGTTGGCGCGTTATATATCGCTGCCGGCACCCCATTTGAGGCGACCTCGCAGGGCGGATCACAAGAGCGCAAGCGCCGTGCGGGTACTGAAAATGTCGCCGGCATTGCCGGTTTCGCTAAAGCTGTTGAAATTTGTGTGAACGAAGCGCAAAACAAGCAACATTTTCTAAACGAGCTTCGTATGGAATGGGTAGAGCTGCTTAGGAAAAATGTGGATATAAATATCGTCATCAATGGCGCGGCGGAGCAGATGCTTCCGCATATCGTCAACATCAGCTTTATCGGTGTCGATACCGAGACGATGCTGATGAATCTCGATATGGCAGGTATTGCAGCGGCAAGCGGATCGGCCTGCACATCAGGGGCGCTGGAGCGTTCCCACGTTTTGCGGGCGATGAAGCTGCCGGAGGAAAGGCTGGCTTCCGCCGTAAGATTCAGCTTCGGATTGGGGAATACTAAGGAGGAACTGGGTGCCGCAGCGCAAAAAGTTGCAACGATTGTGCAGCGCATCCGTAATAACGCCTAGGAGGCTTCCCCGGCCGTGATTAAACTACAGCAATTGATCGGTCTGCCCGTGCTGGTCATTCATTCCGGCAAGCGCGAAGGTACGATCAAGGATGCGATTTTTGACTCCCACTGGAACGTTACAGGTCTCGTGCTCGAAAGCAGCGGCTGGTTCGCTAATGTCGTCAAGACGGTGAGCTGGAATGCGGTGCTGACATGCGGCGTAGACGCGATTATTATTTCCGACGAAGCAGCTGTGCAGAAAACAAAGCTTGAGCAGCTGGGCAGAACGTTTTGCACCAGTAAAGTACAGCTCAAGGGTATGCCTATGGTGACCATACACGGCGTGATGCTTGGACAAGTATCGGACGTTTATTTTCATCCATTTATGGGTACACCAATAGTAGGCTTTGAGCTTACGGACGGTTTTATATCGGATCTGATGGAAGGGCGCAAGTGGCTCAGAGCTCCCGAGGATTCAGATGCCGTGCTGCTCGGGGAAGACGCGATTATCGTTCCTGCTGTCAGTGAAGCAGAATTGGAGCCTGTCGCAGCTTCCAATTCGGAGAATAGGGAGAAATGAAAGATGATGAGATGTCCCAACTGCAATTCGAAAGATATAGGAAAAATAGGTTCCCATCAATTTTATTGCTGGGGCTGCTTCATTGAACTGACCGTCAACGGAGAGAAGATGTCCGTGTACCAAGTGGAGGAAGACGGGACGCTTAGTTCACTTGATGATCTGTTTTTTGAAGATGAAATGCCACAAATCCATGCAACCTAGTGTTATGCATGGTTGCATACTGACATACAATTAGAAGGGAACAGTCATTTGACTGTTCTCTTTTTTAATGAAATTGGAAGGGCGAGGAGGTGTTAAAGTGGCCGAAATAAATGAGGTGCAGGCACAAATAGCGAAGCTCGCAAGCGAAAATCCGCTAGATGCGCTTGCAGCGATTCAGGCGCTGAAAAACGAAGGCGGAAAAATCGTGCCCGAGCTGCTTGTGCAGCTGCGGGCTGCAAAAGATCCTGTGCGCACGATGCTGGTTATTGTGCTCGGCGAGCTGGGCCCGCTGTCTGGAGCTGCGGCTGAACAGGTTGCGGCGCTGCTTGATGAAGACAATGAGAAGCTGCGTATGGCCGCCGCATTGACCTTGGTTCGAATAGGGAGCGAAAGCGTTAAACCGCTCCAGCAGATCTGGACAGATAAGCAAAATCAAGAGAAGCCGAGCTTCTGGGCAGCATGGGCGTTGTCGATTATTAGTCCGGCTTTAGTGGATGACTCTGTTCTTGAAAGACTGGAGCAAGCACAAAAAAAGCCGGATACCCCGGTAGAGGCTTCCGCAGCAAAGGAAGCACTAGACTGGATATCGGCTAATCGCGTGGAGCCAGAATAAAGGAAGGCCGCTGGGTTGAGCCGCTTATTACCCTAGCTCATGCCCAGTGGCGAATAAATAAAGCACAAGGAACAGGTTTAGCGCTGTAATAACGCCGACGCATAGCCAGGCCAGCACTTTGACCCAAGGCTTGTTGGCGAACACGCCCATTTTGGTGCGGCTGCTTGTGAACAGCACGAGCGGAATAATGGCGAAGGGAAGCTGCAAGCTGAGAACGACCTGGCTCCACAGCAGCAGCTCTCCCGTTCCGCGCGTGCCGAACAGCCAAGTGACGATGAGGGCTGGAATGACAGCTAGCAAACGTGTCACAATACGGCGCAGCCAAGAGGGGATCGTAAATTTAATAAAACCCTCCATCACGATTTGCCCCGTTAAAGTTCCCGTAATCGTTGAGCTTTGGCCTGAAGCGAGCAAGGCAACGGCAAATAAGGTGCTGGCAATGCTGACGCCAAGCGTTGGGCTAAGCAGCTGATAGGCGCCTTCGATTTCTGTTACATTGAGGCCAGTTCCATAAAAGGCTGCGGCCCCTAAAATCAAAATGCTGGAATTAATCAGAAAAGCAATCGTAAGCGAAACGCCGGAATCCCATTGGGAATATTTAATCGCCTCCCGGCGCCCCGTTTCCGTCCGTTCATATTTTCTCGTCTGAATGATGGAGGAATGCAAATACAGATTATGCGGCATAACCGTTGCGCCAAGGATGCCAAGGGATACGAAAAGCATAGCTGGGCTGCTCACGATTTCAAACTTAGGTACATACCCGGAAAGCACCGCTGATATATCCGGCCGCGAAATAATGACCTCGAACACAAATACCCCGAATATCGTAGCCATCAGTACAATGATGAGCGATTCAATAAGCCTGAAGCCTTTCTTCTGCAAGAGCAGCAGCAAAAAAACATCTAGCGTCGTAATGAGAATGCCGCCGATTAAGGGCAGGCCGAAGAGCAAATTCAGCGCGATGGCGGAGCCGATAACCTCGGCCAGATCGGTCGCGATAATGGCAAGCTCGGCGAGCAGCCATAGGATGACAGCGCCCTTGATGCCGACGGAGTCGCGGGTCGCTTGGGCAAGATCGCGGCCGGTCACGATGCCGAGCCTTGCCGACAGGTTTTGCAGCAAAATCGCAATTAAATTAGCGATAAGAATAACGGCAAGCAGCGTATAGCCGAACCGTGCGCCGCCCGCAATGGACGTTGCCCAGTTGCCGGGGTCAATATATCCGACGGCGACCAGCATGCCGGGGCCAGCGAAGGCGAGAAATTTGCGAAAGTCGCTTGCATTTTTCGGTATATGAATAGAGGAATTCACTTCTTCAAGGCTGACACTTCCACTCGCGCGGAGCCAGCCAGACTTTTTATCCAGTTGATCGGACTGTGTGCTCATAAAAACCCTTCTTTCGTTAACACTCAGATGTTGGAGCTGTCTCATTTGTTTGTGATATGAAACAATATTGCGCCTGGGAAACATTTTTGTCAATGGAAAAGTGCTCAGGCCTGTCCCTGCTCAAAGCCCAATATGTCAATGATAAGAAAATTTTGTATGATGAAAAAACGACCTCTATTTAGCTTGCTCCCCGCTTCCAAGTGAGATTCTACAATGACCATGGATGATTTTCCCCGCTTGTACATATACTGTAGCAGATTGGCCTAGGGGCCTTTTTTGAAATATAAGAATTTATAAGCTTCACACTTATAAATGGACTTATATTTCTCGGACTGAAACGCGCAGCCGCCGTCAAAGGACGGCGACAGCCGTTTCACCTTGGTAAGCGAGCGGGGGTGAGGGAAAGTGGAACGGTTCACAAAAAGCCGTCTGTTTGTGTGGTTGGTCTATGTAATTCTAGGCTTGCTGGCGCTGTATTTGCTCATATTGGTCAAGCCGATGTTTATGAATATTTATTTTTTCCTCAAGGCGATACTTGCGCCATTTATCGTTGCCATGATTATTTCATACGTGCTGAACCCGGTAGTGACGATGCTGCATGAACGTAAAGTTCCGCGAACGATGGCGGTGCTGCTCATCTATACGGTATTTTTCACAGCGCTGACCGTCTTGCTTGTCAATGTCATTCCAATGCTTGCGATGCAGGTGCAGGAGCTCAACGAGCGGGTGCCGGACCTGACGATTAAGGCGCAAAATCTGGTGACCGACATTAACAATACGTCGTTTTTGCCGGACAGCCTGCGCGATGGCATGAACCAGTCGCTGCTCCATATGGAGCGGAAGCTGTCGGAAACGCTGATCCATTTTATCAACAATATTGGGTCGGTGCTGAATACGGTGTTTATTGCCTTTATTGTGCCGTTTCTGGCGTTTTACATTTTGAAGGATTTTGAGGTGTTTGAGCGGACGATCATTACATATGTACCCAAATCGCATCGCCAAAACACCGTTCGGCTGATGAAGGATATCGACTCGGCGCTCGGCAGCTACATACGCGGGCAGTTTCTGGTCTGCCTGATCGTCGGCGTGCTCGCCTATATCGGCTACACGATCATTGGAATGGAATATGCGCTGCTGCTTGCCGGCATTGTCGCCATTACGAACATTATTCCCTACTTGGGCCCGTTTCTGGGGGCGATTCCGGCAATTCTGATGGCCTCGACCATATCGGTCAAAATGATGATTCTCGTCGCCGTAATCAATACGCTGTGCCAAATTTTAGAGGGCAACATCATTTCTCCTCAGGTGGTGGGGAGGACGCTGCATATGCATCCGCTGGCGATTATTTTCGCCCTGCTGGTCGGAGGAGAGGTCGCGGGCGTTGCGGGGATGATTCTCGCCGTTCCGATTTTCGCAGCGCTTAAGGTCATCGTCCAGCATATGTTTGCTTATTATGTGCGGCGAAAGATTATTTGACAGCAGGCCTTGCTGCCGATATACTCATTTTTAGTACAACTCAAGCGTAAACGGCTTTCGTCGTCCTTTGGAGGCAGAGCTTCCGTTTCGCGATGAAATATAAGCCCATTTATAAAAGTGAAACTTATAAATTCTTATATTTAAAGCAAAAACGACTTCGTCGTCCTTCTGGGACGAGCGAAGAGCTTTGTCGGAGAAATATAAGCCTATGTATAAGTGCAAAACTTATAAATTCTTATATTTTAAATGGAAATCGTTGATGAAAAAGAAGTAAGCTATAGACCGCCAATCAGAGATGAAGCTTCTTCGCCGTTAATCGGCGTTGGCTGCAAGAGCTTTTATGGCGAAGGATGGCTGAAAGCTGCTTTCGGAGTGTGAATGAACTTCACCGGGAGGACCCGTTATCGTCCATACGAGGAGATTGCTGCTGCAAGGCTGTGCCGCTAGAAATAGGGCAAGGCTTATGCCGGCGATAACCAGGGTGGTACCGCGAGTTTTCGTCCCTGTCATAACTGACAGGGACTTTTTGATGTTTTAAAGCAGGTTTGGCCGCAAAATGCAGGGGCAAATTAATGAAACTTATTGGAGGCGTATCAACTATGAAGGCTAGTGAAATTCGGGCAAAATGGCTCGCTTTTTTTGAAAGCAAAGGACATACGATCGAGCCGAGCGCATCGCTCGTGCCGCACAACGATCCATCGCTGCTATGGATTAACGCAGGCATGGCGCCGCTGAAAGCTTATTTTGACGGACGGGTCATTCCGGAAAACCCGCGGATTACGAATTCGCAGAAATGCATTCGTACCAACGATATTGAAAATGTCGGCAAAACGCGCCGCCACCATACTTTTTTTGAAATGCTCGGCAATTTCTCCATCGGCGATTATTTCAAGGAAGAAGCGATTACGTGGGCATGGGAGTTTCTAACGGGCAAGGAGTGGATCGGCTTCGATCCAGAACGCCTGTCGGTTACGGTTTACCCAGAGGATGAGGAAGCATACGCGTTCTGGAACAAAAAAATCGGCCTGCCAGAGGAGCGCATCTACAAGCTGGATGAAAACTTCTGGGATATCGGCGAAGGCCCATGCGGACCATGTACGGAAATTTTCTATGACCGCGGCGACAAATACGGTGATTTGAACGATCCAGAATGCTGGCCGGGCGGCGAAAACGAGCGTTTCTTGGAAGTATGGAACCTCGTATTCTCGCAATTCAACCATAACAAGGATGGCAGCTATACGCCGCTTCCAAACAAAAACATCGATACAGGCGCGGGCCTGGAGCGTTTCGCTTCGATTTTGCAGGATGTCGATTCGAACTTTGATACCGACCTGTTCATGCCTATTATTGAGCGTACATGCGAGCTTGCTGGCGTAAAATATCATGTGAACGATGAGCATGATGTGGCGCTGAAAGTAATCGCTGACCACATTCGTACGGTTGCTTTCGCTGTTGGCGACGGCGTTATGCCTTCTAATGAAGGACGCGGCTATATTATTCGCCGTTTGCTTCGCAGAGCGGTTCGTTACGGAAAAACGATCGGCATCGACCGTCCATTCCTGCATGAGCTGACCGCTACTGTCGGGGAAGTGATGGGCGTGTACTACGACGAGGTTGTATCCAAACGCGAATTTATTGAGAAGGTTATTCGTACAGAGGAAGAACGTTTCCACGAAACGCTATCCGACGGTCTGGCATTGCTCACGACGCTTGTCGACACGGCGCGCGCAGCAGGCGGCAAGGAAATCGGCGGCGAGGATGCATTCCGCCTGTATGATACGTATGGCTTCCCGTTTGACCTGACGGAGGATTTTGCAGCGGAAAATGGCTTGACCGTTGACCGTGCAGGCTTCGACGCAGCTATGGAAGCGCAGCGTGAACGCGCGCGGGCAGCTCGCCAGGACACGGGCGGCATGAAGATTCAAGGCGGCGCACTCGGCGAATTCACGGTTAAAAGCGAATTTGTTGGCTATAATGAATTGGTAATTGAATCGACGATTACGGCGATCGTGCAAGAGGACGCGCTGATTGACAGCGCAGGCGAAGGCAGCGAAGTGTTTGTGCTGCTTGACCGTACCCCGTTCTATGCGGAGAGCGGCGGACAAATTGGCGACCGCGGCATTATTTCGGGCCAAGGCTTCTCGCTGCAAGTGAAAGACGTGACGAAAGCGCCGCATGGCCAAAGCGTGCATCATGCGCTCGTGGTATCGGGAACCGTTAAGACTGGCGAGAAAGTGCAGGCGGCTGTAGCGAAAGCGGTTCGTGAGGACGTCATTAAAAACCACACGGCAACCCATTTGCTGCATAAAGCGCTCAAGGAAGTGTTGGGCACTCATGTCAACCAGGCGGGTTCCCTTGTGGAAGCGGAGCGTCTGCGCTTTGACTTCTCCCATTTTGGCAGCATTACCGATGAGGAGCTTGTTGAAATCGAGCGCCGTGTAAATGAACAAATTTGGAACAGCACCGATGTGACCATTACGAACAAGTCGCTTGCAGAAGCGAAGGAAATGGGCGCAATGGCCTTGTTTGGTGAAAAATACGGCGATGTCGTCCGCGTCGTGCAAGTCGGCGACTACAGCCTTGAGCTTTGCGGCGGCTGTCACGTAGCCAGCACTTCGCAAATCGGCGTGTTCAAGCTGATCAGCGAAAGCGGCATTGGTTCCGGCGTGCGCCGGATTGAAGCTGTTACAGGCCGTCACGCTTACAGCTATACGGAAAGCCAGCTTGATTTGCTGGGGCAAGCAGCAGCATTGCTGAAATCGAGCAATGGGGATGTGCCTAAGCGTATCGAAGCGCTGCATGCGCAGGTGAAGGAGCTTGGCCGCGAGAACGAATCGCTGCAAGCTAAGCTGAGCCGGATCGAAGCAGGCTCGCTGGAGCAGCAAGCGAAGCAGATTGGCGAAATTACTGTGCTTAGCGCTCAAGTAAATGCGCCATCAATGGACGCGCTGCGCGGCATTTCTGATGAGCTGAAGCTGAAGCTGCCTTCCGCCGTCATTATTCTTGGCGCTGTTCAAGAGGATAAAGTCAGCCTCGTAGCGTCGGTATCGGCTGATTTGGTGAAGAAGGGTCTTCACGCTGGCAAAATTATTAAAGAAGCAGCAGCAGTGTGCGGCGGCAGCGGCGGTGGCCGTCCTGATATGGCGCAGGCTGGCGGCAAGGACGCTTCCAAATTGGAAGAAGCACTGAAACTTGCGGAAGAACTGGTTCTCGCCCAAGCAAATGTGATATGATAGGAATGTGTATCGATAGTAATCTCATTGAAATGTAGTTGGAAAGCGAGGTGCTGGCGATGAGTTCCATGGACAAAACGATGAAGTTTGATGTGTTGCCGGAAAGTTTGGAAACCTCCTCACAGGACATTTTGCTGTCTGTGCATGAGGCACTTCTGGAGAAAGAGTACAATCCGATTAATCAGATTGTAGGCTATTTGCTCTCCGGTGATCCCGCGTATATTCCGCGGCACAACAACGCCAGGAGCCTGATTCGCAAGAAGGAACGCGATGAACTCATTGAAGAGCTTGTCCGGTTTTATTTGAACAATAAGAAAACATAATAGTCAGGAGCCGGACAAGCAATGAGAACAATGGGACTCGATTACGGCGATCGCAACATTGGTGTTGCGGTAAGCGATCCTTTTGGCTGGACTGCGCAAGGGCTCGAGGTCGTGAAGAAGCGCCGTGACAATGGCGAATTGGATCGGCTTGCCGAATTGGCGCAGCAGTATGAGGTTAGTGAAATCGTCTTGGGACTACCGAAAAACATGAATAACACCATCGGTCCGCGAGGCGAAATTAGTATTGAATTCGCAGAGCAGCTTCGACAGAAACTACACTTGCCTGTTCACCTTTGGGACGAACGGTTGACTACTGTAGCCGCAGAGCGTACTCTCATAGAAGCGGATGTCAGCCGTAAGAAGCGAAAGCTGGTAGTGGACAAAATGGCGGCAACGCTCATTTTACAAAATTATCTCGATTCTAAGGGCTTGCGTTAACAGGAGCGAAAGCTATTTTGGCGCAATGCACAAAACGAAAAGGTGAGGGTTAAGATGACAAAGGATGATATGCAGTTCGAAGAGCCGGAAATTATTTATATTCCGGATGAAGACGGCAATGAAGAAGAATTCGAAGTCATCATGAAGTTTGAAGTGGATGGCTCTGATCAGAAATATATGATGGTCGTTCCGCTCGTTGGTGAGAGCGAAGAGGAAGATGAGGTCTACGCCTTCCGCTATGAGGAAGATGGCGACGATCTTAAGCTGTACACGATTGAAGATGAAGAAGAATGGAACATCGTGGAGGAGACGTTTAATACGCTTCTCGGCGAATTGGAGGAAGAAAATTAATGGATCAAGGCGAGGTACTGATCCCGCAGCCGCTTGAGCGGCTGCGGGAAGCCTTCGGTCCTCAAATCGAGCTGCTCGCGGGCGGCGGCGTTATGGAAACCTTCGTCATCAAGGCCGAGTTTAAGCTCGGCTCCTACGTTTATGCAGCGCTTCAGTCGGAAGCGATGAAGGGCGAGGATGAAGTGGAGCTTTTCCGCGTCATTGGCGAAGCTGGCCAAGAGCCGGAGCTGGAAACGATTGAGGATGATGAAGAATGGGAACTGGTGTCTGAAGCTTATGACGATTTGTTATTCGCTGGCGATGAGCGACCTTAAGCAAGCTTTATTATACGTATACATCGAGAAAAGGAGCGGTGCACACCGCTCTTTTTCTCGACGTATTGGGGAATTAGGAGGAAAGCAGGTTGGACAACGCAAAGAGGCAGTCATCTAGGCCTAGCAAGGTTCGTATCGCTTTTTACGTATTTTTAAGCATTTTAGGCGTTATCACTACAGTGGTGGGCGGCGCATTTATTTATTTGTGGCTTCAATTAGAGCCAACTAAGACGGCAGAGGCCAAGCAGATTGTCATTCCGAACAACGCCTCAGCGAGCCAAATTTCCGATGTGCTTCAGGAGGAAGGGATTATTAAAAATGCCCTAATCTTTAAGTATTATTTGAAGCTGGAGAAAGAAGGCGGCAAATTCCAAGCAGGCACCTATTCGATGAATCCCGGCATGGATAAGGCAGATGTCATCGCTATGCTGAACAGCGGCAGCACCGTCAAGCAGGAGACGATCCGGTTTACGATTCCAGAGGGGCTTACGGTGCTGCAAATTGCCGATAAGCTGGCGGAAGAGAAGCTGATCGACAAGGATAAATTTTTGGAGCTGGCCGATAAGCAGCAAACGTGGACGAATGCGGAGGCGGTCAATGAAATTTCAGCTGACGCCAAGCTGCACCACCGGCTGGAAGGTTATTTGTTTCCAGAAACGTACGAAATGAAGAAGGGCAGCACGGAGCAGGAAATATTGAACCGTATGATTTCCGAGCTTGATGTCAAGCTTGACCAGCTTCCGAATGATTGGACGATTCAGCTGGAGAAACGCAAGCTGACGATTCATCAGCTGCTTACGATTGCATCTCTGGTCGAGCGCGAGGTGGTCGTTGACGAGGAGCGTCCAATCGTTGCGAGCGTTATTTATAATCGCCTGAACAAGCCAATGAAGCTTCAAATAGATGCAACGGTGCAATACGCACTCGATAAGCCGAAGGAACGCTTATATAATAAGGATCTCAAAGTTGACAGCCCTTATAACACCTATTTGGTAGATGGGCTCCCGCCGGGACCGATTGCGGCCCCAAGCCTTAGCTCGATTAAAGCGGCGCTTTATCCGCAGGAAACGGAATATTTTTTCTATGTAACCAAGAAAGATGGAACCGGACAGCATCTGTTTGCTAAAACCTTTAGCGAGCATAACAATAATATTGCCAACAGCAACAAGACTGCGCAGTCTAAGTAAGGAGTGTAAGGAACATGGCGGTAAAGCCTGAATTATTAACGACAGCTTCATCCTTAGAGGAGCTGGAGCGTCTGATTGCTGCCGGAGCTGATGCTTTCCTGATTGGAGAAGCACGTTACGGCATGCGCCTTGCTGGACAATTTGATCTGGAAATGATCAAGCAAGCGGTGAAGCTGGCGGCGCCTCATGGAGTTAACATTTATGTATCTGTCAATAATTTGATTCACAATCATGTCGTTGAATCGTTGCCTGGCTATTTGCAGGCACTGGCCGAAGCCGGAGTAAACGGCATTATGTTCGGTGACCCCGCTGTATTGATGGCTGCGCGGACTGCTGCTCCTAACATGCCGCTGCATTGGAATGCCGAGATGACGTCAACGAACTATGCGACTGCTGAATATTGGAGAAAGCGCGGCGCTACGCGGTTTGTGCTAGCCCGTGAGCTGAATATGGAGCAGGTTATTGAAATCAAAGAAAACTCGACAATGCCAATCGAGGTGCAGGTTCATGGCTTGACGAATATTTATCATTCCAAGCGCTCGCTCGTGAACAGCTATTTGGATCATCAGGATGACTCCGGCAAGCTTGGCAGCGCCAGCAAGGAGCAGGGGCTTTACGTGATGGAAGCCGAGCGTAAAGACGAGCGTTTCCCTATATATGAGGATGCCAATGGCACGCATATTTTGAGCTCGGATGATATTTGCATGCTGGAAAACTTGCATGAGCTGATGGAAATCGGCGTGGAGAGCTTGAAGATTGAAGGGCTGCTCAAGTCGGTGGAATATAACGAAATCGTAGTTCGGGCATATCGCGACGTTATTGATGCTTATATGGCTGATCCGGAAGGCTACCGTTTTGAGGATGAGTGGCTGGATCCGATTAAAGAAGCGCAAGATCCGCAGCGTGAGCTGAGCTTTGGTTTCTTTTATAAAGAACAGGTGTATTGAGGAATTGAGCAGGAGGTGCAGCTGCTATGACAGTCGCAGAAACAACATATTCAGGGGCAACGAGCCCGGTGAAAACCCGCTATCAGGGGAAGCGCCATAGGCTCGATCGTCCTGAGCTGCTTGCCCCGGCAGGCAATTTGGAAAAGCTGAAATTCGCCATTCATTATGGCGCTGACGCTGTATACATTGGCGGACAAAAATACGGCCTTCGTTCCAACGCAGGTAATTTCAGCTTTGAGGAAATGCGGGAAGGCGTTGAGTTTGCCAATCGCTATGGCGCAAAGGTGTTCGTTGCTACGAATATTTACGCGCATAATGAGGATATCGGCGGGCTTGAACAATATTTGCGCAATCTGGAGGAAGTCGGCATTTCAGCGATCATTGTAGCTGATCCGATTATTATTGAGACGGCTGCGCGAGTAGCCCCTAAGCTGGAAGCGCATCTGAGCACTCAGCAATCCACGCTCAACTGGCAGGCGGTACAGTTTTGGAAGGAAGAAGGACTGCCGCGCGTCGTTCTTGCCAGAGAAACGAGCTTTGAAGAAATCGCAGAAATTAAAAAGCATGTCGATATCGAAATTGAAGCTTTTATTCATGGCGCGATGTGTTCTTCCTTTTCCGGCCGATGTGTACTGAGCAATCACTTTACCGATCGGGACTCCAACCGTGGGGGCTGCTCGCAGTCATGCCGCTGGAAATACGATTTGTTCGTTGATGATGTGCCAATGTATTCCGAAGGCGAAGATCAATTCACAATGGGTTCTAAAGACCTGTGCATGATAGAATATTTGCCGGAGCTGATTGATGTTGGCGTAGACAGCTTCAAGATTGAAGGTCGCATGAAGAGCATTCACTATGTTGCTACGGTTGTGAATGTGTATCGTCAAGCGATTGACTCCTATTTTGAGGACCCGGAAAATTTCGTGCTGAAGCAGGAATGGCTGGATGAAATTTTCAAAGCGGCGAATCGTCCGCTTAACACAGGATTTTTTCTCGATACACCGGGTGCAGAGGATCATATTTATGAGCCGGAAGATAAGCCAGCTCCTTATGATTTTGCAGGGGTTGTTCTGGAATACAACGAAGAGACTGGAGTTGCGGTTGTAGAGCAGCGGAATCACTTCAAACTGGGACAGGAAGTTGAGTTTGTAGGACCCGGCGGACGCTTCTTCAAACAGACGATTACGCAGATGACCGATGACAAGGGGCAGGAGCTGGATGCCGCAAGACACCCGCTTCAGCGCATCCACATCAAGACGCTGGCACCTGTTGAACCGATGGATATGCTGCGTAAACTAATGATAAAAAAATAACTAGGACCAGGACACTGTTTTCGATTTTTGAAAATAGTGTTTTTTTTATTATTTATTAATTATTTGTGAGATGAAAACCGATATATAGAATTAGGGGCTACATAAGAAAAGAGAGCACAAGGATTCATTGACAACATATTGAACGCTTCTAGAGACCTAGTCCGTAACAAATAAAAAAGGCGGTGTCATCATTGAAAAAAAATGAGGACAAAACTCAGTCGAAGAAAATTACGAGGGAAAAAGCAGAATCAGGAAAATCTATGAAAGCCCTTTCTGGATTTTGGAGCGGCTCTAAACCGATTATGAAAAAAATCATCTCTAAGACAGGCAAATACGGGAAAAGCTCATCCAAGCAGCTTTTATCGCTGTCCAAGGAAATGAAGCTGAACCAGGTTAATAAATCGGTAGGTACGAAGCTGTTTTTAATTATATTTGCCAGCATCGTAGCCTGCGTTCTGGCAGTAGGACTAATTGCATATTCCCAAACGAAAACGATTGTCGAGCGCAAAGTTTCCGGGGCTAGCTTTCAGACCGTCAGCCAGGTAACGACGAACTTGAACATTATTTTGGACAACTATGAAGAAATGACGATGCAAATTTTAATTAACAAAGACTTACATACGTTGATTGGTAAAATGCGTGATGGCGAGGACGATTATACCCGGTTTGAAGCAAGCCGTGAGCTGTCGAACAAAATGCAGGATTACGTGCTTGGAAATGCTAGCATTAAGGCACTCTATTTGCTGCCGTTGGATGACAAGCTGCCAGTCGTAACAGCAGGAAATGCATCTTCTGTTGCTTCCGATGCGATGAAGAAGGAAGAATGGTTCGGCAAGGTGCAGGAATCGAACGGCAAGGCGCTATGGATTGCGACTCAGCCGAAAGGCTTTGGCGGTGCGAACGGAGCGCCAACGGTTGGCATCAGCCGTCTTTTGAAGGATAGCACGCTTAATGAAGTTTCCTATATGCTGCTGATTGAAATTAATTTGGCAAGTATTCAGGAAAGATTCAAAGAAGTATCCTTGGGACCTGGCAGCGAGCTTTCAATTGTAGATGGTCAAAATAACTATATTGCGGCTCCTAATAATGAACTCATTGGTCAGCCGGCTCCAGTAGCTCTTCCAACGGAAGGCGACGCTGCAATAGAAGGCTCGAAAAAACTGAATACTAGCGATGGCGAATCCATGCTGACAGTCTATAAAACATTTGATTCCGTTGATTGGAAGCTGCTGGGCCTCATTCCGGTAGATACGTTGGTAGAGGATGCAAAAGTCATTCGCAATATGACCATTATTACTGCAATTGTAGCTGTATTCCTTGCGATTGCGATTGGCTTCCTCGTAATTAAAACGATTGCACAGCCACTAACGAACTTGCGCAATTTGATGAACGAGGGACAACGGGGCAATTTGACGGTTCGTTCTGCTATTCGCAAACGTTCCGATGAAATCGGCGAGCTGAGTGACAGCTTCAACGATATGATGACGCAAATTACCAATTTGGCGAAGCAGGCTACGCAATCTGCGGATACTGTGCTGCATACGGCAGGCGAGCTGACGGATGTATCACGGAAGACCGCGATCTCTTCACGGGAAATATCAGTCGCAACCGAAGAAATCGCAAATGGCGCTTCAAGCCTTGCTGTTGAGGCAGAGCGCGGCAGCGATTTGAGCGGCAATATTTCGACGCAGATGGAAACGGTGAAGCAGGCGAATGCGGAAATTGTGCGTGCAGCTGGTGAGGTAGAGAAGGCGAGTGAGCGCGGAGCGGCCTACATGGGCGAGCTGAGCCATAAGACTGGACAGACCGAGCAAATGACCCGCTCTATGGTGGAGAAGGTAGACAGCCTTAAAGACAGCACAGGCTCTATCGTTAAAATTTTGGATGTATTGAACAATTTGACGAAGCAAACAAATATTTTGTCCTTGAATGCGGCGATTGAAGCGGCGCGGGCAGGCGCAGCGGGCAAAGGCTTTATGGTTGTAGCTGATGAAATCCGCAAGCTGGCTGATCAATCCCGTCAATCGATTGATGTCGTAGGACAAATCACGGAAAAAATCCAAGAGGAAATTGACAATACGGTTAGCGTATTGTCGGATGCCTATCCTTTATTCCAGGAGCAAATCGTTTCTGTGAAGCAAGCGACAGATATTTTCGTAGGTGTACAGGAGCAGATGGTGCAGTTTGTACACAAGCTGGATTCAGTAACGGACTCCATCGGGGAGCTGGACAAGTCGCAGGAGGTATTGTCCGAGGCGATGACGAATGTCAGCGCAGTAGCAGAGCAGTCTTCGGCGACATCGGAAGAGGTAGCTTCCCTCAGCAGCGAGCAGCTTAGCATTAGTGACGGTCTCGTCAGCTTGTCGGAAGAGCTGGGCAGCGTATCGCGCGAGCTGAAAGATTCGCTCGCGAAATTCAAAATCGAATAGCAAGCTGTATATTAAGCCGTTTGAACGGGGTGCTTTCCCGTTCAAACGGCTTTTTTTAAAATATAAGAATTTATAAGTTTCACACGTATAAATAAGCTTATATTTCTCGGAATGAAACGCGCCGCACTGTCAAAGGACGGCGGCAGCCGTTTCACCTTGAACCATGGTGAAAAATGCGAAACGGAATGAAAAGGTTGTGCTGGAGAAGCGTAAGCGTACGTTTTTGCCCTTGCATTTCTACATATAGAGGCTTATTTGAAGAAATGCGAGGGGTAATGGCGATCGGAAGCCAAGCTTTTCATGCAGGGAAGCCCGTTTTCACCCTAATACACATATTTGCGCTGGGCCCAATAACTGAAAAGGAAAATAGAGGCCTCGGTCAGCAGTTTGGCGATAACAAGGGGAATAATCAGCGTTTCATTATAAAAATATAGCAAGCCATAATTTAAGAGCAGCACAAGGATGACCAGCGAAAAATATTTAGGCAGCGACTGATGGAGCTTGGATACTTTGCCGCCCGTGAACACGTACTTTCGGTTCATTGTATAGTTGAAGATGGAGCTGCATAATCTTGCTGCAACGACAGATAAGAATAGATTGTGGCTAATACTTTGAATAAGAAATAATAGCGTGAAGTCTAGCAGCGCCGACAGCAGGGATGACGTGCTGAACATAATAATCGGCAAATAAATGCGGAAAGAGTCGATCAGCGGACGAAAATGGGAGGATTTATTATGATCCAAATATACGGTGTCGATAAATTCCTCGGTAATTTTATATCCATCCCGATGGGCGGTCAGCAGCATGTTCATTTCATATTCGAACCGTTCGCCGGGAATCTGGCATAGCCAGTCCAGCATTGCAAGTGAAAAGCCGCGCAAGCCGGTTTGCGTATCATAAATTTTAGTGCCCGTAGTGAGGGAGAAGACTGACCGAGTGACCGAGTTGCCAAAGCGGCTGCGCAGTGGAATGGTTCCGCTGAAACGACGGCTGCCCAGCACAATGCCTGGCGTTGTCTGGCTGAGCAGCTTTTCGAAAATCCGCTTAATGTCATGGGGCAAATGCTGCCCATCACTATCCGCACAGACGACATGGCCCGGCAAACCGGCTTCTTGGATATAGCCGAACCCTGTTTTCAAGGCGCGTCCTTTCCCGAGGTTGACCTCGTGGGTTATAACGGTACAGCCGGACGCTTCAGCCGCTTCGAAAATTTCGCGGTAGCTGGGTCCGCTCCCGTCATCGACAATGACGATGGGCTCAAGCTGGAACGCATGCAGCTGCTGGATCAAATCAAGCAGCCGATGATCAGGCTCGTAGGACGGAATTAATATAGTCATAATGATTACTCCTCTCCAATGTAAAGGATGTCGCTGACGCCACGCTCCTGGTTTTTGCCAAGCGGATTATTGACAACTCTGCCCATAAAATACATCGTCGATGAACCGCCGCCATCTAAGTTGTACGCTTCTGTAGCTCCAAGACCCGCCATGACGTCAGCAAGCTCGGTCAGTGTCATTCCGCGGCTGTATCCTTCCTTCCGCCCGTCTACTACGACAAACACATAATGGTTCGGGGCAATCATGCCGATCGCAGTTCTTGGATTCGCATTTTGAATGGAGCGGTTGCCAAAATTGGTATCGATTTTAACATTGCTGAAATCACTAGTGATTTTGCCATCTTGAATCAGGATCGGCCCGAATGACAGCGTATTGATGACACCTTCTGCAAGCAGGTCAGAGGAAGAAGTTTCTGTTTCGTCATAGGTTTGGATCGTTCCGTCATCCAGCAGTGCCAGCGCATCCCGCACCGGTTCATCGCGATATACGGTGCCGTTGCGAATAATAACTCCGTCGTCACGGAAGCCATAATAATCGCCGTTGATTGCAAAAATAGCATGATTGCTGGAAGCGATGACCGATGTATCCTCCACAATATTCGTTCCAAAGCTGTTATCGGCGAATGCGGAGCGCAGACTGCTGGCAGCTTTAACGGTGACATCTGCGACATAATACGTAATCAGGTCTGAGCCAGAGCCGGTCTGCACTTGGTTGATTTTGATTTGGATATCGTCACTGGTGTAATTCCAGTCATCTGAAGTGGCTTGAACATCAGTAGTTGCGGCCGTTTCGTTTGAGCTGGTGGATGCGGCTGTATTGTCTGTTACGACGACTTCAACGTGCTTGATCAAATAACGGTCTGCGAGACCATATGTCAATGAGCCAAGGCCTAAGAGCGTTACGATCGTTGCAATCAGCCATATCCGTTTCTTCTTTTTGGTTGCCTTCTTGTGCGTCTTCATAATAGAAGCATCACCTCTTCTTGTAAGTTCTTGATGGCTATCATACTTGGGCTACCTTAAATGAAACTGAACTATTTTTTTGGCAGCTGGAGCAGGGGCAGAAGGGCTTAAGGAATGGGAGATGCTGATTATGCGTTGGCATTAAGGCCATACTGAAAGGAAAAGGGGGCTGCGGTAATGGTCAGGCGACGTGCAGCAATTGTAGCAATATTTTTAACGGTTATAATGGCAGGTTATTTGATCCGGCTGGCGACGCTGCAATTGGTGCCAAGCTTGGCGCAGCCCGCTGTACAGACAATTGGCAAGCATACCGACTGGAAGCATAAAGCAGCCATTCAGCGGCAGCGAAATTTGGTGCTCGATTCAGGACGCGGCGATTTTATTGATCGTTATGGAAGCGCCATTACAGGGGAAAGCTATTCTGCATTGGCGCTGTTTCCAGTGGAGAGCAAGGCCCGGGGAGATGCGGCAGAGCTGCGCAAGCTGGCGAAGCTATTGCATGTGTCCTACGAACAATTAGTGGAAAAATGGGATACGCTGAAGGGTGCCGATTTTTGGCGGGAGGACGGACAGAAAGCGCCTTTGAGCTTGTCCGCGAGCCAACTGGCTGGACTTTCGCAGCTCCATATTAATGGAGCCAAGGTGCTCCCTTATCACAATCGGTATTTGCCGCAGTTTAATGCCAGACAAGCTATTGGCTTTATAAGCCAGCACCCGGAATGGCTGGAGCAGGCCTATGGGGCGGATCTGGCGTCAGGCAAGCGCAAGCTGACAGATGAAATCGGTGGGGCTGGACTTGAAAAATCGCTGGATACGCTGCTCAGAGGCAACGGACCCACGTCGGTATCTTTTTTTCTCGATGGAAAGCGCCATCCGCTGCAGGGGCTGGGTCTGCGGGTTTTTCAGCCGGATAGCGAATATTATCCACTGAAGGTAAAGACGACGCTGGATTTAAAGCTCCAGCAGCAGCTTGAGCTTTATGCGGATGCAAATGGCTTGAAAGCAGGAGCGATCGTCGTGCTGGATGCGCAAAATGCAGATATCGTCAGCATGGTATCTCGGCCGCAGATGAACCCGCAGCAGTTGGATCGCAATGAGGCAACCGATTGGTCGAATCATGCGCTCCAAGCGGTTGCTCCGGGTTCGATTTTTAAGCTCGTAACGGAAGCGGCGGCGCTTGAGGCTGGTGTTGTCGACGAAAAAGAAGTGTTCACATGCAGCGGGAAGTATGGAAAATATGGTTTAACGTGCTGGAAGCAAGACGGCCACGGAAGCTTGACGCTTGAGGAAGGATTAGCCCAGTCCTGCAACATCGTGTTTGCAACGCTTGCTGAGCGGCTGAGCGGCTATGAGCTGTATCAGACCGCGGCGGCGCTTGGCATTGGTGCACCGGCTGGCTGGCATGCCGAATCAGCATTTGGCCCGTTTGCCGGGCGTTTGCGGCTGCTTGGCGAGGAGGAAGGCGGACAGTTATTTGCTGCGAGCATTTGGCAGCAATTGCAGGACAAGCCTACCCTTGACGTAGACGGGGGCATTATGGCTCAAAGCGGTATCGGCCAACGGGATGTCAGGATGACGCCGCTGCAGGCGGCGAATTTGGTCGTGACGATTTTGCATGGCGGTCAGCGGCTGGAGCCGCGAATCGTGAGTGAAATCCGTTATGCGAACGGGCAGCTGATGGTGGAGCTGAAGCCCCTGCAGGCCAAGCAGGCAGGGACGCAGATACATCCGAGAACCGCAGGCATGCTGCTGGAAGGGATGAAGGCGGTCACTGAGCGTGGAACGGGCCGCTCTATTCGCGATGGTCTATGGCCCGTTGCCGGGAAGTCCGGTACGGCACAGACGCTGCTCAGCGGGAAGGAGCGCGTCCACCAGTGGTTCATCGGCTACGGACCGACAAATACGCCGCGATACGCCGTCGCCGTGCTTGCTGAGAACCGAAGTCCTGGTACAAGCAATCAGGCGACGAAGCTGTTTCGCGGCGTCATGGATATTATAGCGAAGCGGTAAAGCGAATTTAAACGCTTGGAGGAACTGGCGGGCTGCCTGGGCCTCCAGCATCTGGAGGCGGCACCTGGTTGTCGAATTCGCCTTGCGGCGCTCTGATCCAGCGATGGAAGAAGCCTTGGTCATATAAGGTTTTGAGCAAAATAATGAGCACGGGCGATAAGATGACACCAGCAATGCCGAACAGCTTGAGCGAAATAATCATAAACGCCAGCATCGTAAATGCAGATACGCCGAGCGTATCTCCTGTAATTTTTGGCTCCAACAGTTGTCTCGCCAGTACGACGACGAGATACAATACGGACAGCCATACCGCAAGCGAGGTGTGCCCCACGATAAACAAATAAATAACCCAAGGAATGAAGATTGTACCTACGCCAAGCAGCGGCAGCACATCAAAAATAGCGGAGATGACGGCAACGACAAGGGCATTTTTGACACCGAGCAGCAGCAGGGCGATGAAGATGACGAAAAACGTAATCGTAATCATCTTGGTTTGTGCCTTCAGATAGCCGGTAATGCCTTTCAATACATTTTCACGCAAAAAGAAAAAGGCTTTCTTAAACGTTTTTGGCGTTTTATCCGCCGCTGTTTTTTTCCAGTCATTAATTTCAATACTAAGGAAATAAGCTAATATAATACCGACCAGAAAGTTAAACATAAAGCTGGAAAATGAGGAGACGTAGCCAACAGTTCCGGCAAACAGCGTTTTGACCAAATTCGGCACATATTCGGCAGCACCCTGGATGTATTCCGTAATTTGCGTGACGAGCTCAGGCGGGAGGGCCTGAATTTTATTTTGCACCTGTGAAGTGCGAAGCTCCACCTGTTCCTTGAGAATGGTCTCATATTCCGGCAGCTTGTCCAGAAACTCGGAGCCCTGCTTCGAAATAATGTAACCGAGCCCGGAGAAGGCGGAAAGAATAAGAATGGAAAACAATAAAATCGATATGCCTGAAGCGATGGATTTCTTAATGCCGATCTTGTTCAGCCTGCGTGCCAGCGGCTCAATGCACATAAAAATAACAAAGGAGAAAATGATAGGTGTAGCCAATCGATAAAAATGACTAAAGGCAAGCATAATTAAATAAACCGTTAGTGCGATTAGTGCAATGTCGAATGCGGTTCGCCAATATTTTTTATAAAACGGTAGCATAACTGAAAACCTCTCTTTTCCAATTTCGTATATCTCGCTTTGATTGTACTATAATTTTAATTTTGCTGCCTATTTTTTGATGCCTTATGATACAATTAAAGTTATCGTTGTTGGATTATCGCCGATTCCATGCAGCAAAAATTTTAATAACGGTGGGGAAACATATATGGAGAACTTGGTTGTCTGGACTCTTTATTTTTTCTCGTTCTACGCTTTCCTCCCTGCTTTTATCAGTCGTACTTTCGGATTTCGGGTTTTTAAGAAAGGCCTGGTAAAGAAGGAAATTGCCCTTACCTTTGACGATGGCCCGGATGCTGTCTATACGCCAAAGCTGCTCGAGTTGCTGGCTCGCTATGATGCGAAAGCGACTTTTTTCATTGTTGGCGCACATGGCGAAGCGCACCCGGAGCTGTTACGCAAAATACATGAGGAAGGTCATACGCTTGGCATACACAATTTTGTTCATCGAACAAATTGGTTTATGCGGCCAAGGTCCGTCAAGCGTCAGATCGAGCGTACATGCGAAATAATACGAGAGGCAACGGGGAGCCGTTCCAATTATTATCGGCCTCCTTGGGGCATTATCAATGTGTTTGATTTTGCTGGCATTGGACATTTGCAAATTGTATTATGGTCGTCGATGTTCGGCGATTGGAACAAGAGGCTGGGCGCTGAGCGGCTTAAGCGAAAAATGCTAAAGAAGCTCCGCCCTGGCGAAGTGCTGCTGCTCCATGATTGCGGGCAAACGCCTGGAGCCCATCACGAGGCTCCTGCTCATATGCTGGTCGCCCTTGAAGCTTATTTGCAGGAAGGCCGCAAGCAAGGTTTTCGTTTTGTTGCGATTGAAGAAATGATTAAGCTGACAGAACGGGCGAAGGAGCGCCAGCTGTCTTGGTGGAAAAAATCACTTATAACGCTGTGGCTGCAGTATGAGCGAGTATTCCATTTCCTGTTTCAGCTTAAGCAGGTAGGGGAGGATTCACCACCGGCGTTCCATTATCGTACGATTGCTTACAGCGGTCAACCGATTGAGCTTGCAGATGGCCAGCGTTTAAACAAGGGAGACCGCGTTGTGGAGCTGCATTTTGACAACCGCAAGCTGTCTGGCATTGCCGCAGAAGCGGCAACGCCACTTGCCGCTGGAATTCGGATGCTGCGAGAAGTCGAAGCTGCATTGCCTATGCTTGCCAGCCAATTAGCGCATGATCCAGCGGCAGTGGAGGCGAAGGCGCTGTATGGCATTACGATGATTCATCAGGGAGCCGATCGGTTTGGCTTTGAGGTGTTCCCTTTGCCTAACGGTCTATTTGCTCGCACGACCCGAATTTATTTGCGGCTGCTCATGCGCGTGTTGACGAAGAAACAACGAAATAAGAAAAGCAAACAGCGCAGAAAAGCGCTTGATCCTTGTTTGCTGCTCATGCCAATGAGCAAAATGCAAGCTTATCAAAATATGCATGCAGCACTGCTGCGCGTCAGCTCCGGGCAAGAGGCGAACTTGCATAAGACGCAAACTGCAGCAGTGGATTCTGTTTCTGTGGATGGCAGCACCTCTGCCATATAATTGAGCTCCGGCGTCTGTTTACAGGCAGCCGGAGTTTTCAAATAGAGAAAAAGGTGCGTTTGGTGGACTGCGTTGGTAGGTATAGTAACGACCACTTAATTATAGAGGAGGCTATCCCAGCATGGGGGGAACCGACATCTGATGAATATTTAATTCAACAGATTGCAAGGCAAGATGCATCCGCGCTTGAGCAGTTGTACGATCGTTATGAACGTCCCGTCTATTCATTCGTTTATCGCATGTTGAAGGATGCTATGGCGTCGGAGGAAGTGGTGCAAGAGCTGTTTGTGCGGATATGGAATGCGGCTTCACGGGTTGAAGCCGAGGAGGCATTCGGAAAGATCAGCACCTGGATTTTTGCAATCGCGCGCAACCTTGCAATCGATTGGATTAGAAAGCAAGAAAGACGCCCACAGCAGGTTCAGGGAGAGATGATCCTGGAGCGAACCGTCGATCCGCTTATAACGGAACAGGTCGTTGAGGACCGCATGCTAGGGGAAAAAATGAAAGAAGCCATTGGACAGCTGAATGATGACCAGAAACAGGTTGTTGAATGGATCTATTATATGGGCTATACGCAGCAAGAGGTAGCGGACAAGCATCAAATTCCGCTTGGTACCGTTAAAAGCAGAGTCAGGCTGGCGCTACGCCAGCTTCGCAAACGGTTTGAACATACATGGAAGGAGGGAGTGCGGCAATGATTAAACCTAATGATTCACTTTGTGATGACGTGGAGATGTATGCAATTGGTGGCCTCGATGCAAAAGCAGCACAGCAATTTGAACATCATTTGTCGCATTGCCAGCAATGCAGGAGGACGTTGGAAGAGTTGCAGCCTATAATCACTCGTCTGCCCCTTGCAGTTGATTCGGTAGAACCCCCAGCCGGTATGAAGCAGCGTATTCTGGCTGCTGTGCTGCAATCTGAGCCAGCGACAGACCCTACCCCTTCGCGGGCAACAGCAGTGGTCGCGGAGAATGAACCGTCGCTCGGTCAAACGCAGCAGCATACAGCGGAATCACAGGCTCAATTGCGAAAACGTTGGATTGTTCGTGTTATGACCGGTGTCGCGGCTTCGTTTGTTATTCTATCGGGCTTTTTATTGCAGCAGGTTAACCACCTAAGAAATGAAACGGCTGATTTATCGAGCCAACTGGAGCAGCTGCAGCAGCAGATTGCGGCGGCGGAAAGTCCAGCTGCTGCTTCACAGGTGAACGGTGTCGTTTCGCTTAAGCCGGCGGAAGCAGGCATTGTAGCCGAGGGGCGGGCGACGATTAGCGTCGACAGCAAAGGGATGCATTTGATCATTCAGGTCGAGCAGCTGCCTAAGCTTCAAGGCGATGAAGCATTCCAGGTTTGGCTGCTTAAAGATGGCAAGCCGGTTAATGCGGGAACGTTTCTGCCGAATGAAGGGGTAGGGGCGCTTTATTTTACCTTTAATCCGGATGAATATGATCAAATTGCTATTACGCAGGAGCCGGATGCGAACGGGGTAGAGCCTAGAGGCTCGATGGTGCTTGCAGGAGTTTTGAGCCAAAGCGAGACGTCGAGCTCCTAATTGCAAGCTGGCCAGCTAGAGTAGCTCATTTTAAGCGGCAAATCGGCGTGACCATACAAAAAAAGCATGCTCGTTCGCAGTTAATGCGGATAAGCGTGCTTTTTCGTTATTCATTTATATAAGGGGAAAAAGAAAAGCAGCGCCGAAGCGCTGCTTGCTTTTAACTACATTTTCATTACGCCGCCACGGCTGGCGTTTGTAACGAGGTGGGAATAACGCGCGAGATAACCGCGTTTGATTTTTGGTTCGAAGCCCGGCCATGCAGCACGGCGTTTCTCGAACTCCTCGTCGCTGATCAATACGTTCATGCCACGGTTGTTCATATCCAGCTCAACGATATCGCCGTCTTGTACGAAAGCGATTGGTCCGCCTTCAGCCGCTTCCGGTGAAACGTGGCCGATACTGATGCCGCGGGATGCGCCGGAGAAGCGGCCATCGGTTACGAGACCGACTTTAGCGCCAAGGCCCATGCCAGCGATTTGCGAAGTAGGAGCGAGCATTTCTGGCATGCCAGGGCCGCCTTTAGGTCCTTCATAACGAATGATGACAACATGTCCTTCTTTAACTTTGCCGTTAGCGATGCCAGCAAGAGCTTCATCCTGGGAATCAAAGCAAATAGCAGGACCTTTATGATAGCCGTTAACCGATTTGTCGATCGCGCCGACTTTGATGATTGCGCCGCCTGGAGCAAGGTTGCCGAACAATACAGCAAGTCCGCCACGCTCACTATGCGGATTATCAATGGTTCGAATAACGTCGGTATTTTGAATTTCACAGCCCTCTACGTTTTCGCGCAGCGTCTTGCCCGTTACAGTGATGCAATCGCCATGCAGAGTGCCTTCTTTTTTGAACATTTCATTTAGTACAGCACTAACGCCGCCAGCAAGATGCACATCTTCGATGTGGTAATCGGAAGCCGGAGCGATTTTAGCCAAATGCGGCACACGCTCTGCGATTTCATTGATGCGCTCGATTGGGTAGTCAATGCCTGCTTCATGTGCAAGTGCCAGCGTATGAAGAACGGTATTTGTGGAACCGCCCATTGCCATATCAAGGGCAAAAGCATTATCGATCGTATCTTTCGTTACGATATCGCGAGGCTTGATGCCAAGCTCAATCAGCTTCATCAGTTGAGTAGCCGATTGCTTAACAAATTCCCTGCGCTCAGGTGCTACGGCAAGAATCGTGCCGTTGCCTGGAAGCGCGAGGCCAAGGCCTTCAGCAAGACAGTTCATCGAGTTGGCTGTGAACATGCCTGAGCATGAGCCGCAAGTCGGACAGCCGAACTGTTCAAGCTCCAGCAAGCCCTTATCATCGATGATGCCTGCTTGGTAAGCGCCAACGCCTTCAAAAACGCTGGAGAGCGAGATCGAGCGGCCGTCGGATGTTTTACCTGCTTTCATCGGTCCGCCGCTGACGAACAGCGTCGGGATGTTGACACGAAGCGCGCCCATCATCATGCCCGGTGTAATTTTGTCGCAGTTTGGAATGCAGACCATGCCGTCGAACCAGTGCGCATTTACAACGGTTTCTACGGAGTCGGCAATAATTTCGCGGCTCGCCAGCGAGTAGCGCATGCCGATGTGTCCCATAGCGATTCCATCATCAACGCCAATCGTGTTGAATTCAAAAGGAACGCCGCCAGCATCGCGAATCGCTTGTTTAACCAGCTTGCCGAATTCCTGCAAATGAACGTGACCAGGTACAATATCAATATAGGAATTACAAACAGCAATAAAGGGCTTGTCGAAATCTTCCTCCGCTACTCCCGCTGCACGCAGCAAACTGCGGTGGGGTGCACGGTCAAATCCTTTTTTTATCATGTCTGAACGCATCTTCTTAGGTGCCATTAAAATTCCCTCCTGTATGAAAAGTCGATACCTTTGAGTTTAACACAGAGGACAAGCATTGGCTAGTAATGTTGATGGACTTATATGCTTTAAACGGCTTCTGGCTTGGCTATCAAGGAAAAACAAGCTATAGTAGTAGGAAAAGTATAATTATCGTGGTTTTCATATGGCTAGAAAAAAATTTTTCATTAGGCCGTGAAGAAATCCAGTATCGTGAGGGATATAGATGAAACAGGAAAATTCGGAAAAAAGAATAAAAAAAATGCGCGAGATGGATGAGGCTTTTCGCCAGCTCAGACGGCTAATCCATGCGGAGTGGAATCGTTTTAATGTGAAAGGGCTGGGCATGACGGATGCAAAGATGGTTTTGCTTTTGTCCGAGCATGGGCCGCAGAAAGCGTCAGTTATGGCGGAATTGCTGCAAATTACGAGCGGTGCGGTCACGGGTATCGCCGATCGTTTAATTAATTTTGGCTATATTGACCGTGAACGCAGCGAAGAGGACCGCCGTATTGTGCTGCTCACCATAACGGATGAAGGACGGCAGTTGGTTGATGGCATTATGCGCGTCCGCGAAGATCTCATGCTCAGGCTGTATGAAGGGTTTTCGCTGGAGGATATGGACATTACGGTGAGCATGTTCACGAGAATGAGTGAAAATTTGGAGCGCAAGCGCGAGGACAGCAGCGACGCTTAAAACCCGCCGAAAGGCTGGGCTGTCGCCTGCTTGCAGATCATTTTCAACAACGTTCACATCAAAAAAAGGGATTCGCTTCGTTTTCACGAAGGAATCCCTTTTTATCACTAGAAGATTGGCCTTATGCTTATAGACCTTCGCCATTCAAGTAGTTATGGAATGGCTTGTCTACCCAGAACGTATAGGATTTAATGTTGACAGCTGGATCGAGCTTGCGGAAGCCCTCTACGATATTTTTCGACTGGTCATTCAGCGAGAAGGACTGGGCATAATAATAGCCGGTGCCCGTAATTTTATTGTTCGTAATGACCTCGTATTCATCAAGCTTGGTTGAAGAATAGTAAAGAGGCTGGAACCATGAGCCATAAATCAGGCCCGGCTGATCGGCTTTGTCTTTTTTCGCATATTGCAAAATAATAGGCTGGAAGCGGGCTTTATCCGCTGCATTGTTGAATTCAAAGGCGATATCGAATTCCTTCGCATACGTAATATAATTGCCATTCTCGATTTGAACCACTTTATAGTTTTCAGTGTCCTTTGTTGGCGGCTCGCCCCATTCCTTCATGAAGACGTAGGCGGATGTTTTTGGCTCAAGCTGAACTTTGGCGTCAATGCCTTCGCTGCGCAGCAGTCCGATAAGCTGGATGACATGCTTGAGGTCGCTGTGTCCATAAGTAAGGGATAGCGATGGCGTGAAGTTGGCGTCAAAACGCGCATCCTTCAAGTTGTAGCCCGTTACCAAATTATTTTTGAGCGCCGTATCTACAATCGTTTGCAGCTCTGGTGCTTGAATAATATTGGACGTTTTGAAAGCATCATTCAATTGGGCGTAAATCGTGCTGTCGTTGATGCTGCCGATGTAGTGCTTGTATTCCCCTTTAAAGGAAAGAATTTGCACGATTAGCGTTTCGGCAAGCTGCGGCGTCAGCCCTTTGCCTTTGATCGCATTGTACTGGGAGGCTGGCAGCAAGCCCGTATCAACGGCTGCGGCAAGCTCCTGCGATGCTGCTGTTCCTAGTGAGGAAGCCGGAATGTTCAGCTTCTTCAGACCAGCTGTTATTTTCGCTTGCGGGTATGTATGGGCAAGCTCCTGCAATCCCGCTGCTTTAACCGCGATATACAAAGCGGAAGCTGCTGTCAATTTTTGCTCAGCGTTTACGGTTGTTGAAGTAAGAATGCCTTGTTTATGTAGGGCAGCTGCTGCAGCATAATAAGGGCTGGTCTCAGCCAAATCGGTGAAGGCAGGAAGCTCTTCCGGCTGCTCCAGCTTAAGCGCATCAGCTACCGCTTTAATGAACTGTCCTTTTGTAATCGTGCTGGTGGTGAAAGCTATGCCAAACTTTTCTTTAAGGAACAGCTTGGCTTCTGATGAAGCAGCAGTGGTTGCTGTGCTTGTTGCTGTTGTAGTAGAAGCAGCTGCATAAATAGGAACAGCGGATGATAAAGCAATGGATAGGGCCAGAGAAGCGGACAATAAGGATCTGGTTAGTGCAGGATATTTTGTACTCATAAATTCCCTCCGGTATTGGATAATATTTTCCAAATCATATTAAATGACTCGGAATAGTACGATTATACTAGCATTGTTACAATTTTGTGTCAACATCGTATTTTTATAACTAACTTTCATGAAAATCATGTAGAATAAACAAGAGTTTTGTCGAAAATTCGCTATTGACAAAATCCGATAAGCTTACTAGGATAAAGAGAAAAATACTAGTTATTTTAAGGGAGAGAAACGTACACAGATGAAAAAGACACTGGCGTTAACATTTTCAATATTGATGGTTGTCGTTTTACTGGCGGCTTGCGGCTCGAATGGAACAAACAACAGCAGCACCGGCACAAATACTGGCACGGCTACAAATGCTGGAACAGCAACAGCTTCTCCTGAAAATGCAAAGCAAAAGCGCGTAGCGCTCGTGCTTCCTGAGCAAATCGGCGTTAACCCGTTTTTCGCATCGATGGATGAAGGCTTCAAAAGAGCCGGTGAAGAGTTTAATGTAGAAGTGAAAACGATTGAGTCGACAGACCCTGCAGCATTCGAGCAAAACCTGCGCGCAGCGGTAGCTGACAATTACGATCTGATTATTACAGCAACTTTCCAAGCGGAGGATGCCCTTAATAAAGTAGCTCCAGAAAATCCGGACAAGCCATTCGCGATTATCGATACAGTCGTGGATCAGCCGAACGTACGCAGCGTCGTATTCCGTGAGCAGGAAGCTGCTTACTTGCTAGGCGCAGCTGCTGGCCTCTCCACTAAAACGAATGTAGTTGGCGCAGTAGTGGCAATGGATACACCACTGCTTAAGAAATACACATATGGTTTTGAGCAAGGACTTAACAGCACAAACCCAGATGCAAAATTCTTGGTTAACTATGTAGGTAATTTCAACGATTCGGCAAAAGGCAAGGAGCTTGCGCTGCTGCAATATTCCCAAGGCGCAGATTTCGTAGCGGGCATGTCGGCTGTTGGCGATCTTGGCGTATTTGAAGCAGCGAAGGAAAAAGGCCTGTACGCTTCCGGTCAAGATATCGACCGTACGGAGCTTGATCCTGAGCATATCGTCCTTTCCCAATTGAAAGGTACAGATGCAGTAGCTTATGAAACGGTAAAAGCATTCGCAAACGACCAATTCGACTTTACAGCGACTGACTACGGCTTGAAGGAAAAAGGTGTAGGCCTTACATTCGTAACACAAGACAGCAAATCAGCGCTAAGCCCATTTGTTGGCGAAGACACGATTACAAAAGTGAAAGCCATTGCCGATGATATTATTTCAGGCAAAATCGTCGTAGAGCTTCCAGCGGCGAAATAAGAAGATGCACCGGCTGCCAGCGGGCAGCCGGTTTGCTTGTTTTTGAAATATAGGAAAGTATATGATTTCGCCATACTTTCTCTATATTTCTCGGACTGAAACGCCGCGCGCCGTCAAAGGACTGCTTTCGGCCGTTTCACCTTGGTTTATTGTGAGAGGAGAGCTGCCCGCATGCTGCTGCAAATGAATAAGATTACAAAATCCTACGGAGCGCTTAAAGCCAATAGCGAAGTGGATTTTTCGCTGCGTAAAGGGGAAATTCATGCGCTAGTCGGAGAAAATGGCGCTGGTAAAACGACATTGATGCGCATTTTGTACGGCATGGAGACGCCGACTTCTGGCAGCATCGTTGTAGATGGCAAGCAGGTGGCGTTTCATAGTCCATCGGATGCCATTAGCAGTAAAATCGGAATGGTGCACCAGCATTTTATGCTCTTTCCGACGTTCACTATTTCTGAAAATATCGTCATTGGCCGCGAGCCTGCCAAGGCAGCACGCTTTGACCGCAAGCAAGCGGCACTGATAACAGAGCAATTGGGCGCTTCTTATGGCATGCCGGTTGATCCGTGGAAAAAGGTAGAGGATTGCTCGCTAGGCTTGCAGCAGCGTGTAGAAATATTGAAGGTGCTGCATCAGGGAGCAGAAATCATTATTTTGGATGAGCCGACGGCAGTGCTGACTCCTCTTGAGGTCAAGGAGCTGCTGGTTGCGATCAAGCGGCTGGCGGCACAAGGCAAAAGCTTCATTCTGATCAGCCATAAGCTGCAGGAAATTATGGATGTAGCTGACCGCATTACGGTGCTGCGTGACGGCAAGCTTAGCGGTACGGTCAATGTTGCGGATACGAGCATTGAAGAGCTGTCCCGGATGATGGTTGGCCGCGAGCTGCTGGATTTGCAGAAGGAAGCCCCGGCTAGTGGCGAGAAGGTGCTGGAAGCGGTGCAGCTAACGATAAAAGACGAGCATGGGAAGCCGAAGCTTGATCAAGTGAGCCTCAGCGTTCACGCTGGAGAAATTGTGGGCATCGCCGGTATTTCTGGCAATGGGCAATCGGAGCTGCTGCAGGCGATTTCAGGACTTGCCCCTGTCGATTCTGGCAAAACTCTGCTGCGGGGCAAAGATGTTACGGGCGAGTCTGTACGCAGTATTCGTGAGCAAGGGCTTGCTCATATACCAGAGGACCGCTATCAATGGGGCGTGGCGAAGGATGCGACGGTGCTGGAAAATGGCCTTATGGGCCACGCCAGCCGCTATCAGCGCGGAGGCGTATTGCGCGGCGCGGCGATTCGCCAGCTCGTAAGCGGCTGGGTCGAGCGTTTTGGCATCAAGACAGGCTCGATTCATACGAAGGCGCAGTATTTATCGGGAGGCAATTTGCAGAAGCTGATTGTGGCTCGCGAGCTTGCCCAGGAAACACCATTTTTAATTGCGGCGGAGCCTACCCGTGGCGTCGATATCGGCGCGATGGAAATTATTCATGGCGAGCTGTTGAAGCGGCGGGCTGCTGGCGGGGCGATTTTGCTCGTGTCATCTGAGCTGACGGAAATACTAAAGCTGTCCGACCGCGTGCTCGTTATGAATGAAGGCCGAATCGTCGGCGAATTGCCGGGCTTAACGGCTACGGAAGAAGAAATTAGTCTGTTAATGGCGGGAGGATAAACGGGTGGACAAGCTTAAAGGAATACTGGGGGCGTTAATGCAGCCGCTTCTCGCCATCGTTGTCGGTCTCGGAGCGGGCGCCATCGCTATCGCGATTGTTGGCGGTTCTATAACCGAGACATATGCCGAGATGTGGAAGGGCGCTTTCGGCAGTTTTTATTTTTTCACCAATACATTAAGCCGCGCTACACCTATTATGTTGATAGGGCTTGGAGTGGCGCTCGCCTTCCGCGCAGGCTTTTTCAATATGGGCTCCGAAGGACAAATGGTACTCGGCGCGCTAAGCGCCGCAGTGACCGCGATTTATTTGCCGGGGCCAGCTTGGCTTAAGCTTGTCGCAGCGCTGCTGGCCGGCGTCATTGCTGGCGGGCTATGGTCCGCTTTTGCCGGATGGCTGGATGCCCGGTTTCGCATGAACTTATTGATTACGACCTTATTGCTCAATTATATAGCGTCCTTATTTGCCGGCTATGTCGTTTCCTACCCATTGATGGACAGATCCGGCTCCGCAGCAATGGCGCAGACGGTTATGGTAGATAAAAGCGTGTGGCTGCCAAAGCTGTTTCAAGGGATGAGCCTGCATGCAGGGTTTTTGTTTGCGCTCATTGGGGCTATAGCGCTTGCCTGGTTTATGCGCTATATGGTTAAAGGCTATGAAATTCGCATGATGGGCGGAAATCCGTTATTCGCAAGCTATGGCGGCGTTAATCGCGGAAGGCTGATGCTGTACAGCATGTTCGTCAGCGGCGGTTTTGCTGGTCTTGCCGGAGCCGGAGAGGTGCTGGGCACGCAATACCGTTATTTGGATGGCGCACTTACCTCTCCGGGGTATGCCTGGTCAGGCATTATGGCGACGCTGCTAGCCGGATCGAATCCGCTAGGCACGGCGCTCGCTGCCATATTGCTGGCTGCGCTGCAAACTGGCGGCATGGGCGTCGAGCGCAATACCGATGTGCCGCTGGAAGTATCAAGCATTATTCAGGCCGTACTTATTTTGTTTATTTCCGCAAAGTTTACTTATTCGTTCTTTAAGAAAAAGAAGAAGGCGGGGGCTTAAGGTGGATCAGCTGTTTGATGTTTCCCTGTTCGCTTCGACACTCCGCATGATTACGCCGATTTTGCTTGCAGCGCTCGGCGGTGCGTTATGCGCGCGGGTCGGCCTGTTTAACGTCGGTTTGGAAGGGCTCATTCTTATTGGCGCCTTCTCGGCGATTGTCGGCAACCATTTGACGGGCAACGTGTGGCTTGCAGTATTGTTCGCTATCGTCTGCGTGCTCGTGTTCTCCTTATTGCTTGCTTATATGGCCATTCATTTGAAGGCGAACGTCATTGTCGTCGGGATTTCGCTTAACTTTCTCGCGCTGGGGCTGACGACGTTTTCCTTGCGGGCGATTTTTGATGTCAAAGGCGCTTATTACGATAAAAGCATGGTCGGCCTGCCCAAGTGGGATATTCCGCTGATCAAGGATATTCCTTGGGTCGGGGATGTCGTATCCGGCCATTCGCCGCTCGTCTATTTATCGATCGTTCTCGTCGCTTGTTTGCAGTATTATTTATTTAAAACCGTATCCGGCTTCCGCTTGCTTGCCGCGGGACAAAATCCGGTTGCCGCAAGAAGCCTCGGCATCAAGGTGACGCATATCCAATATGGAGCTGTGCTGATGTGCGGCGTTTTATGCGGGCTTGCCGGAGCGCAGCTGTCGCTTGGTCAAGTTACGATGTTTACCGAAGGCATGACGGCTGGCCGCGGCTTTATCGCGTTAGTTGCGACGATGCTCGGTCAGTCTAATCCGCTTGGCGTTGCGGGAGCAAGCTTGTTGTTTGGCTTTATGGATGCGCTCAGCACCCGGCTGCAGGGCTATGCGCTGCCGGTCCATTTTACGATGATGCTGCCATATGTGGTAACGATAATAGCAATGTTTTTCTTCAAGGATAAAAGCTATTTGGCGGAAGCGCGCAAGGCGAACGAAAGCTCGCGCTAGGTTCCTTGCTGCAAGCCGCATAATTGAAGGAGGTTTAAGTGAGCATGATCAGTAAAGCTGAACGTTTGAAAAAAGCGCCGGTTCGGCATATTGAAGTGGCCGCAGAAATCGCCCACCGGGTTCCGCCTGGACAAGCGCTGACGGATCGTTTTCCGATTTTGCATGAGAATGAAGTGCCTGAGTATAATATGGCGGAATGGACGCTGACAATTAGCGGTGCCGTAGAGAAGGAAATGGTGTTTTCCTATGAGCAGCTGATGGCGATGCCGCAAACGACGCAAGTAAACGATATTCATTGCGTGACCCGCTGGTCGAAGCTGGATACGGAGTGGAAAGGCGTCAAATTCAAGGATTTGCTGCCGCTGCTTCGCGTGTTGCCGGAAGCCAAATATGTGATGATTTATGCCGATCAGGATTATGAGACGAACTTGCCGCTTGAAGATTTATTGCGGGAGGATGTGCTGCTCGCTCATAGCTATGATGGCGAGCAGCTGACGCCGAAGCATGGCTGGCCGCTGCGCCTCTTGGTGCCGCATTTGTATTTCTGGAAAAGCGCGAAATGGATTCGCGGCTTTGAATTTATGACGGAAGACCGCCCAGGCTTCTGGGAGCGCAACGGCTTCCACAATTACGCTGATCCGTTCGAGGAGCAGCGTTTCTCGGGAGAAGATATAGACTTGCCTGAAGATGAATGGCATAAAAAGGAGTGGGATTAGCTTGCTGCTGCCGATTTTACAAGTGAATACAGAAGATTTGCCCGCTATTGCTATCGTTTGCGGCGATCCGAAACGCTCGGAGACGATTGCAAGGCATTTGGAAGAAAAGCGCGAGCTGGCATTCAGCCGCGAATACCGCAGCTTCGTCGGAACCTACAAAGGAGTGCGCCTTGCGGTAGTCAGCCATGGTGTAGGCTCGCCGGGAGCGGCGGTATGCTTTGAGGAGCTGATCAAGGGCGGTGTTACGACGCTGATCCGCGTCGGGACAGCGGGCTCTTATTCGGCCGATTATCCGGGCGGCAGCCTAGTTGTCAGCACGGCTGCGGTTCGCGCAGACGGCTTGACGCGGCAGCTGGTGCCGGATGGGTTTCCAGCGGTTGCCGATCATGAAGTAAGCAGCGCCCTTTATGCGGCAGCTGTGGCGGAAGGCGGCATCGTGAAAAAAGGGATTACCGTCACGCTGGATGCTTTCTTTACAGGTGTGGTGGACATTCCGCATAAGCAGTACAAGCAGGCTGGCGCGCTTGCGGTCGAGATGGAAATTGCCGCACTCTACATTATTGCCACGCTGCGCGGGGCACGCGCTGGGGCGATTCTAGCTTTGGACGGCTATGCCGATGCAGATTTGGCCCAAGAATATGATCCGCATACGAACGTTGTAGCGGAAGCAATCGAACGGGAAATCGCTGCTGCTTTGAACGCAGCAGTGAAACTGGCAAGCGCATAAATGGAGAGGGAGTGAAGGAGAAATGGAACAGAAGGTATTTGCCTTTTTGATGTTTTCGGGACAAGCTGACGAGGCGATGAAGCTATATGTTTCCACGTTCGAGGATGCTGACATTGTAAGCGCAAAGTATTATCCGCAAAGCGAGCCTGGCGCTAAGCCTAAGGTGCTGCACGCTATTTTCTCGATAAAAGGCCAGCAGGTGATGTGCATTGACAATCAGCTCAGCGATTCGCATCCCCATGCCTTTACTCCCGCGCTTTCCTTATTCGTAAATTGCGACAGCGAGGCGGAAATCAACGAGGTTTTCGCGAAGCTGGCGGAGGAAGGCAAAGTATTAATGCCATTGTCGCCATCGCCGGTCAGCACGTTGTTCGGCTGGCTGGAGGATAAATATGGCGTATCGTGGCAGTTGAACTTGCCTGCCCGCTAATAGGCGTTCTTAATAGGCGTTCATACGAAAGACCGCGCTCCCTTATGAGGGGAGAGCGGTCTTTTTTGCGTGTATATCGGATTAACGTCGTGCTCCTGCTTGAGGCAGCGGTTTGTAGTCGGTAAGCGGAGCTAGCCATACCAGACCCGTTCCTCTGTATACGTTAACGAGACCTTCCCCCGAAGCAGCGGAGCCTAGAAGTGATTTTCCTGATTTTTCTACAGTGAAATCAAGGGAGCTCGACCACATCAAAGCAAAGTTGCCGTCTACTTTAAGCACATCATTTTGCAGCTCGACGACAACCGCTTCTTCTGAAGGGATCGGCGCTTCTATAGCGAGCACGCCTTTTCCTCTAACGCTTAAATTAAACAGCCCTTCGCCGCCAAGCGCAGCCGAGGAGAGCGTCTTGCGTGCGCTTACGCTTAGTTCGAGGGTCGAGTGGCAGGCTAAAAATAGACCGTCCTCGATGACGATATGGTCGTTGTCCACGTCAATGAGCCACAAATAGCGATAGGTCGGCTCCAGCATAATCGTGCCCGTCCCTTTGTATACCGGTTTGACGGCGGACGTGCCGGTTACTGCGCCAGCGACTAAATTTCGCATTAGTCCACCAACGCCTTTAATGCCGGAATTCATTTCAATTTTTCCGATCATATACTGCATAGCACCGGCGCTCATCATAATTTCATTGTTGCTGAGCTCAATCATCAGCTGTTTTTTGCGCATATTGCTTTGATTCATAAAATAGTTCGCTTGTGCTTCCATCGCATTCGTGGAGCTGAGATCCTCTTTGTATTCCAAAATGCTGAATCCGCCCATTTGATCTTGAATGAAGACGTTTTTGTTTTCTTTTACATTATTTAATTTAAAAGCCATTGACGTATCTTCCTCCTGTTGCACGCATTATATTGGATGATGAAGGTAAAGTATTTCCAGTCTCCCATATATTCGACAAAAAGCCTCGTTTTCCTTGTTGTAGTCCAATGTCTTCCCTTGTTCAGCGGCCCGAAGCTGTGCTATAGTACGAGAGGTATCAAAATATAAAGTCTGGAGTGAACGCCGAACACGGCGCATCACGACAGGAGAGGTTCGCGAACTCCCTCTATAAAAAACTAAGGAAAATGGAATGGCAAGATGAATTCCGTTTTTTAAAATATAAGAAGGTATAAGTTTCACCTATATACACTCTTATATTTCATCTTTGAAACGGTAGCTTTGCCGCCAGAGGATGGCGACATCCGTTTCACCTTGTTTTATGGGCAAAATGTTCGAAGGATCTCTCTGCATGCTCCGGCTGTAGCCGGCATTGAAGAGAGGAGAATGAAAGATGACAGCAACACAAGAAATGCAAGCAGCACAAGAAGTGACACAAAATCAAACAGCATCAGGCGGACAAGCGGCGAAAAAAGCCGTCGTCGTATTTAGCGGAGGGCAGGACAGCACGACCTGTTTATTTTGGGCGCTCAAGCGTTATGACGTTGTGGAGGCTGTGACGTTCAATTATGGACAGCGCCACAAGCTGGAGCTAGACTCTGCTGCACAAATTGCAGAGGAGCTTGGCGTCAAGCATCATGTGCTGGATATGTCACTGCTTAATCAGCTGGCGCCAAATGCGCTGACGAGGGACGATATTGCCATTGAACAAACAGAAGGCGGCCTGCCGACGACATTCGTAGATGGCCGTAATTTGCTGTTTCTATCGTTCGCAGCGATACTTGCCAAGCAGATTGGCGCACATACGGTCGTAACCGGCGTATGTGAGACGGATTTCAGCGGCTATCCCGATTGCCGCGACATCTTTATTAAATCAACGAATGTGACGCTTAATCTCGCGATGGACTACCCGTTCGTCATTGAGACCCCTCTAATGTGGCTGAATAAAGCGCAAACGTGGCAGCTAGCCGATGAGCTGGGCGCCTTTGATTTCGTCAGAAACAAGACGCTGACCTGCTACAATGGCATCATCGCAGATGGCTGCGGCGAATGCCCGGCATGCAAGCTCAGATCGCAGGGCCTCCGGCAATATTTGTCTTCCCGCAAGGAGGAGATGGCCGAGTGATTCAGCAAATTTACCCTTCTGCAACACATCCCTTCAGCTATGAGCTGAACAAAGACATGCATTTTGCCGCCGCGCACAGCATTCCTAGCGCCGAGGCGGGCAAATGTGCTCAAATTCATGGGCATACGTATTTCGCCAATGTGACGATCGCTGGCGATGAGCTGGATGCTTCCGGCTTTCTTGTTAATTTTGCTCTCATTAAGCGGCTTATTCATGACCGTTTTGACCATACGTATTTAAATGATGACAACGAGCATTTCCATGCGCAAAGCGCGGAGTATTTTCCGACAACGGAAGTCGTTGCGCGCACCATCTATGAAATTACGCAAAATCATTTGGATCAGCTGGCGAACAAGCCGCGCTGTGTTCAAGTGTTTTTGCGCGAAACCCCAACAAGCTACGTCATTTACCGCCCCAAAAAGACGGAGCAGCCGCTAGCGGCTACACAAATTCAAGATAAGGCTGCTGCTCCCGATGCTTAAGCAGGCCGAAGCGCGTATCCCGGTTATGGAAATTTTCGGGCCGACTGTGCAAGGGGAAGGCATGGTTATCGGGCAAAAAACGATGTTTGTCCGCACAGCCGGCTGTGACTACAGCTGCGCTTGGTGCGATTCTGCCTTTACTTGGGACGGCACAGGCAAGGATGAGATCCGCATGCTCACCGCAGAGGAAGTCATGTCGGAGCTGCACGCCGTCGGCGGAGAAGCGTTCTCGCATGTGACGCTGTCCGGCGGCAATCCGGCGCTGCTTCGCCATGCGGGCGAGCTGGTGCAGGGGCTGCATGCCGCAGGCATTCAGGTTGCGCTGGAAACGCAGGGCAGCAAGTGGCAGGACTGGCTGCTCGACATTGACGAGCTGACGTTGTCGCCCAAGCCGCCCAGCTCCGGCATGGTGACCAACTGGGACATGCTGGACCAGATCGTAAGCCGGCTGTCGGAGGCGGCACGCAGCTTTAGCCTGAAGGTCGTCGTATTTGACGACGCTGATTTGGCTTATGCCGCGAGTGTCCACGCGCGGTATCCGGGAGCGCTATTTTTCGTCCAAGCGGGCAATGATGACCTTGCCGAAGGCGACAATGGCAAGCTGCGCGACAAGCTCGTGGAACGGTATGAATGGCTGATCGAGCGCGTGATGGTGCGCAGCGATATGAATCAGGTGAGGGTGCTGCCGCAGCTGCACGCCTGGGTGTGGGGCAACAAACGCGGCGTTTAGCCAAGCGGAGTAAAGCTTTATTTAAATATAGGAAAGGATATGGTCTTTCCATCCATTCTCTATATTTCTACGCGAAACGAAAGCTTTGCCGCCAGAGGATGGCGACAGGCGTTTACGCTTGTTCACTGTGCATAGATAGATGGGTTTATAAATAGAAGGTTTGCAATGAGGGATAAGAGAAGGAGCGAACAACGAATGAGTGGAAGAAAAGAAGAAGAGCTGCAGGGGATTAGCCTGCTTGGCAATCAGGGAACGAATTATACGTTCGAATATTCCCCTGACATTTTGGAGACCTTTGACAACAAGCATCCGTACCGAGATTATTTTGTGAAGTTTAACTGCCCGGAGTTTACGAGCCTTTGCCCGATGACGGGTCAGCCGGATTTTGCCACGATATATATTTCCTATGTTCCCGATGTGTTAATGGTAGAAAGCAAGTCGCTCAAGCTGTACTTATTCAGCTTCCGCAATCACGGAGATTTCCACGAGGACTGTGTGAACATTATTATGAACGATCTGATCAAGCTGATGGACCCCCGCTATATTGAGGTCTGGGGCAAGTTCACGCCGCGCGGCGGCATTTCTATCGACCCTTATTGCAATTATGGGAAGCCGGGCACAAAATACGAGCAAATGGCGGAAAACCGCCTGATGAACCATGACTTATACCCGGAAAAAATAGATAACCGCTAGTAGGGATAGTTGTCTCGCAAGGCTTTAACACAAGCAAGGCCTGACCCATTCTCGGATATTATAGTAGACCATGAGAAAAGGAGATGCCTTGAATGTCTTGCGATCCGTTTTGTCCAACTGTCCGGGTATTTGTTCCGCCTGTAACGGTAGTAAACGACGTCTTTCATCCGCAAATCGTTGAGGTTGTGCATCAAATCAACGTCGTAAACCGCTATCATTGCGTTCCATGTGAAAAACATTTGTACGAATACAAGTATTCCGACGTAGATGCGACTAAAGATTCCTGTCACAAAAGCCGCCGCAGCCGTGGAAGTCGAGGTAGTCGTAGTAGTCGCGGAAGCCGTGGCCACAGCTACATGTTGAAAGCGAAAGCTTCTAAGAAAAGTGTAAAAAAAGCAAAAGGCTAAAAAGCGAGCAGCTTAATATTTTGCATAAGCCGAAAATGCAGAAAAACCCGAATCTTCATAGAAGATGCCGGGTTTTTCTTTTATGAATAAAGGACGAACAGCCTAATATATACATGATTTAGTCTGGAGTAGGGTTTTAAAGGGGGCTATAGGGGCAGTTCATCTATTTAGTCCTACGATATCGCTTTAGGAGGGGTTTCATGCAGCAATCGTTTTACCGTAAAGCCGTTAAAAACAAACAGTTATCCCTATTACTGGTACTTGTGTTTAGTATTTCGCTCCTGTTTCCCGCAGAGGTGATGGGAGCAAAGGCAGAGACGACAGGAAGCTTGCTACCCACAGCTAATAAGGAACGAGCAACATTATCATCCAGCTCTAAGCAAATGGATCTCAGTGAAAAGCAAAATGCTTCCTTGCAGCTAGATCCGGTTTCGGATCTAAACCTTACACCCTATATATTTTCGCCTAATTGGGATTTTAATAAAGATTATGCTGACGTCACTTATAAAATAAATACGGACTTGTCTTATTTTTCACTAGATGTGTACACAGTTGAAGGTAGTACCTATACATGGAAAGGCAAAATTATGGAGGAGGCAAACGGAACGAGCCCAGGCAGCTATAGAGTAACATTCTCAGGGATGGTAACGAAGGGTTCGGATTACATTGAATTAGGTCAAGGCCACTATGTCATTATTCCACGGATAGGTTTGGAAGAGACAGACTTGCTGATGAATCAGCTTGCGGAATGTATTATTGATTGGAGTGAGCCTGTTTCCGAATTGAATAATCCAGCTATAACAGTAGCAAATGGTATAGGTACTATACGTGGAAGAGTGATTAGCGATTTGCTGGTTGATATATTGGGCGATTATTCCGGCATTACGGTAGCAGCCATTTCTTATTCTCGCAATGCGAGTTACTCTGGAATCTTTACTGAAGATGGACGATTCAGCATTGAGGTACCTATTCAATACGGAACGAATGGATTTGAAATTGTTATCTACGATGCCGCGTTGAATGGCTTTGAATATCCGAAATATTATGTGGAATATCAAGAAGAGGAAGAGGTGCCTTCACCTGAGATATCTGCTGTTGCTTCTAAATCAAATGTGGTAACGGGGGAAGCTTTTGACGTTTCCATAGATTTTGCACAGGTCAACGATTTATATGCAGCTCAATTCAGCTTGACGTATGACAGCAAGTTGCTTAAAGGAACAGTTGAACCAAGTGTTACACTGACGAATTATCAGGATCAGGAAAATGCGGGCACAGCGCTTATAACGAGTGAGAAAACCATTGACCTCGGAAATGGACATGCGCGAACCGACTATGTAGTATCATTGGCAGGCGATATTAACGGATACAGTGGTGCAGGTACCTTTGCGAAGTTCCATTTTTCAAGCGGTACGGTAGGTGCATTTGATTTTGAACTGTCCAATTTGAGAGCATTAAACAGCTATTCAGAAGCGTTTGTCTATGAAACTGTGACAAATACTACTGTAATAGTAACGAGCGCGCCAGGAGAGCAGAAGCATACCCTTTCTGGCAAGATAGCCGCTGAAGCTTTCGGCAGCGCTGTAGATTACAGCAGCATTTGGTACAATGGCTCAGATGGCGTTCATAAAGTTGTAGTAGAAGTTATTGACACGAATGGCTCTGTTGCAGCCATCTCCGAGGTGCAAGCTAATGGAGGCTACACGCTGCACGTTCCTAAAGGAAAGTATAAAATACGCGTTGTTGTTCCTGGACATATAGCGGTTGAGGCCACTACTCAGGTTAACGGTGATATGACATATAATGTGGGCCCTCTGGAGGCGGGTGATGTAAATGGAAATGGGGAAATAGATTTAGCAGATTTGCAGCTTGCAGCGAAGTATTTCGGCAAATCTAAAGGAAGCGGCTGGCAAAATGTAAAAGCGAGCAGCACTGACATTAACCGCGATAATACAGTTGACCTTCTGGATATTTCATTCATTGTGTTGAATTATAAAATGTAAAATAGCATTTGGAGTAGAAGGGGGCCCTTGCTGCCCTCTTCTCTATTTATATACAAGTCTATACAAAGCTAATTTACTGGAAGCAGCACGTCTTTCAATTTGCGGGCAATAGGATTAAGCAGTTGATTTGGTTAAATTAAAAGCATTAGCAGATTCATTAGATTTTTCTAAATCAAATTTGTATGGAGTGGTTATGATGTCAGTTTAAGAATTAAACAAGACATTGTGTCCTGATTTTATAAGTGCAAGGTAGGCTTCACAAAGATATATTTGAACAAATGTTATAAGATTAAAATCTTTTTTCAAAAAACACTTGCAATAACATAGGAACCCATGGTATATTCTAATTCCGGCCGAGAGATAAACGGTTCGGACAGAGAAACACAGTAAGAGAAATTGTTCTTTGAAAACTGAACAACGAGTGAAACTGCCACATTAACTTAGTTAATGTAAAGCGATACAAAAAAAGTAATGAGCAAGTCAAACCAAATGCTCTTTCCCCTTCGATCTTGATCGAAAGAAAAGACATCCTAAATGGAGAGTTTGATCCTGGCTCAGGACGAACGCTGGCGGCGTGCCTAATACATGCAAGTCGAGCGGACTTGATGGAGTGCTTGCACTC
>NZ_JCAALU010000034.1:0-28852 GCF_059609455.1 Paenibacillus liaoningensis
AGAATTGCCCGTGCTGGAGCTGCCGACGGACGCAGCACGTCCTGCGATAAGACAGTCCGATGGAGCCGCGTTTGACTTTGAGCTCGATTCGCATCAGAGGGATGCGCTGCATGAGCTTGCTGCTCAGCATGGATCTACGCTGTATATGGTGCTGTTAGCGGCGTATACGATTTTGCTGCATAAATACTCCGGGCAAGAAGACATTATCGTCGGTACGCCTGTTGCGGGCAGAACGCACAGCGACTTGCAAGAGCAGATTGGTATGTTCGTTGGCACGTTGGCCATTCGTAGCTATCCAGCGGGTGAAAAGGTGTTATCGGCTTACTTAAATGAGGTCAAGGAAACGATGCTTAACGCCTATGAGCACCAGCAATATCCGTTTGAAGAACTGCTTGAGAATGTGCAAGTTAATCGTGATTTAAGCCGTAATGCAGTGTTTGACACGATGTTTGTCCTGCAAAATACGGAAAGCAAGCAGTTTGAACTGGATGGGCTCCAAATGAAGCCGTATGCCAGCGCACAAAGGACAGCGAAATTTGACTTGACCTTGCGGGCAATAGAGAGTGAGGCTGGGGTCGCTTTCAGCTTGGAGTACGCAACTTCATTGTATAAGCCGGAAACTATACAGCGGATTGCGGGGCACTTTGTCCGGTTGATTGATGAGATGATCGCCCGCCCTCAGGCAAGCCTTGCGATGCTGCAAATGGTGACGGTTGAGGAACGAACGCGGCTGATAGACGTGTTCAATGATACAAGGGCAGCGTATCCGCGAGAGCTGGCCATTCATCAACTGTTTGAGGACCAAGCGGAACAAAGGCCGAATGCACCAGCCATTTTATTTGGAGAGTCGCAATGGTCTTACGGCGAGCTAAACGATAAGGCCAATCGGTTGGCACGGACACTGCAGAAGGCGGGACTTGAAGCGGAACAACTGGTAGCCATTGTAGCAGAGCGTTCCTTTGAGATGATTGTCGGCATATTGGCGATTCTTAAAGCTGGAGGGGCCTACGTGCCTATTGATCCGGAGTATCCGGAAGAGCGCATTCGCTATATGATGCAGGATGCAAATGTGAGAACTGTACTGATCCAGAGCCATTTACAAAGACCTGTGTTTACGGATGCGATGGTTGTGCTGCTTGATGCTGAGCAGGCTTATGACAAGGATGGTTCAAATCTGGCATCAGCCACAGAATCAACTCAGATGGCGTACGTAAACTATACTTCCGGCTCGACAGGAACACCCAAAGGAGTGTGCGTCACGCATCGCGGGGTTGTTCGACTTGTGACACATGCAAATTATATGGATATTTGCGAGAATGACGTTTTCTTGCAGGGATCAACTATTTCCTTCGATGCCGCGACGTTTGAGATTTGGGGCAGCTTGCTGAATGGAGCAGTATTGGCGCTTCTGCCTCCTGTCACTTTATCGCTTGAGGATTGGTCGCAAGCGATCCGAAAGCATCAGGTTACGATTGCTTGGTTCACGTCAGGATGGTTCACGGTTATGGTAGAACACAAGCTTGAAGGATTGGCAGGAATCAGACAATTGCTCGTCGGAGGCGATGTGGTATCCAGAGCGCATGTGAAGAAAGCGATGGAGCATTATCCGCACTTGCGTTTGATCAATGGGTACGGTCCGACGGAAAACACGACATTTACAACTTGCCATACAATCCGTTTGGAGGATATGGATCGTGCCTTGATTCCAATTGGCCGTCCTATCGGAAATACGCAAGTATATGTGCTCGATCCATTAGGCATGCTGCTGCCGCAAGGCGCAATTGGAGAGTTGTATGCGGCTGGAGACGGTGTGGCACGCGGTTATTTGAATCAACCGGAATTGACGGCGGAGAGATTTGTTGATAATCCTTTTGTACCAGGGCAAAAAATGTACCGGACTGGTGATCTTGCACGCTGGTTGCCGGATGGTACGCTCGAATACGTAGGGCGTATGGACAGTCAGGTGAAAATTCGCGGGTACCGGATCGAGCTTGGGGAGATAGAAGCACAGCTTGGCCGAATTGCTTCGGTGCGCGAAGCGGTTGTGGTCGCAAAGGCCGATAACAGCGCAATACAGCAGCTTTGTGCGTATGTTGTAGCCAATCGGGAGCTGGCTGCTGGTGAACTAAGAAGGCACTTAGCCGAGCAATTGCCGGGGTATATGATTCCAACGTACTTTGTGCAACTCGAACGCATGCCGCTGACGCCAAATGGCAAAATCGACCGCAAGGCGCTGCCAGCGCCAGAAGGAATCATTCCTGCTGCGGTCGAATATGCAGCGCCGCGCACGCACATCGAAGCACATCTTGCCCGTATTTGGCAAGACGTTCTCGGTCTTGAACGTGTAGGCGTGTACGACAACTTCTTTGAGATTGGCGGTCACTCTTTGCGGGCAACGGCAATGGTGAGCCGTCTGCATAAAGAAATGCAAATTAATGTGCCGCTTAGACACATTTTCAGGTTCCCGACCATCGAGCAGCTTTCCAAAGCAATTGCAGACATGGAACAACAGGCGTTCCAGGCTATCCAACCTATCGAAGAAAAAGCGTATTATGCCGTTTCCTCAGCTCAGAAGAGGCTGTATATATTGCACCAGCTTGAAGGGACGGGACTGAGCTACAATTTGCCGAGAGCCATGCTGCTGGAAGGAACGCTGGACCGAAAGCTGTTCGAGGCCGCGCTGAACAAGCTAATTGCAAGGCACGAGACGCTGCGGACGAGCTTCCATATGGCGGAAGGTGAATCGGTGCAGCGCGTGCACAATGAAGTGCGCTTTGCTGTGGAATATATCCAGGCAAGTGAAGAGGAAACAGCAGAAGTGATGCGGCGATTCGTTCGCACCTTTGATCTGGAGCAGCCGCCGCTCTTGCGCGCCGGACTCATCGAGCTTGCATCTGAGCGCCATCTGTTCATACTCGATATGCACCATATTATCTCCGATGGTATTTCGATGGGCATTTTGGTGGAAGAGTTTGCACGCATGTATGCCGGGGAAGAACTGCCTCCATTGCGTAATCAATACAAAGACTATGCGGCATGGGAGCAGTCTCAGGAGCAGAAGAAGCGTCAGCTTCAGGAGGAAGCGTACTGGCTGGATGTGTTTAGCGGGGATTTACCGGTTCTGGAAATGCCAACGGATTATGTGCGGCCTGCGGTGCAAAGCTTCCAGGGTGAAGAGCTGTCATTTATGCTTGGCGCTGAGCAGTGTGAAAGTTTGCAGCGCATAGCGGCCGAAAGCGGATCAACGCTGTATATGATATTGCTGGCGATATACAAAACCTTACTGCATAAATATTCGGGGCAGGAAGATATTGTAGTCGGTACGCCAATTGCGGGCAGAACACATGGCGACTTCCAGTCGCTGGTGGGCATGTTTGTAGGCACATTGGCGATTCGCAGCTATCCGGCGCGCGAGAAAACATTTATATCGTACCTGGAAGAAATCAAGGAAGCGATGCTAGGCGCTTACGAGCATCAAGGCTACCCATTTGAGGAACTGGTGGAGAAGGTGCAGGTCAGCAGGGACATGAGCCGCAACCCGATTTTTGATACGATGTTTGTTTTGCAAAATATGGAACAAAGAGATTTACAAATGCACGGCTTGCAGATTCAGCCATATGCAAATGAACATACCGCGGCGAAGTTTGACTTAACCTTCCAGTTAGAGGAAATGGAAAATGGTATCTCGTGCAGCATCGAATATGCTTCTGGTTTATTCAAGCGAGAGACTGTGCTCCGGATGGCGAAGCAATTCGAGCAGCTAGTTGTATCCGTTACGGCAAATCCGCATGCAAGGCTAGCGTCGTTAGAGATTCTAACAGCGGAGGAGCACACACAGCTTGCAGCATTCAATGCGACAGCATCGGAATACCCAAGCGAAAAAACAGTCTACCATTTGTTTGAGCAGCAGGCGGAAAAAACACCGGAAGCGGTAGCCATCGTTCATGATGAAGAGCAAGTGACGTATGGCGAGCTAAACGCCCGTTCCAATCGCTTGGCAAGGACGCTGCGAGCATCCGGCGTGCGACCGGATCATTTGATTGGCATACTGGCGGATCGATCCGTGGAAATGATTATAGGCATACTGGCCGTGCTAAAAGCTGGTGGGGCTTACGTGCCAATAGATCCGGAGTATCCTGAGGAACGCATCCGTTACATGCTGGAGGACGCTGGCTCGGAGGTGCTGCTAGTGCAGCAGCATTTGCTGAATCACGTACATTTTGAAGGAAAGCTTATCAATCTGAATGATCCGGAGGTCTTTAGCGAGGAAGAGTCGAATATAGAGCCGATATCTGGCGCGCATGATCTTGCTTATGTGATCTATACATCGGGAACGACGGGAAATCCGAAGGGCGCGATGATTACCCACCAAGGGCTGACGAATTACTTGTGGTGGGCACAAGAGGTATATGTGGCTGGGGAAAAGCTTGATTTTCCGCTGTACTCATCCATTTCCTTCGACCTGACGGTAACATCCATATTCACGCCGCTGCTTACAGGCAATCTTATTCGCATTTACAGTGGAGAAGACAAGGCGCTAATAATCGAGCGGATCGTAACAGATAACCAAGTGAACATTATCAAACTGACACCGGCCCATTTAAGTATAATCAAAGAAATGAATATAAGGACCGGCTCAAATATCCGTAAGCTAATTGTCGGAGGTGACAATCTTGGCACGGATATAGCGAGAAGCATCCATGACAAGTTTGGCGGAGATATTACGATATTCAATGAATATGGACCAACAGAAACCGTTGTCGGCTGCATGATTTATCGTTACGATCCGGAAACGGATACGAGCGGTTCCGTTCCCATTGGGGTTCCGGCGGCGAATGTCAGCATTTATTTGCTTGATGCTGAGCGTAAGCAAGTGCCGATTGGAGTACCAGGAGAAATATACATCGTTGGAGATGGAGTTGCGCGTGGGTACTTCCGTCGTCCCGACTTGACCGCGGAGAAGTTCGTTGACCACCCATTCGTTCCTGGGAAGCGGATGTACCGTACAGGGGACTTGGCCAAAATGCTGTCAAACGGAAACTTGGAATATTTAGGCCGCGCAGATGACCAAGTAAAAATACGCGGCTTCCGTATTGAGCTCGGCGAAGTAGAGGCGCAACTGATGAAAGTAGAGGCGGTGAAGGAAGCCGCGGCCATCGCTCGCGAAAACGACGCGAAAGAGAAGCAGCTATATGCCTATTACGTAGCGGATAGCGAGCTTACGGCCGGGGAACTGCGGAGAGCATTATTGCAGAAGCTCCCAGCCTATATGATTCCCAACCGCTTCGTGCAACTGGATAAATTGCCGCTTACAGCTAATGGCAAAGTCGATCGCAGACGATTATCTCTTTTGCAGCAAAATGAGCCGCTTCAAGCCAATTACACTGCGCCAAGGAATCCGTTGGAACAAGCGCTTGCTGACATCTGGCAGGAGGTTCTGGGTATAGAACGGGTTGGCATTCACGATAATTTCTTCGATGCAGGCGGACATTCTTTGAAGCTGCTTCATATGATCGGAGAAGCTCGCAGCAGGCTGGATGTGGAAATATCGTTTAGCACCGCCTTCACTTACCCGACGGTCATGGAGCTTGCCGAGCAGCTGGGAAGCCGAAACCACTTTGATGATTCTACAGAGCAGCAAGGTACAGGGGTATCTGTATGGAACAGCAGCAAAGGCAACGGCTTAACTTTGCATTGCTTCCCGCCTATCGTAGGCTATGGGCAAGTGTTCACGATGATGGCGCAATCGTTGCAGGATACGGCATCTATATATGCCTATGATTTCATCGTTTGCGACGATACAACGGAATACTTTGCACAACATGTTCAAAAATTGCAGCCTCAGGACCCCATTTATTTGCTGGGCTACTCTGCCGGAGGCAACCTTGCATTTGAAGTAGCCAAGCGACTGGAGGAACAGGGTCGAATAGTAGCAGCTATCCTTATGTTTGACGCCTATCCGAGAGAAATGTCTTCATCTAATATGCAGCAAGAAGCGTATCTGGAGACGCTCAAAGAAGAGATTTCGATGTTCATTCGCCATGTTCCCGGGGAGACGGCAGAAAAAGTTAAACAAAACATCCTAGCTTACACAGCATGGATTGATGGGATGCAAACAAATGGAGAAGTTCAGGCTGAAATTCATCTGATCCAATCAGCAGATCCCATAGGAGAAGAGGAATGGAGAAGGAAATCCTGGAGCGCTTTAACAACGGGGCAACTGCACATTTATTTAGGAAACGGCAAACATGAGCAGATGCTGGAAAGAGATTATGCTTCAACCAACGCCTTACTTATAAAAACTATACTTGAAAATTTCACTGTTTAAAGGTGACCCGTAAAAAAGGTCAACCCTATTCATGAGATGCTCCTTGTTAAGCAGTCGGTTTATTCATTAAACCTGTCTGCTTAACGGGAAGCATGAATAATCAGGCTTTCAGATTGACGAGAAACCCGATCGTCTTGTCTCAAGACGTTTGTGGTTTCTCTTTGTTATGGGGACCTGAATGAAGATAAAGGAAGGGCATTGCGCAGCCCATTATCTTGTGAATACGTGCAAAAGTTGTCAAAGCAACTACAGTTGCTTTATCATAAAAAAGACATCTTCATCAGACCTATAACATGCCAAGGGCATAAGAAAGGAGCCGAATGATGGCTGTTCAAATCGGACTTACAGGCTGGGGTGACCATGATTCGCTTTATATTCCCGGTTCAAAGGCGAAGGACAGGCTGGGCCAATATGCCAAATATTTTCCCGTCGTCGAAGTAGACAGCTCCTTCTATGCGATTCAATCTCGGGAACGGTTCGCCAAATGGGTAGCGGAAACGCCGGACTCGCTCCATTTTATGATAAAAGCGTATCAGGGCATGACGGGGCATCAGCGCGGTGAGGCAGCAGCAGCTGCGGCATTAAATGACACGGGCCAGATGTTCGCCGCTTTTCGCGAATCCATTGAGCCGGTTATGGAGGCTGGGCGGCTGACTGCTGTGCTTTTTCAATATCCGCCATGGTTTGATTGCACGCAGGACAATGTCCGGCTGCTTCGCGAGACGAAGCTCAGAATGGGCAGCATTCGCTGCGCTTTGGAGTTCCGCCATCAGAGCTGGTTTATGCCGGAGTTTCGGGCGAAGACGCTGGCGTTTATGGAGCGCGAGGGCTGGATCCACAGCGTGTGCGATGAGCCGCAGGCGGGTGTCGGCTCGGTGCCGACCGTGCTGCAAGCGACCGATCAGGAGCTGACGCTGGTTAGGCTGCATGGCCGAAATGCAGCTGGCTGGAATCAGAGCGGAGCGCCGAATTGGCGCGAGGTTCGTTATTTGTATCGCTATAACAGCGTAGAGCTGCGAGAATGGGCAGACAACATCAAGGAGCTGCAGCAGCAGAGCAAGCATATTTGCATTATTTTTAACAATAACTCCGGCGGGGACGCGGCTGATAATGCCAAAGAACTGATGGACCTGCTTGGAATGAACTGCCCCGATGGGGAGGGGCCTTATTTTGTTCGAAATGAGCCAGAGCCGCCAGCGGTAGAGCAGCTGGAGTTATTTTAGAGTGGGAGGACAGGATTATGCCCTATCAGGGACTTGAGCAATCGATAGGTTTTACAATGGGAATGACCTATCGCAAGCTGACTAATTTATTTCAGCAACGGTTGAGAGAATATGCGATTACGCCAGAGCAGTGGTCGGTACTCATTCAAATTAGCAAGTCGGATGGCTTGATTCAGAAGGAAATTGCTTTGCGGACAAGCAAGGAAAATCCAACCGTTACCCGGATTATCGACCATTTGGAGAAGGAGCAGCTGATTCATAAGCGGCCTGGCGTTCAGGATCGCCGCAGCTTTGCTGTTTATATTACGGACAAGGGACGGCAGCTTATTAATGAAACAACCGCTATTAATGAGTCGGTAAACGATGAAGTGAAGAAGGTTATTTCCGCAGAGGAGTACGAGCTGATGATTTCGCTGCTGCTGCGGATTAATCATCATTTGCAAGCTTCAATCGAGAAAAATTAACCATTTCGCCAGCTGCTATATTTTTGCGCCACACAAGGTTTCTTGGCATCTGTTGAAATATCCTCTTAACAATCCAACATTTCCCACCGATATAAATAAAAGATAAATACGATGTCATTTAAGACGGGCTGCGCCGTGTACATATATAAAAGCGATATGCATGCGCGCATGGGATAATGGTTGGAGGAGGGAAGGCTTTGAGCGGTACAGGCCACAGCAGCAAAGATGCCGAGGGGGCAGCTTTCAAGTGGATCAGGCTAACAGGGTTTGGACGAGAAGAGTCGTGCAGGCGGCGAGAGCGGAAGGATACCCGGAAAGCGCGGATGCTCCGTCATTTTTATAAAAACTGTTTTATACCTGCTCTTGAGCAAACGGTGTTTCAGGAAAATCGTTATTACCACATCCATCAAGAACAGCTGATTGAGCTGTTTTTGTCTTCTTTTCGCCAGTTATGCCATCGGCTTTATGCCAGGCAGCAGGAGCGGCTGATTGGAGCCATTAGCATTATTGAATATAGCTTGCAGGCATCTTCCAACGCGGACGAATTATTTGCCTATCGGGTAGAGGCCTATGGCGAGCAAGGATACGATGATTCGGAGCCTTATTTCGAGAACTATAATACCGCCTGGCTGTATCAGTTCGTTCCGGAGCTGATGACGAATTTGAACGAGCAGCGCAAAGCTTATGGGGGGGAAATATTGGGCGGCGATATTGAGGATATGATGCGGGGAGAGCTGGTTTTATTTCATCAGTTTGCGGTCGGGCTAATCCGCAGCGCCATTCCAAGGGCCATTAGCGAGCCGCAATATGCGGCGCTTGCCAAAACAGATTCATTCAACATTCGGCTGGGCCAAGAAGGAAAACAACGCAAGACGATATATATAAAGCATGATGTCATTGATTTTGAAAAATGATGGCTTGAAGACAAGGCAAGAAGAAGGAGCGGACGATGAACCAAGAGCAGCTAATAGCTTTATTCACGAAGGAGCAGCGAATCGATATTACGTTTCCGGGCTATCGTCGCGAGCAGAAAGGCGCAGTCATCCGGCAAATCGCGCTGGAAAATGAGAGCGAAGGCGGCTTCGTCCTGTATACAGATTTGAACGAAAATAACGTTGATGAAGCCATTGCAGAGCAATTGGCGTATTTCCGCGAGCTGGGGCAATCGTTTGAGTGGAAGGTGTATAGCGATGACAAGCCTAGTAATCTCAAAGAACGGTTGCTGGCGCATGGCTTCGACATCGGCGAAGAAGAGGCCATGATGGTCATTCAGCTTGCTGATGGACATGAACTGCTTCAGTATGAAATTCCGCCTTCGATTCGCCCTGTCACGGATGCAGCGGGCATTGATGCATTGGTCGCGCTGGAAGAAGCGGTGTGGGGCGTGCCGCATGCCGAGCATGGCGAGCGATTAAAGCAGGATTTGCAGGATAAGCAAATCGGACTGCACATCTACGCAGCTTATGACGGAGACCAAATGGTCAGTACCGCCTGGATGTATTTGCACGAAGGAACGTCCTTCGCAAGCATTTGGGGCGGATCTACGCTTGCGGAATACCGCGGCAAAGGGCATTATTCAGCGCTGTTGGCTGTTCGGGCACAGACTGCCTGGCAGGCGGGCTTTCGTTTGATGACGGTGGATGCAAGTCCAATGAGCCGTCCGATTTTGGCGAAGCGAGGCTTTGAGCTGCTCGCTTATACGTGGCCATGCCAGTCGCCTGCGCATAATATTTAATCTAGGTTGTTACTAGTAATAATGATACAATAGTCAAAGCTATAGTGAATAATAGGAAGATGCGGGAGGGCAAAATGACGACTTTATTGCTGCTTGGCAGCATCAATATGTTTTTATCGGTAATGCTCGGCGCATTCGGCGCGCATGCTTTGAAGAAGAAGCTTTCCGCCGACATGCTGGCTATTTTTCAGACGGGGGTGCAATACCAGATTGCCCACGCGCTTGGCTTGCTGCTTGCCGGCATTTTAGCGGGCGGGGTATTGACGAGTGGGCTCGTCGTAACCGCAGGCTGGTTTCTCTTTGCCGGCATTATTTTGTTCAGCGGCAGCCTTTACTCCCTTAGCCTCAGCGGTGTGAAGAAGCTGGGTGCGATTACTCCGCTAGGCGGACTTTGTTTTTTGATCGGCTGGGCCATTCTTGCCGTTGCGATTATTCAAGGCTAGCTGCATAGCCGTACAGGACGAGAGAGCTTGCCGTGGGCAGGCTCTTTGGTCATTTTGCTAAAGGATTGGGAGGAAGTTCGTTTATGTTTACGGGATGGCGCCTTTCGGTGCTGGGACTAATTATTGTGGGGACAACCGCTATTGTCGCTCCTCTGTTCAAATTAATGGAGTTCGGCAAGACGATTCCATTGTTCATTTTATTCGCGTTGTTTATCGGCTGTATGGAGCTGTTGGAATGGAACAAACGTCGCAATCGAAGACGCTAATCCTTGCAAGGAGTAATGGAGCCTGGAGAATGACAAACTATTGCTTATTAAGAGAAAGGGGATTCAGCAAATGCCGCAAATCGACACGCCGTCTGTCCTGCTGCTTTTTTTCGCCCTTCTGGGCATATTGAGCAAAAACAACTCCATCACCATCGCTGCCGTATTTCTGCTGCTTCTCCGGGTAACGAATGTGCATCAGGCTTTCCCGTGGATCGAGAAACACGGCCTGACTTTGGGCATCATCATATTGACGATTGGTATTCTCGCGCCGCTGGCAAGCGGGACGATCAGTATGAAATCGGTCTATGAATCGTTTCTCCATTGGAAATCGATAGCGGCCATCGTCGTCGGCGTGCTGGTTGCTTATTTGGGCGGGCGCGGCTTTCATCTCATGTCCAGCCAGCCGACGATCGTGACCGGGCTTATTATCGGGACGATCATGGGCGTTGCTTTTTTTAAAGGTGTTCCAGTCGGTCCGCTTATTGCGGCTGGGCTGCTGTCGCTGTTGATTAGCAAGTGAGGCTGAGCCATTCTTCATGCAAAATAGCGTAGTAATACTCATCCCACCAAGCATGGGCGCCATTAGGAATGCATTTTTTGAAAAAGCCTTCTCTGCGCATGCCTATTTTCTCCATCACACGGTAGGAGGGAATGTTCTCGGGTTGGCAGGTGGCAATTATTCGGTGCAGCTGCAGCTCCTCAAACCCATATTTCAGCATGGAGCGTGCGGCTTCCGAGGCATAGCCTTGATTGCGATAATGCGGGCTGAATACCCAGCCAATTTCATAGGTATGATTTCCAAAATAGTTATGGAACACAAGATGCCCAATAAGCGGTTCGCCGTTTTTCAACAGTACAGCGTAATTTTGCGTCTGGTCTCCGATATTATCTAGAACGAACTGTTTAGCGCCTTCTTCTGTTTGCACGCCTCCGGGTATGTAAGTCATAACAGCAGGATCGCAGGTATAGGCCCACACAGCCTTCCAATCGTCGGATTTAAAAGCGCGAATACGCAACCGCTCTGTTTCAATTAACATGTAATGAACTCCATTTCACAATGAATGATTTTGGAAAGAATGATTTTTTTAAAAATGATTTTAAAAAAAAGATTGGATATAGGGGCAGCTTATCCCTCGAATTATACAAAAATCCTTCCTAATTACAAGCTTTAATTGTTTTGGGGCTTTGTGACAATACAAATGGCACGCATGCTTGCACCTAATAAGGTGAAGCTTGTGTGCCTTTTTGGTGTTTTGCTAGGTTTGCGGGGACAGGAAGCTGCTGTTACCTTTGCAGCTCCTGCTCCTGTTCTTCCTCTTCATCCAAAGCTTGCGGCGGCGGGTTGCCAATTCGCCATTGTACGCCTTGGGCTGATCCGTGGCCGTAGCCTCCGTATCCGCTCGCGCCAGCTTGGGTATTGACGCAGGCCGGTCCGATAATGGTCGTATTTTGAATCGGCGACAGCACATGGGCGAGCTGTCCGGCATTAACGCAATAGGCGAGCTGGAATACTTCCTTCGGGGTAATGCGCAGCACGTCAGAGCCAAATACCGTTTGTGGACAGCGGTCATCAAAAATCGTAATAAAATGCGTATACTCGCTGCACGCAATAATCCAGTGCCACCAGCCCATTGGAATGTATACGGCCTGGTGATCGCACACCCGGTAAGTAAGCAGCTGCTTTGTGAAAGGATTCAAAATCGAAACGACAATTTCACCATGCGTGACGAATACAAGCTCCGTCGTATTGGGATGCCAATGGGGCTCAACAATATGATTTTTGGTCATATGCGCATCGAAAAACGACGTGCTTCTTAGCACAGGCAATTCATGTGCAGTTAATTGGTTTAAGTAATTGCAGGAGTCCTTATGGAACAAGGGGGCGCAATTGACATCGTAAAACAAATTTAATGCGGGTGATGTGAGGTCTACATATTCTGTACTCATGATCGGCCTGCCTTTCAGAATCTTAGTTTTTCCAGCAGTGTATGCAGCTGCCTAGATGGAGGTGAAGAGCTGGCGCGAAAGTCAGTTCTATCGGTGTCTATTGAAATCAGAATATAGTCCATTAGAACAAGTGTATCGTGAATTGGATCTCCTGCTCCCAGACGCTAAAGTTAAAGCATTAAAGCTAGGGAGGAATCACGTTGGAGCAGCAAGTGAAGATTTGGGAAGAGACGGTTTCCATACCGACATATGGCGTAGGCAAACCAGAGCGAAATCCGATGTTTCTAGAAAAAAGAGTATATCAGGGCAGCTCGGGCCGGGTGTACCCGCATCCCGTAATTGATAAAATCGAAAATGAAAAGCAGCTTCAGCCCTACAAGCTCGTCGTTCTCGAAAATGAATATGTGCGTATCGAAATGATGCCAGAGCTGGGCGGCCGCATTTATCGGGCGCTGGATAAGACGAATGACTATGATTTCGTTTATTACAACAAGGTGATCAAGCCTGCGCTGGTGGGGCTCGCGGGACCTTGGATTTCCGGGGGCATTGAATTCAACTGGCCGCAGCATCATCGTCCAAACACCTATGGGCCTGTAGAATATCGTCTGGCTGAAAATAAAGACGGCAGCGCTACGGTGTGGGTCAGCGAAATTGACCGCATGTATGGAACGAAGGTAACGGCTGGCTTTACGCTCTATCCAGGCAAGGCGTATTTGGAAATTTCCGCCCAGCTTTACAACCGTACGCCTCAGCCGCAAACTTTTTTATGGTGGGCCAATCCGGCCGTAGCGGTTAATGAGCATACGCAGTCGGTATTTCCTCCTGACATCACAGCGGTGTTCGACCACGGCAAGCGGGACGTAAGCCGGTTTCCAATAGCGACAGGCACGTATTATAAAATGGATTATTCCGCCGGCGTTGATATTTCCCGCTATCGCAACATTCCTGTGCCAACCTCTTATATGGCTTACAAATCCGACTATAATTTTGTTGGAGGCTATGACCATGGGGTGCAGGCGGGGCTGCTGCATGTGGCGAACCATCATATTTCCCCCGGCAAAAAGCAGTGGACATGGGGAAATGGCGAGTTCGGCATCGCCTGGGATCGCAATCTGACCGATGAGGACGGGCCTTATATTGAGCTGATGACGGGCGTATATACGGACAATCAGCCGGATTTCACCTGGCTTCAGCCGTATGAGGAGAAGGCGTTCAAGCAATATTTTATGCCCTACAAAAATATTGGGGTCGTCAAAAATGCGTCCATCGATGCCGCTGTTAATTTGGAGGTCGATGAAGAGGCGCGGGAAGCTGTCGTTTACGTTTATGCAACAGCTGTGTTCGAGGATGCCCAGATCGAGCTGCGTGGACGGGGACGCAGCTATATTCAAGAGAAGGTGAAGCTGTCACCGAACGACATATTCAAGTCGATCGTCACATGGGATGAAGCGGATCAGGCTTTTGATTTGTTGCTGTCGGTCCGTGATTCGGCAGGGAAGCTGCTCATTTCTTACCAGCCTGCCAAGCCTTCGCTTGAGCAAATACCCGATGCGGCTAAGCCGCTTGAAGCGCCTGCTGCGCTCAAAACCAATGAGCAGCTGTATTTGGCGGGGCTTCATTTGGAGCAATATCGCCACGCGACCTTTGAGCCGGAGGCGTATTATCTGGAAGGGCTAAAGCGCGATGCCAGCGATAGCCGGATTAATGTCGCCTATGGCACGCTGCTGCTGCGGCAGGGGAAATTTCAGCAGGCGGAAGGGTATTTCCGCACCGCCATTAAGTCGCTGACGTCGCGCAACCCGAATCCGTATGACAGCGAGGCGCTTTATCAGCTTGGTGTTGCCTTGAAGCATCAGGGGAAGCGCGAAGAAGCGTTCGCTGCTTTCTACAAGGCAACATGGTCAGCGGCTTGGCAGGATGCCAGCTACTTCTCGCTGGCGCAGATCGCTTGCGCGGAAGGCGCGCTTGCGGATGCGCTGGAGCTGGTGGAGCGTTCCATCGTGCGGAACGCTCGCAATTATAAAGCGCGCCATTTGAAGGCGGCGCTGCTGCGCAAGCTTGGACGCAGCGATGAGGCGATAGCCTTCGCGGCGGAAACGCTCGGGCTCGATGTGGCCGATTTCGGATCGGCCAACGAGCGCTGCTTGGCGCTGGCTGCTGGGGGGCAGCAGCAGCTGGCGGATCAGGCGCGCGCCGAGCTGCAGCGGCTTATGCGCGGCGATGCGCACAATTATTTGAATTTAGCTGCCGACTATATCGGCAGCGGGCTGCATGAGGAAGCGATTGCGGTGCTTGCGTGCATCGTGTCTTCACTAGAGGTTGCAGCAGCAGATGGCGCGGCAGCGGTCTACCCGATGCTGCATTATACGCTTGCTTATGCGTATGAGCAGTCAGGCCACACGGAAGCCGCGGCTGCCTCGCGCCAAGCTGCGGAAGCTGCTGCTCCCCATTATTGCTTCCCGAACAGCTTGTTTGAGCTGATCGTGCTGGAGCAAGCGATTGCGGCCAATCCGCACGATGCGAAGGCGCATTATTATTTGGGCAATTTATTGTATGACAAGAAACGGCATTGCGATGCGATTGCCCATTGGGAAGCATCGCGCGCAGCAGAACCTAATTTTGCTACCGTCCATCGCAACTTAGCACTCGCCTACTACAATAAACGTGGCGACGAGGCGGCTGCGCTTGAAGCACTCGAGCAGGCTTTCACACTCGATCAGACCGACGCCCGCGTCTGCTATGAGCTGGATCAGCTATATAAAAAGCTAGGGCATCCTGCTCAGCAGCGGCTCGCCAAGCTGGAACAGCAGCGGACGCTTGTCGAGCTCCGCGACGACCTGTACATCGAATATGTCACGCTGCTCAATGCGACAGGGCAGCATGGTCAAGCAGTAGCTGCGCTCGCTTCACGCCAGTTCCATCCTTGGGAGGGCGGGGAAGGAAAAGTGACGGGACAGCATGTGTTCACGCATGTTGAACTCGCCAAACAGGCGCTCCAGCAGGGGAATGCGTCCCATGCGATACAATTGCTGAACATGGCGCTCGTCTATCCGGAGCATTATGGGGAAGGCAAGCTGCATGGCGCACAGGAAAACAATATTTATTATTATTTAGGCTGTGCGTATGAAGCGCTGAATGATCCGCTTAGAGCGGAAGATTGCTTTAAGCAGGCTTCTCAAGGGCTGGAGGAGCCTGCTAGCGCGCTGTATTACAATGACCAGCCGCCAGATATGATTTTTTATCAAGGGTTGTCGTGGTTAAAGCTGGGCAACGACCCGGAGGCAAATCGACGCTTCCATAAGCTGCTCGATTATGCGGAAAAGCATATTTTCGACCGGGTTGAATTTGATTATTTTGCCGTTTCGCTGCCAGATTTCCTCGTTTTCGAGGATGATCTGAGCAAACGCAACGAAATTCATTGCCGTTATATGATGGGATTAGGCCTTCTTGGGCTTGGGGAGCGTAAACAGGCGGCGGAGCAGTTTGGCGCCGCTCTGCGATTGGATGGCAATCATAGCGGAGCGCGCATTCATAGCTTACTGGCGTTATCTAATTAAATAGTTTGTGTCTTTTAGTCAAAGGATGAAGCCGCTGTCCATGATCTGGACAGCGGCTTTTTTTGTTTTCATTTTACTGATTCTATGAACGCAGTAAGCATGAGGAGGAAATGATTATTTTCTTTATTTTCCCATAAATATAAAAATGTATAAATTTTAAAACTCTTCGAAAAAATAGGATTAAATAAAAATGCAATAAGTATTGTAAGGAGAGTGTGCCTGTGTCAGACATCAACGTAAAGGAATTAAATCGCAAGCTTGAGGAGTTGTTTGTAAATCCCCTTCATGCTGAAATTGAAAATTTGGAATCGGAACCTTTTTCTTTAGGAGTTGAAAGGATTGCCCCGTCAAACATAGCTCGAAGAGAATTAGGGGCCATCCATCCATTTTCGCCATTTGATAATGAACAGTTGGAAGTGGCGGGCGATTTTGCCCGAAAATATGAGCATATTTTGGCAGTTGCGAGTGATCATGAAAGTGGGCTTGCACAAATCGTAGCAGCGTTTGCGCAGGATACAGCAAGTAAAGATGTTTTGGCTGCGCAGTATGGCATGAGATTGTTTTTAGTTCACCATCCTGATGTGCGCGGACTCGAGCTTCCAGCATTAGAAAAACAATATCCTGACTTTATTAAGCTAAATGTGGAAAATCAAATTCTACTCGAAATGCGGGGTGCCGGAGGGGCCATTTCATTTGAAGCTGCTGTGAGTACAGGCGAGCCTGATATTAAGCAATTTCGCGAGGATATATTACTCAATGAGCATCATATTCATTGGCATGTTGTCTATGATCGCCGTAAGATTGTGGATCGCGGCGGAGAAATGTTCTTATATATGCATCGGCAAATGCTAGCCCGATATGATGCGGAAAGATTGTCAGTCAATCTTTTACGTGTAGAAGCCTTTAGTCAATATGAGGGGCCAGTTGATCCGTATGATCCGGGCCTTCCTTCGAGCGGGAACAGAAAACTTGCAGTAGAAGATGTTACCAAGCTGAAAAATGGCCGCACAGGCATAAAAGGCAAATTCGAGCTTTATCTCAACAATCCGAAAAAAGCGGTAGATCTGCTTGGCAATGATACGGAATGGAGAGCGTCAAATGAGCCGGAAAATTTGAATGATTCCCAACGAGAAAATAATTTTCACGGATCAGGGCATGGGGCTGTTGTGAATTTGTCTGTTGCAACCTCAACTGTAGAGGATGAGCTTATGGGAGATCCGGCAACAGCTTGCCGTCACGCGTTCTTTTGGCGTTGGCACAAGGAAGTTGATAATCTTTACGACGAATTTCTCCAGCGAATGCCGGTTAATGCTTTCGGAGGCGGGCCCGAAGTAAGAATAAATAAAATTATTTTGTGCAGGGAAGATGGTCTGCCAACAGTAGGAGACTTGCAGCAGATTGGAAAAGAGGCTTTCGCCGATTGGGAAGCAGCTTTCCAGGACGGACCGTTTGAAGGTGGAGGAGCCACCATTACAACGACGGATGAGCTTCAAACGGTTTACAAAATGTATGAACAAATTAAATATTTGACCCATAAAGGGTTTGCTTATTTTTTACGTGTAGAAAACTTATCCTCGCGTGATATCGAATCGACCGTACGTATTTTTATTGCACCTGAGCAAACGCAAGAGGACTACCGCTCATGGATTGAAATGGATAAGTTTGTCGCCAAGCTTTCCCCTGGTAAAAATGTCATTTATCAGAATGCTAAAGAGTCTTCTGTTATTCAAAAACCAGCGGTATTAGAGCCTAATCCTGAAAGAACACAAGGAGATAGAGGCTGTCAGTGTGGTTGGCCTTATACGCTGCTGCTGCCCCGCGGCAACGAGGAGGGAATGCCGTATGTGATGATGGTTATGCTGACAGATTGGAATGAAGACAAGGTGAGTGAGAGCACCTGCGGTTCAATTAGCTTCTGTGGTGTAACGAATCAAAATCAGCCGTATCCAGACAGCAGAGCGTTGGGCTATCCTTTTGACCGTCCAATGGCGGGTATTGCAGATACACTCATCACCAATCCCCATATGGCGACTCGCCCCTTTAAAATCCGGCATTTGGGCATGGAGGGATAGGGTTGCGAATCGATATCGTTCGATCAGAGGATAATGCTGTGCTGGGGAGGCTGCGGGAGTGTCTGAAACAAGCTTTAGATAACCAAAACAAACTATCCACGTGGTCGGAATGGTTGGCGGGAGATCCGAGAATACCTTCGTATATCAAACGAAAAAAAGAGCATGGGCTATATATTAATGGAATTCGGGTATTAAGCCTGAAGGCTGGTGCTGACGTTTATGATGCTGCATTCCTGTCCCGGAGGATTGCTGAATTATCAGCAATCCCTGAGCCTAAGGGCAGACGAAGGTTGTCTTATCGTTTTTTTACATCTGTAGTACCAGGAATAGCGCTCATTGTGCTGCCAAAATGTGCCATTTGCGGTTCCGCCTATATGGGACTGTTCGAAATCATTGGTTTAGGTGTTGGGAGAGGGTTGGAACGTCCTTGGCTATTGCCTCTTATGGCTCTAATGATGATGGCAACAGTTGCTGCGATGGCGTATCGTGCGCGTGAACGCAATGGATATGGCCCGGTTGCTCTGGCATTCGTTTCGTCCGCGTTGATGATCGCGGGCAAATTCAGCGATAGTCGAGCGGAGCTTTATTTTGGAGGGGGCGTACTGATCGGGGCTACAGCATGGAATGCCATAGCTTTGCATAAACTTACAGCTTTCCAATATCAAATCAAACAAGGAGGGGTAAGTCTATCTCATTTTCTAGTGAAGACTTTAAACGTGCTGCAACGAAAATCTACGCTAAAGTAAATTACTGAATCTGCTAGCTCTTAGCTCCCATTTATCATACAATTGTTTCTGGTAATCTTATTTTCCAGAAGGAGTATATGATGAAACGATTGATTTGGCTAGGCTGTTTATCTTATTTCATTATCGGGCTTGCCCATGTTGTGCTGGGCTCTGTATTGCCCGTTGCGCTCGAGCATTATGGTAAAGCCTACAGCGAGGGCGGCACACTCATTTTCACACAGTTCGGCGGATTTCTAGTCGGAGTGCTGCTCTCGCCGTGGCTGAATCGGCATTTGGGCAAAAGAGGCGGACTGCTGCTGGCATTTGGCATGCTGTTTGCCGCTGAATTTATGTTTATGCTGCTGCCGCCTTGGGGCTGGCTGTATGCAATTGCCATCGTAGCCGGTTTTGGGTTTGGCATGATTGAAGCGGTAATCGGAACGATTATAATCGCAGCAGTCAAAAATCAAACGGCCGTCGCGATGAGCCGGCTTGAGGTATTTTTCGGCGTTGGCGCCATGGTCATGCCACTTATAGCAAGCGGCCTGATTTGGGCCAATTATTGGAAGCTGTCCTTTTTGGTCGTTTCTTTTTTTGCAATTTTGACTTTGTTCTTATGGGCAAAAGGCTCCTTCGGCGAGCTGGATGCGGTGCTGAAGAAGTCAGTCGCAGCCGCCGCAGCGGAACGGCAGCAAGCGAAGCGCGCAGGCAAGCCGCTTTATCAAGGCAAGGAATGGGTTATTTTTTCCTTATTTATTGTGTTTTTCTTCCTCTATGTAGGGACGGAGATGAGCCTTGCAAACTTTATGCCAGCCATTCTCATTGAGAAGCTAGGCATGAAGGAGGCAGGAGCAACGCTCAGTGTAACCTGCTTCTGGATTGCAATGGCTTTCGGTCGTTTGTTCGCTGGCGTCATTGCCGAGAAAATCAAATACCGGGTGTACATTATGGCGAGCTGCGGGGCGACGGTGCTGCTGTTCATCTTATTTCCGTTTATGAACCAGGTATGGTCGGCGTTCGCGGTCATTTTGCTGCTGGGACTCGCCATGTCCGGCGTGTTCTCTATTGCGCTCGTCTTTTCGAGCAAGCTGCTTCCAGGGGCAGAGGAATCTACCCCTAGCTTTATGATTGCAGCAGGCGGTGTCGGCGGCGCCGTGCTTCCGCTAACGATGGGCTGGGGGCTTGATCATTTGGAGGTGAACCAGTCAGTATGGCTGCTGGCAGCCTTTTCCGCGGGCTTGATTGTTTTAAGTGTCATCGCCTTTCAACTGGACCGCAGGCAAATAAGCATGCGAGCTGGCGGAGGGTCTATAGGACGCCCTAAGCACGAAACATAAAAGGTTAACGAAACTGTAAATCGCCATAGGGCGATTTGCAGTTTTTTTGTGGCCTCAGCATGCTGAGGCCTGATTTTTGGCTGCGGGGTGAAGGAAGGAGGAGCGTTGTGTTTTGCCGAATGTATAGCAAGGGCGCCTGCTGGGCTTAGGAGAGATGATGAGGAAAGCGGCGAAGCAAATATATACTAGGCTGGCATATGATTATGCCGAATAGCGACCGATATAAGAAATAAGAGTTTAAATATTATTTTTGAAAAAAAGAGGTGAGGGCATGTCTATTGCTCCAGTCAATCCAGTCTTTGAAGTAAAGCTTTTGCCTCTTGGAGATACGGCAATTATTGTCGAGCTCGGCAGCGCGATTGACCGCAAGACGCATGAGCGCGTGCAAGCACTCAGCTCTTATTTGCGGCGCGAGCCTTTTCCCGGTTTTATTGAGCTTGTACCAGCGTATGTAACGCTGACGATTTTTTATGATCCAATGAAGCTGCTGGCGCCGCTAGCCGAAAACAACTGGAATCCGCAGGCTGAAGCGGCTGCTTCCCCTTATGAATGGGTCTGCCAGCTGCTCTTGGACATGGTCAGCAAGCTGGAGGACGAGCAGGCAGCTGCTCCGCGAATCGTAACCCTTCCCGTCTGCTACGGCGGAGAGCTGGGGCCGGATCTTGCAGCGGTTGCGGAGCATAGCGGACTTTCGGAAAGCGAGGTCATCGCCATGCATGCGGCGCAGCCTTATCTCGTCCATATGGTCGGCTTTGCCCCCGGTTTTCCATATTTGGGAGGCTTGCCTGAGCAAATCGCTACGCCTCGGCGGAGCACGCCCCGCTTGCGGATCGAGCCAGGCAGCGTAGGCATCGGCGGCAAGCAGACTGGGGTCTATCCGATTGTCTCCCCTGGCGGCTGGCAAATTATCGGGCGAACGCCAGTGGCGCTGTTCCGCCCAGCGCATGAGCAGCCGAGTTTATTGCGGGCGGGAGATCAGGTTTATTTTGAGCCGATTAGCTATGAGGCGTTTATCGCATGGGAGGAGCAGGCATAATGGGCATTCGAATAAAACATGCCGGACTCCTCACGACCGTGCAGGATCGGGGACGTCATGGATATAGGCAGCAGGGCATTATTGCCGGAGGGGCGATGGATGATTTTGCGCTTCGCGCGGCTAATTTGCTCGTTGGTAACGATGCGGGAGCAGCGGTGCTGGAAGCTACGCTTATCGGCCCAAAGCTGATTTTTGAGCAGGATGCGTTAATTGCTATATGCGGGGGCAATTTGTCGCCTGCTGTGCAAGGAACAGCCGTTCCGCTGTGGCGGCCGGTGTACATAAAAGCAGGGAATGAGCTTTCGTTCGGAAATTGCGTCGCGGGCGCTCGCGCTTATATAGCAGCGGCTGGAGGCATTGATGTGCCGCTTGTTATGGGCAGCAGAAGCACGTACACACGTGCGGCTATAGGCGGCTTTGGAGGCCGGGCTTTAAAAGCGGGCGATGTGCTGGCGATTGGTGAAGGAGCCTCGGAAACGCTATATTATTGGGAGCAGGAAGCTGAAGACAGGCAGGATGCCGCGCCATTTTTTGCAACCAGCTGGTCGATTGGCTCAGAGGGACGTCCCTTTTATCGGAAAAACCCAGTCATTCGTTTTGTGCCGGGACGGCATTTTGATGCGTTTACCGAAGGGAGCAGGAAGCATTTTTTGCAGAGCGATTTTCGTATTTCGTCGCAATCGGATCGAATGGGCTATCGGCTGGAAGGGCCGCGTCTTAGTACAGTTGCAGCGCTTGAGCCTATTTCTGAGGCGGTATCCACGGGTACGATTCAGGTGCCTGCTGGCGGCAGCCCGATTATTTTGATGGCGGACCATCAGACGATTGGCGGCTATCCGAAAATCGCCCAAGTGGCGACGGTAGATTTGCCGCTGCTGGCGCAAGCGAAGCCGGGAGAGACGATTAGATTCAAGCAGATTACTAGGCAAAAATCGGAAGAGCTTTATATCAAGCACGAGCTTCAAATGCAGCGGCTTTCCATGTTTATTGAAATACGCTATAGAGAGGAGAGGTAGAAGAATGACGCTGGCTATCGATTTGAATTGTGATTTGGGCGAGCAATATGGCGTGTATGAGCTGGGGCAGGATGCTGAATTGCTGCCGCTCATTACATCGGCCAATATAGCTTGCGGCTTTCATGCTGGCGATCCGGGAACGATGAGACGGACAGTAAAGCTGGCGCTGAAAAATGGCGTTGCCATCGGCGCCCATCCTGGGCTGCCGGACTTAATCGGCTTCGGACGGCGTGAAATGGCGATTTCACCTGAGGAAGCGTATGACCTGACCGTGTATCAAATTAGCGCGCTGAATGGCTTCGTTGTGTCCGAAGGCGGCGTCATGCAGCATGTGAAGCCTCATGGCGCCTTATATAATATGGCGGCTAGGCGAGTGGAACTGGCTGAAGCGATTGCTGAGGCGGTGTACAGGGTGAATCCGGAGCTTATATTATATGGCTTGTCTGGGAGCAAATTGATTCATGCGGGGAAAAAGCGGGGTCTGCGCACAGCGAGCGAGGTATTCGCAGATCGTACCTACCAGCAAGACGGTTCGCTAACACCGCGCAGTCACGAAGGCGCGCTAATAGAGGAGCCGAATGAAGCGCTGAAGCAGCTCCTTCAGATGATAAGAGAAGGAGCTGTATGGTCGACGCAGGGCGTAAAGGTTCCGATTGCAGCGGATACGATATGTGTCCACGGTGATGGCGAGAAGGCGTTCTTGTTCGTCCAGCAGATTCGCAAGCTGCTGGAGTCGGAAGGAATTATCCTTTGTGCGCCGGGCTCCCATAAATCCAATTAATCCACTTTAGGGCTTCTCTATTTATTTTCGTTTCTTTAAATTTTCCATAATTTTGCGGCCTGTCGGCGTTTGGGCGAGACCGCCCTGCGCCGTTTCTCTATGCTTGCTCGGCATGGCGCTGCCGACCTCCAGCATGACGTTAATGACTTCATCGGAGGGAATGATGCTGCGGACGCCAGCCATTGCCATATCTGCTGCCGCTAAAGCGGTGACAGCACCAAAGCCGTTGCGTACAATGCAAGGAATTTCTACTAAACCGCCAACGGGATCGCAAATGAGCCCAAGCGAGTTTTTAAGGGCAAGCCCAACCGCGTGAACCGCTTGGTCTGTCGTGCCGCCTCGCAGCTCAACCATAGCTCCGGCCGCCATGCCGATCGCTGAACCGACCTCGGCTTGACAGCCGCCTTCCGCACCGGAAATAAAGGAATTATTCGCAATGACATAGCCAATCGCGCCTGCGCAAAATAAACCTCTAACCATATGCTCATCGCTCCACCCAAAGCGCTCCTGCGTGCTCACGAATACGCCAGGAATAATGCCGCATGAGCCTGCGGTCGGCGTTGCAATAATCCGGCCCATGGAAGCGTTGACCTCGGAAACGGCGAGGGCATAGGCCATTGCTCTGCTTGCCGGCTCCCCAGAGGAGGGAGCGTTATTAGCGGTGAAGGATTGCACGCGCTTAGCATCGCCCCCGGTAAGCCCGCTCTTGGATTGCGTATTAGCAGTTAGCCCTTTATGCACGGCCTCCTTCATAACTTGGTAATAGTCGGCCATTTGCCTAAAAATATGCTCCTCGGTTTGGCCGGACTCTGCGATTTCTTCCTCAAGCATAATTTGCGATATAGGCTTGGCTTGCTGCTGTCCCGCTGCGGCCAGCTCATGCAAAAACCGATATTTCATGCGGCTCAGCTCCTTAAGGTGAGATCAATGACAGAGCTTTTGATCATATGGGGCAGCTGCTGGATTTTGAGCTGCGTCGCTGCTGTTATTTTCGTATCGGCTTCAATAACGGTCATCGCTTCGCCATTCCTCGCTTTCCGATCCACATCCATGTAACCTATATTGACGCCATCCTCGCAGAGCACATGTGTGATGCCGGAGAGTACGCCGGGGAAATCGCCATGAAGAAGCACAAGGGTTGGAAACTCCCCCGTACACTGAACATCAAATCCATTCATCTGATGAATCATAATATTGCCCCCGCCGATAGATGCGCCGATAATTTCAGCATATCGATCGCCTGCCCACAGCTCAACTCTCGCCGTATTCGGATGCGGAACATGTCCGACTCCCAGGCTGAAGTTGATTTCCACGCCAGATGACCAAGCATCTTTAAGCGAATGGCGAATTCGGGCATCATCTGTATCATAATCAAGCAAGCCTGCCGCGAGTGCGAGATCAGTGCCATGTCCTTGGTAGGTTTCGGCAAAAGAACCGTACAGCGTAATAGCAGCTTTGTTCGGAACCGTACCGAGCAATTGCCTCGCTACGCGGCCAATCCGGACGGCGCCTGCTGTATGCGAGCTGGAGGGGCCGACCATGGCAGGCCCGATTATAGAAAATACATTTTTAAAACGCATCGCTTTACCACCGTTCTGATCAGTAATCACTGCTACTTAGAGTAACGCAACACTACTTTTCATGTCAATATATATAACTTTAATGTTCGTCATCTAGATTTTTTGTGTTATTAAACATAACATTATTACCGCAATGATTCGACTGGATCGCTGGTGCTGCCGGGTGTCAAGGAGCTGCTGACATCTTATAAAGCTTATTCATTTGCCAGCTCGCTTATATCTATCGTATTTCTGATACGGAAAGAAAAAAAGTTGTAGCTGTGGAAAATGCTATGTTGATTTTTGTTGTAAATGCAACAAAAATAGTGTACTATTTTTTTAACTCATTTGAAAAATAATATAACCAAAAAATAAAAAAACTATTTTCTGCAGAGCAAGAAAAGACGGTTTGCCCTTTACAATAAGGGAAGCGCGAGAAATGATTGATCTAGTAACAGGAGGAAAAATAAAATGAGTATAAATATAAAAAAGTGCACAATTGAAGATGTAAGATTGCTTCAAGAAGTTAGTGTTGAAACATTTATTGAGACATTTAGCCATCAAAATTCGCCGGAAAATATGAAAGCCTACCTGGAAAAAGCATTTAACTTTAACCAATTAGAAAAAGAATTATGTAATAGCTCTTCGGAATTCTTTTTTATTTATTCTAATGAGGAAATTGCCGGGTATTTAAAGCTAAACACTGGTGATGCTCAAACTGAAATAATGGGCAGCGATTCGCTTGAAATCGAGAGAATTTATATAAGGAACAAATTTCATAAGCAGGGGCTAGGCAAACATCTAATAAATAAAGCTGTGCATGTAGCGATAGAGCGGAACAAAGAGAAGATCTGGCTAGGGGTTTGGGAAAAAAATGAGGGCGCAATTGCCTTCTATAAAAAAATCGGCTTTGTTCAAACAGGGGCCCACTCTTTCTATATGGGTGATGAAGAACAAATAGATTTTATAATGACCAAATCGCTCCTATCCCATTTGTCTGAAAGGCCATTCAACTGACGGAAAACATCCCGCACGAATATAAATGCCTTTCCAAACAAGTGGAAATGCTATTATAATTTTAATAAGAATGAGGAAGATAGCATCATGATGCTTGCAGGAGGTTGGAAACTAGCATAAAGCGGCGGAAGAATTATTTTTTACTCGTAAAAAAGGGGGCGTTGGAATGGATTTACAACGTGTTTATTTGGATAGCATTCAATCACAGTTCCACTACTACAAGAAGCTTGCTGAAAAAGCAATGAATCAGGTCGAGCCGGAGCAGCTGTTTGTGCAGCCTAAAGAGGATGTAAACAGCATTGGCACGATCGTCAAGCATATGTGCGGCAATATTTTGTCCAGATGGACGGATTTTCTGACAGCAGACGGCGAGAAGGATTGGCGGGATCGCGACGCCGAGTTTGAAAATGACTGGGCGAATAAGGAAGAGCTGCTCGCAAGCTGGGACGAAGCATGGGCTTGTTTTTTTCAGGCGATAGATTCGCTCCAGCCAGAGCAGCTTGGCCAAATTATTTATATACGCAACGAAGGGCATACCGTTTTGGAGGCGATCAACCGTCAGCTGGCGCATTACCCCTATCATATTGGGCAAATCGTTTACGCTGCAAAAGGGTTGAAGGAAAACGAGTGGAACAGCCTGTCCGTGCCAAGAAACGGCTCGAAGCAATACAATGCCGGAAAATTTGCCAAAGAGAAAGCGATCAAGCATTTTACCGATGAGGAACTAAAGCGGTTGGATGGAGATAGAGAAGGGGAAAATGTTTGAGAATTTGTTACACGCTGGTTATTATCTGCTTGCTGTTCATGAGCGCATGCAGCGGCGGCACGAATACGAATACTGGGAGCATTGAGCCTGAAGCTGATCCTATTTTGGCAAGCGCAGCGCCTAGTCTGTTCAGTCAGGATCATGCATTGGATATGAGTCAGGGTGATTCGGAATCGCCAATAGCAAGCGCCACGGATGACGGGGCTGAAGCAGCAGATTTCGAGTCACTCGTTCCAACTGGATGGAAGGTGCTGGAGATTTTTGAGGGAGAGCCTGAGCAAGCAGAAGGAGATTTGAACAACGATGGGCTTGTCGACATCGCCGCTGTGCTGGAGAAGGAAGACATCTCGCAAGAAGCGCCGGATCGCGCCATTATGGTTGCTTTTGGACAAGAGGATCATACATACAAGCGGTCTGTTATTGCAGAGCATGCGGTAATGAGCGCTAATGAAGGCGGCATTTACGGCGACCCGTTTGAAGGCTTGACGATTGAGAAGGGCGTTCTTGTTCTTCGTCATGTCGGCGGGAGCAACTGGAGATGGTACAATACGTATCGTTTTCGTTATCAGGATGAGGCCTGGTATTTGATTGGGGCCACAACGGGCTCGTATTTTACGGGCAATGAGCTTATAGATAATGCCGATGAGGATGATTATAATTTGCTGACAGGTGATTTCGTGAAAAAAACATGGGATGAAGAGGCTGGTAAGCAGGTGGTTGAGAGAGGAAATCGCGGCAAGAAGGCGCTTGTGAACATACAGAATTTTGATGTGCTGGCGGCAGAACCGCAATATTAGGTTGAGACGTATACGAGACCGTCAAAGTGCGCTTTGACGGTCTTTTTACGTTCAAGTGAGGGCGAAAATTTCCGAATGCATTACATATGCCTATACCACATAGTGACCTTCTGCATAGGCTGTTATCATTACAAAGTAACGAAGGAGCTTAATCCGGATGTCAAAAACCACTACAAAACCGGAATCGAATGAACCTTCAGCTGATGATCTCGCCTTATGGTCTGCTGTAATATTAGTGGTTGGCGATCTTTTTGGGCTATTTGCCGTTTTAAAAGCCAGAGCGGAGAAAGATGATAACTCCTGACGAGGTTTTGAACAATCCCGCTTTATATAAGGCTGATGAATATAATCATCTATTGAGGAGGAGTAAATAATGGCTAATGAACAAAAAATAACCTCTGACGATCTGTTTAAAATTTCTGCTTCGTTGTCGTTGATTGGTGATGGTTTGGCCTTGCTTGCTCTAAAAAAAGCGGAAGAGGAAAGCAATAACCAGAAAGCGATTTCCACAGCAATTAATCGCCTAATCCGAAAACGCCCCTGAATTTATAATTGAAGAGAGGGAACAATAAGCGAATGCATACAGGAAAAAAGCCTGTTTAAGCAGGCTTTTGGTTGTAATTTGATGATTTATTTGTTCTGGCAATAGGTGGTGAATGCCCTGCGTTTCCATTCATAAAGAAAAAAGTAGTATACTGTTATCGTCCTTAATTTTGCAATATGTTTACAAAGGGCAAGAGCTCACGATAGTTAGGAAGTGGTTGTGTTCTCTCTTTCAAAGTTGAATGTGCTTGCGCTTGCGAGCTTCGTTCTATTTATTTCAATTGGGCTATCCGTTCAAACTGAACTGGTGAGGATGCTGGATCAAGAGGTAATCCATTACATTCAATTGCTCCATGCTCCGATCTGGACAAGCATCATGAAGTTTCTATCTTTTATTGGGTCTGTGTACATCGTGTCTCTGTTAGCGGTTCCCATTACGCTTTTTTTGTTGCTTGTTTGGAAGAGCCGCAGGGAGACGATCGTGTTTTTAACAGCTGTAATTGGCTCCGCGCTGCTGAATCTTGGGCTAAAGCTATTGTTTCAACGTGCAAGGCCGAGTTTAAATGCGATTATTGTTGAAGCAGGCTACAGCTTTCCGAGCGGTCATTCCATGAGTGCGTTTACCTTTTATGGAATCGTTACATACTTATGCTGGCGTCATATTCCGTTAGAGCAGGCGAGGATATGGCTGCTCGCCTTCAGCTCGATTATGATTGCCAGCATAGGGATCAGCCGAATTTATTTAGGCGTGCATTATCCGAGTGATGTTGTAGGTGCTTATTTGATTAGCCTGGTTTGGCTCATTGTCGTCATTCAGTGCTCGCGATATTTCACTCGTGTAAAAGCTGCTTAAAGCGACCAAAAAGCACCCAAAAATAATAGGAAGCAGTATAGAAGACCGCCAAAGGGTTTGGATCATACGTCCAAATGCCACTTGGCGGTCTTCTTTGAAATTTAAGAATTTATCAGGTTCACACTTATAATCGGCTTATATTTCATCGCGAAACGGCTGTTACCGTCAGAGGACGGCAACAGCCGTTTACGCTTGAAATATAGGAAAGGATATGATTATTCCATCCATTCTCTATATTTCTACGCGAAACGGTAGCTTTGCCGCCAGAGGACGGCAACAGCCGTTTACGCTTGAAATATAGGAAAGGATATGATTATTCCATCCATTCTCTATATTTCTACGCGAAACGGTAGCTTTGCCACCAGAGGACGGCTACAGCCGTTTACG
>NZ_JCAALU010000035.1:0-27189 GCF_059609455.1 Paenibacillus liaoningensis
CTTTCGCCACCCTTTGGCGGCAAAGCTTCCGTTTCGCGTAGAAATATAGAGAAGGGATGGGAAAATCATATCCTTTCCTATATTTCAAGCGTAAACGGCTTTCGCCACCCTCTGGCGGCAAAGCTACCGTTTCGCGTAGAAATATAGAGAAAGGATGAGAAAATCATATCCTTTCTCTATATTTTAAAAAACCTGCTCTGCCCTAAAAGGAACTTCATGAAGTCCCCTTAGCAGCAAAGCAGTATTTGAAATCGCTACCTATTGATTGATTTAGAACACTTGGAATACAGGGGCATCTGCCAAAAAACAAACCGGAAGCTTCGGATACTTCTCCGCTAGCATTTCAGCTAAATATTCCATCCCCGGCTCTTCGCTCTCGGCATGGCCAAGCATAATGAGCGCTTTGCTGTGCCCTTGGTGCAGCGCATCCCTTATATATTCTGGCGTTTCCCACTCCGGTCCTTCGCCAGCTATAATCAAATCCACATTTTGCTGCTGGAGCAATGGAATTGCTGAGCTTCCGCCGCCTCTATATCCTACCAGAACACCTACGCGTTTGCACGGCATTGTGGGTTCCCCTGCTGCCCGGACATAGGGAATGTGCAGCTTGCTTTTCAAATAATCAGCCACTTCGGCGAGCTGCATAGCGGGTATATCTACAATTGCCTCGGCTGGCTGCGTTTCGGCTGCCATCCAACCGAGCTTGCGCAGCAAACCGATCAAGACAATGTCCGGCTGGTAGCTATGCATATAATCATGGAAGCGAAAAATGCCGACACCTGCTTTTTCAATGAAAGCCGTTTTGGCCTCAACAACAGCGTCGTTGCGCAGCCAATCTCCTGCCTCATGGTGGCTATAAAAAAAGCCCTCGTGCGATACAATCAAATTGGCGCCCAAAGCGAATGCCTGCTCAATAATAGAATGGGTGGCCGAAAAAGCTGTAACGATTCCTTTGACTAAGGTATGCTCGTTACCAAAGCTCAATTGATCAACGGTTGGAGCAGGAACATCTACGCCTGCTTTCAAATCCTTTATCACTTGCCCAATGGTAATGTTCATCGCAGCCACCTTTCAAGCTGTCCATCCGACAGCAGCAGCAGTAGTAGCTTACTCATTCGGATAAACGACTACCTTCAAGCTGCCGCTCTTATTATGAATAGCCCGTTCAAGTGCCTCCTGCGTCTTGGCGAGCGGATAGCGGTCGGTAATGAGAAAGCTCGCATCTATGGATTCAGATGACAAAAAAGATAGGCCGCTAGGATAGGTATTAGCATAGCGGAAAATACCGTACAAATCAATTTCATTGTCCGCGATAAAGGTAATGCTCAGCGGCGTTTCATCCTGCGGAGGCAGTCCTACGATCGCGAGCTTCCCTCCCCGGCGCAGCGAATATAAAGCTGAACGAAGCGCATGGGGATTGCCGGCTGTTTCCCAAGCCACGTCCACCCCTTTGCCACCGGTCAGAGTCTTCACGACGCTGGCCGGGTCCTCGTTCTTGGCATGAATGGCGTGGGTAGCTCCCATCTTCAAAGCGGCTTCCAAGCGAATTTCCTCCATATCGCTCACAACGATTTGTGCGGCTCCGAAAGCTTTTGCCGTGGCAACCGCCATGAGCCCTACCGGACCCATGCCCATAATCGCTACCGTATCTCCGGGCTGCAGCTTGCTTCTTCTCGCCGCGTGAATGCCCACCGAAAACGGCTCGTTAAGCGCAGCCTCCTCATAAGACAATTGGTCGGGAATCGGAAACACCATATCCTCCCGAACCGCCAAATATTGCACGAAAGCGCCGTCTATCGGCGGAGTAGCCAGAAAGCTCACGTCAAGGCAAAGATTGTAGCGCCCTTCCTTGCAAGCACTGCAATGGCCGCACGTCGTCCCTGGCTCTATAGCGACCCGTGTACCTACCGTGACGGAGCTCACCTTATTCCCGACAGCTGCTATCATTCCTGCACATTCATGTCCGAGAATAAGCGGCTTCTCTACGATAAAGCGGCCTATTCGGCCATGCTCATAATAATGCAGATCCGAGCCGCATATGCCGACAGCCATCACCTTGACTAACACTTCTCTGTCCCCAATTGAAGGGATTGGTAGCTCTTGCAAAACAATTGCACCCGGCTCCGTCATAATGGCCGCTTTCATCGTTTGAGGCAGCTGCTCTCGTTCTAATCCTGCTACACTCTGCTCACTCATTTGAAAGTCTCCTTCACAGTCGAACATGTAAGTTAATAGATTTTGCGGTGGTGCTCATCTTCTATCCCGCTTTTGCGCAAAAAGTACGTATTGATTTGATCACGCCACTCTTCTGCATGCCGAGCCTGCTCCCGCAAACGCTCTTCAACCTGCGTATACAGCCCTTCCTTCATTCGGCCCTGCAGGGAGCTCCAAGCTGTCAGCAATTGCACCGCCCGCTCCACCCCTTCAAAGTGGGTATCGTATATATGCTGAATGACGGTTTTTCCAGAATGAAGCACATGGGTATACGGGACATGATGGAAGAACAGCAGCAGCTCATCTGGGCAATGCTCCAGCGAATTATAGATTTCGGCATTCGCGCCCATATATTGCGCGCTGTAGCCGGTTCCGCTCTGCACCGTGCGGTCAACGCCTAATCCTTTGTTGTCTGCAAAATGATACGTTCCCCATGGCGAATATTCATATCCATCGACATTAGGACCGTAATGATGGTTTGGGTTGACCATCCAGCCTATGCCGAGCGGTGCCGTATACGACTCATAAATGCTCCACGAATCCATTAGCAGTCCGCTAACGACATCATGAACGGCGGTATCCAAACTTAGAGCCAACTGTATCCACTCACTCGCTATTTGCTCCGCCGTTAAATCCGGGTTCCATGCCAGCCTGCCATAGCCGTACAAATTAGCTTGAGCCAGCAAATGCCCGCTCCAGTTTGATTCTGCTCCTACATTAGTGACAGCTGCCATCCCGTTTATCCGGTTGCCCCACATGGAGCCGTCGACAATACGCTTGACTGGAGCCTGTTCGCCGCTCGCATACGTATTGAACTCCAATATTTCCTTCCATTGCGGGACGAGGTAGCACAGATGCCGCTGCTGCCCTGTATACTCCTGCGTAATTTGAAATTCAATCAGCTGATTCGTATGCGCAAGCGCACCAAAGAGCGGAGATACAGGCTCTCTAGCTTGAAAATCAAGCGGGCCATTTTTAATTTGCAGCACAACATTATCGTTGAATCTGCCATCCAGCGGTTTAAAATGGTCATACGCTGCCCGCGCACGATCGGTCGTGCGGTCACGCCAATCCTGCTTGCAATTGTAAACGAAGCATCGCCATATCACGATGCCGCCATGCGGCTCCAGCGCCTGCGCCAGCATATTGGCTCCCTCTGCATGGTCCCGCTCATACGTAAAGGGACCCGGACGATTTTCAGAATCAGCTTTGACCAGAAAACCGCCAAAATCCGGAATGGCTACGTAAATTTCCGAAGCTTTGCTGTTCCACCAAGCTTGCACACTCTTATCCAGGGGATCAGCCGTCGCAAGCCCGCCGATCTGAATCGGACTCGCGAAATTGATGCTGAGGTACAAGCGAATGCCGTAAATCCGGAAAATATCGGCGAGCTTCGCTACTTGCGGCAAATAGGTTGGCGTAATAAACAGCGTCTCCTCCTGATGAACATTAACGTTGTTAATCGCTATCGCATTAATGCCAACCGAAGCCATCATTCTGGCGTAATCGCGCAGCCGCTCCTGATCCTTGGTAAAACGGTTATTTTCATACAAAAAAGAGTTTCCGGCATAGCCGCGCTCAATGCTGCCATCGAAATTATCCCAGTGATTAATCATTCTTAATCCGTTTATCGGAGCGCTGACGATATCAAGCTCATCGATTGAAGCGCCCGTGCCTATTAGCCTCAGCAAATGAAACACGCCATAAAGCACGCCTGCCGGCGAGGCAGCGCCGATTGCTAGACAGGAATCAGCATGGCTCGTGCGGATGACAAACCCTTCCGCTCCTGCAGCTTGAATATCTTTTTCGCTAAACAAGCTTTCATAGCGCGCATTCCCGGACGGGAACGTTCCCAGCGCGATATGACGCTGCCCCTGAGTGGGGGCAGCTGATACGGAGTGGCCCAGCATCGCTTCCAGGCCGAGCTTTAGTTCAGCCGCCGCAGCCTGAATCGTTTCCTGCTCTTCATAGACAACTATTGCGCCGCCCCATTGCTTATATTGCTCCAATTGGGTACCCGGCAGCGCCTTATTATAGCTCAGCCAAGCATGATAGCCGCTTTCCGCTGGTTTAGGTTTCCTCGCAGTTTCATTCATCCTTTGTTGCACCTCATCCTATGGTTTGAATTTGCCTTAACTGCTTTTGACAAGCGAATAGTCAGCCGACTTCTCATATAGCCACAAAATGGCGGTTACGCCGCGAGGGTAATATTTGCTGCCTACAATTTGGCCGGACAACACCTGGTCGCTCCAGCACCAGTAGGAAAGCTCAGGATGCAGCAGCCAAGCGACATGAGCCGAATCGGCAAGCTTTCCGCTCTCCTCCCACGGCATTTTCATAATTTCTCGGGCAATAAATTGGCATAAATAAATTTTGCTTAGCCATGAATTGTTGCTGGTCGAAGATAATTTCCACGCGCCATCCTCAAACAAGCATACGCCAGGCACAAGCACGGTTGTCAGGTGACGGTGAAGACTGCTCAAATAATCGGCAAATCTGCCGTTCGGATCGAGGGCTTCCTTGCAGCCGGTAAATAGCGGGAATACAAGCCCTTCAATCGCAGGAATGATGCGCGAGTCATTGTTTTCTCCAATAATAGCAGGTATATAACCATCCTCTGTCAATGCAGCTGTAATGGACGCCGCACATTTATCTGCTTGACCGCCAGCCTCTGCCGACAATTCTGGCAAGCCTTCGGCTTGGAACAGGCGCTCCAGCGCCACATAAGCGGCCCAGCATTTTCCGGCCATATAAATATTGTTGCGGGACTGGCCCAAGGAGGCATCCAAGCTGTCATAGGTGGAAATTTCAGCGCCTCCCTGCGTACGCGTGCTGTCCAGTGCCATAAGGCCGCTGCGCAGCTCCTTTACAGGATGATCCCGGTTCAGCATGCTTTCAAAGCAGGAGCGAATGACGAGCAGCATGTTGGCTGTAAATTCCGCATCCTTCGTTTGCTCAATATATACAAGCGCCGTACAGAGCCAATTGACCAGCTCTTCATGGGACATATAAGAGAAGCAGTCGTCCAGCCCCGCCAGCTCATAGGCCGAATATTGCGGACGGGAAAAAACATTCGCCACCCCGACATCATGGGTAAATGTTATACCGCCGGGATATAGCTCCTGCCCACCAGGAAACGTAACCTGGTCCTTGTAGCTGTACCTGTCTACGAACAGCTCCAATTCGTTTCTTACCGTCCACGGATTCATAATCAATTCAAAAAACAGCTGATCCACCGTCAAATCCAGCGTGTTCATCATCCGATATTCGCCTTCATTGACAATCCATAGCGCTTTGCCATCATGGTCCAGCATTTGGGTGCTTCCGTAATAGCTGTGAATAGCGTGCGAGAGCATAAATTTTTGATCGTTCGAAAGCTTCGAATCATTAATCCATTGATCCGCCTGCTGGCAAGACTCAGCAAGCTCCTGAAAATGCTCCAAGGCGTATGCAGCGACGCTGTCGATATTTTTAAAATAACGGGTATATGCATAAGAGGCTTCGATGCCTGTTGTGACGATGCCATCGCGATAGAAGCAAATTGCAAACTTGTACGTGCGCGTCTCGCCCGGCGGCACCTCCATTAGAATGGCTCCTGTTCCGCCCAAGCCAAAAGCATAGTTATGCTCGTATCGCTCATCCAAAATTTTCTCCATTGTAAATCCCAGCGCACTCTGAACATCGTCCGTATCGCAAGCGATAGCCGTCAAGCGGCCCTGCCCGATGCCGGCAATTTGCCCTCCGCTCGTATCGCCCAGCCTGCGCATCGCACTGTAGGGATCGCTGCCCTCGTAGCCAAAAAAACCTCTTCTAGCCGTGGACCCGTTGCTATTGTCCAGCGTCAATTCGGCAAAAACAGCCGGAACGATCGCCTGCTTCAGCTCCTCTGGGCTCGCTGCTGCCGGATCTGGCACGGAGCGGACAGGCGAATAAATACGCAGCGTTACGTCACCCGCCTGCCACGTATCTGTGCCTGCGCCCAGCGTTCGCAAAATTTGATCGTCGTTAAACGCTTTCAATTTTGCCGTCGCCTGCTGATCCTTATCGCTCGAATCGGCTTTTTCCACATCATATCTGGAGCTGTCGTCGGCAGCCGCTTCAAAAAACGGAAAAGCCTCATAAACGCTGCCAGCTAAAGCCTGCATTCCGATATAAATGTTTTGATCGGCTGGCTTTCCCAGCTCGGAAGCAAGTCCGCCCTTCTTTCCTTTGAAGCCCAAGGTGAAGCTCGAAAAAGCTCCGATTGGCGAGTGCTGCACATTATAAAATTGATTTGGATTAGCCACTGTTGAACCCCTTCCTGACCGTTAATAAAAATAAAAGTTAAGCGTTTGCATGAATTATTTTTATCCTAGCACGTCAGGTTAAGCGGAAGCCATTGTCAAATCGAGCAATTATTTACCCAAATCGGGCTGGGTACGTTATACTCGTAGTTAAGCATAGTGTGAAAATTTGCGAGGAATAGAACGGAGGTGCTGCATGATGGCAGCCACTTTTATACCACCTATACTTGGACAATGCATTAGCGAAGCTATTGTTCCTGATGTCAAAACAACGATCAACCTGTTTGGCATGCATTTGCGCAAAGTGAGCGGACAATGGGATTATCCGGTGCATACCCATCCCCAATATGAGATCAATTACGTGCTCGAGGGCGAGCAATTGTTTATCGTCGATGACCGTCATTATATACAAAAGGCTGGGGCCCTCATGTTTCTTCAGCCAGGAGCCTCTCATGCCAGTAAAAGTGGAAACGGCAAGCCGTTTACTTATTTTTGCCTGCATTTTGATATCGATGACCGCATGTTTTTATCCTTATTAAGTCGCCTCGACTCTGTTCTATTTGACACTGACAGCAATGTTGTCCAGCAATTAAGGCCAGCGCTCAATAAAGTCATCGAAATGTCGAGCCAGCTCGCTGAACATTCCGCTGCCAAGCTTACGGAACGGATGCGCCTCCAATCCGCTGTATTTGAGCTGTTCGGCCAGCTCTGGGAAGCCCTTTCTGCGGAGGCCGACCTCCATTCAGCCGTCTCCTACGAGAAAGTCCAGCTGGCTCATCAAATTCGCGATAAGCTGCAGGGACTCATTTACCAGCAATTCAAGCAGGATGCCGCTCTACTAGACCAGCATTACGGCATTGACGACATTGCAGCCGAGCTTGGCATCAGTGTCTCCCACTGCAACCGGGTGTTCCGGCAGGTTTTTGAAATGTCGCCCCGCGTGTTTCTCTCCAAGGAGATGCTGCATGAGGCGAAGGTGCTGCTTAACGATCCCCAGATGTCAATCAGCCAAATTTCCGCGATTCTCGGCTATCGCGATATTTCGCATTTTAGCCGGCAGTTCAAGCGCTGGTATGGTGCTTCGCCGAGTGAGTACCGTCGGGGGAATAAAGAGAGATGAGTTCTGCGAGGATAAGCTTTATATTATGATTATGCTTTGTGTCTAGGGCATCTAGGATGTGTATGCAAACCAAAGTCAGCCTGCTTCTGCTTGCTTAGCGCTTAATCGAGGGCGTCCCCTATGACGAGTTAAGGCTAGGGGATAGCCGCATGGGAGTGTTACTGAGACCAATGTGGCTGATATCACTGTGGCTGAGACCGCTGTAGCTGAGACCCCGCAGCTCGGGAACGCTCCCTGCTTTTTTTGCGGACTGAGTTTCCGCTATTCTGGCTTTTGATTCGATTTCAGGCCGTAAGCGGACAGGAAATCCGTTATTGCCCTTATTATCCCATCAAAGGGGCTTTTGGCAGTACATTAGCTGCTCCTGAGTCCGCGAACTGCCCCATAACCAGCGATTCTGTTGAAATAGCGGCTGCTGGGTCCGCCAAGTCCATCATTGTGCAGGGAGTAAGCCGGAGTTAGTTGCAAAACTGCGGCGGGAAGTGTTCCCATGTCCGCCAAGTCTATCTTTTTGCCTTGAGTACCCCCCTGCAACGACGAGCATAAAGCAGCCCTAGGCGAAAAAATCCTAAGCTGCCGCCGATTTAGAGAATGAACTTTACCTATCGAATTTCAGCTCTAACGTACTTCCTCCGCAATAAACAGCTGTAATCCTTGTGAAAGATAAGGGAGCACCAATTGAATATATTCCTCAGCTGGCTTTGCCCCGTTGTATTGCCAGTTAACAGCCGCACCGTATAGGCTCCAGCTTAACATGACAGCTGCAATTCGAACCGACTCCTCATCCTCTCCGATTCCTGCATTTTGTTTCATTAGCATGTCATAAAAAACTTGTTCAAGTTCTTTCTTAATAATGGCTTCAATGACAGAAGTAAAGGATTCGAAGCTTTTGCGGCATTGGGACGCCAGCGAAGATAGAAACACGGTAAGCGACATAAATACACTGGCAATCGTCTTTTCATTGAGCTGATCATGTATGGAGATTTCTCTCATTACGCTCATCATGAGGCTCTCTTTCAGTGTTTTTTCAAGCAGATCGTACTTATCCATAAAATGGTAGTAAAAGGTGGCACGGTTGACTGTTGCTTCTGTTGTAATATCTTTAATGCTGATATCCTTCAAATCCTTTTTCATCGCGAGAAGAAGAAAGGCATCCATAATTAATTTGCGTGTACGTACAAAACGCGGGTCGAGTCTGTTTTCCGTCATCCCATTCCACCTCTATTTTTTAGACATTTCACTGGATATGTCGTATATCCGATAAAAACGCTATTTTATCGGTTGAACAGCTGCATAGCGCTATTTACAATACAACTATACAACAAGTGTTGTAGAAATAAAAGGTGGATAAGAAATGAGGTGGAACGATGAAAATAACCGTTTTTGGGGCAAGCGGCGCTATTGGGAAGTTGGTCGTCCAAGAAGCATTAAAACATGGCGACCAGATAGTCGCTTATGTAAGAAGAGCCGATGCTCTGCCTGACAAGGATCCGAATATACAAGTCATTGTTGGCAGCTTGGATGACCGCGGCAAAATGGAAGAAGCGATTGCGAATTCAGACGCCGTAATCAGCGCGCTGGGGCCAGCCCTCGATAAATCCAGAAAAGTGAAGGATTTGCCGATAGCCCGGGCTCATGAAACCATTATTCAAATCATGCAGGCTTTAAATAAAAAACGTTTCATCACTTTGGCAACGCCTACCGTCAAAGCAAAAGAAGACCGTTCACAAACCGCTACTGTGCTGCCCGGTATAATGGCTAAGCTTCTTTTTCCAACCGGCTATCAGGAAATGAAGCGCATCGAACAGTTGATTCAGCAATCAAGTCTGGAGTGGACCGTCGTACGCATAATTAACCCTAATATTAAACATGACGGCAAGAGCTATGGGATTTCGCTTGGGGATACGAAGGCAGGCATGAATGTGACGCGAGAAAACGTTGCAAAATGCTTATACGATTCCGTTCGAAATACGGCCTATATCCACAAAATGCCGATCGTTTTTAACCAATAAAGGAGGAAAATACAACATTGACGATGACCATATGGATTATAGAAGGATTATTAGCAGCGATGTTTCTAATGGCAGGATTGGGTAAAACATTCGGTTCTTCGATGCACGTCGAGTCCTTCAGGCGCTGGCGGCTGCCGCAGTGGTTCCGAGTGGTGACAGGACTAGTAGAGCTAGCAGGAGCAGCATTGCTCATTATTGGGTTTTGGAAAAGCGGCTTTGCCATAGCTGGCGCACTCCTTTTGGCTGTTACAGCCCTTGGTGGAATCTTGACTCATCTACGCGTAAAAGACGGCATCAAGGAAACGTCTACGATTGTTATTCTTGGCATTCTGGCCGGCGTATTGCTGTTCCTGCTCTACTAATTAACTTTAAGAAAGGATGCGTTACGATGTTAAATCGGGGTGGAAAACCGTTTGAATTCGGCATTTATTCGCTGGGTGAATTGCTTCCGGATCAGCACGGGCAAACAATCGGAGCGGCCGAGCGGGTGGCAGATATTTTGCAAATGGCCAAAATGGCAGATGAAGCGGGCCTTGACGTATTCGGGGTAGGTGAGCATCACCGGGCGGATTTTGTCACCTCCTCGTATGCATTGATCCTGGCTGCTGCTGCCCGGGAAACAAAGAAAATCAGGCTGACCAGTACACTGTCCGTCATCAGTACCGCTGATCCGGTGCGTGTGTACGAAGATTTTGCGACGCTGGATCTCCTTTCGCAAGGCAGAGCGGAAATTATTGTGGGCCGCGGCGCCTTCCTTGAATCATTCTCGCTATTCGGAGTGGATTTGAACGATTATAACGAAGTTTTCGAGGAAAAATTAGCATTATTTATGGAGCTTCAAAAAAATAGGACCATTTCCTGGCAAGGACGTTATCGTCCTTCCTTGAGCCAGGCCAGCATTGCTCCGCGTCCTTATCAGGGCAAGCTGCCGCTTTGGATCGGCGTTGGCGGCACGCCGGAAAGCGCGGTGCAGGCAGGTCGGCTAGGCGCCAATATGGCGCTTGGCTTATTGGGTGGACGACCTGAGAGCGTCAAACATTTGACTGACCTCTACTGGGATGCGGCGCGCACAGCAGGTCATGAGCTTAGCCAGCTCCAGGTGTCAGTGAACGGCCATGCTTATATCGCCGATACAGGCGCACAAGCGGTGGACGAGTTTCACCCGCATTACATGAATTATTTCGGCCATTTTATGAAAGAACGAAACCAGCGCTTTGACGCCCCGAAGGAGTCGCTGCACCAACAGCGTGCGGCCAGCTACATTCTAGGAGTGGGCAGCGCGGAGGAATTGACCGAGAAAATCCTGCACCAACATGAATTGTTCGGCCACAGCCGCTTCATGGCCCAATTCGATATGGGCGGCCAGCCCCTTGCCCGAGTAGAGAAAGCCATTGATATGCTCGCCAACCGGGTAGCGCCAGCGGTACGAAAAGCTCTGAATCGTGCAACCGCAACTTAAAAGCAGATATTCGCGCATCCTGCTGCAAGTGCAGCAGGTGCTGCTTTTCTTCCATACGGCAGACAACAAAGGAGTTGTCCCGATACTTAATCATTTTTTCGATCATGGGGAACACTAGAGACCGATCTTCATCTTAGGCATGCTGCTCACCCTATTTCTTCATCATCCATTGCCCATAAAATCGCTTCTTCGAGGTAAACATTCCAAAAGTCCCACGTATGGGCACCAGGACTTTCCGTATACGCGATCTCAACATTTTCAGAAACCAGAAAGCTGTGGAATTTCTGATTGACGTCCAATAGAAAATCCTCGGTACCGCAAGCCATATAAATACGAGGAATCTCCTCGTTGCTTCGTTTGAGGTTCAAAATCAGCGCTTCCGGATCTTTATCGCTCCCTTGCAGTTGATTTAAGTCGCCGAACACCCGCGTAAAATAGTTGTAATCAGCAACTCCATCGCGATAATCCTTCGCTGCTCCCGCAATCTTATAGGGTAATATGGCAGAGGAAAAAGCCATGATCTTGCTAAAATTCCCGGCATACTTCAAGCCATTGCGTATCGCACCGTAGCCGCCCATGGATAAACCGCCAATAAAGGTATCCTCTCTTCTTTTCGATAAAGGAAACATTTCTCGCGTAAACGCGACCAGTTCATTGCCGACATATTCCCCAAATAATTCTCCTTTACCCAGATCATCCACATAAAAATGATTTTCTCCGGATGGCATAAACACAGCGATGTTATGTTTATTAGATAGCTCCCTAATTCTGGTATAGCTAATCCAGTCCATGCAGCTGCCCGAATAACCATTTAATAAATAGAGTGCCTTCATCGTTTTTTTCTCCGCTGCTGCTTGGCCCGGTATTTCCAGCTTGTCTAATGGAATCAGTGCATTAAAAGTGACTTCTCTTCTCAGACATTTTGAATAAAAATGAACCTGCATCATGGCCATTATCCATGTCCCCTATCTATTTTTTATCGCAATTACACGTCGTATTCTACGGTAAATCCGCTCTCATCGATGTAATTTACAAGTAGATAAAGGGCTCTTCCGCATCGATAAAGGAGACTGGAATACCGTTGACCAAAGGCTGCAGCCATTCAGCCATATGCTTCATGCCGGGCTCCTCGCTTCGTTCATGTCCTACTACCAGCATAGCCTTATTAAGTCCAAGCATCCTGGCATCATTAACGTAGGCACAAAGCGTCCATTCTACAATTTCTCCGCACACCATTACATCAAGATTTTTATCCCGCATGAGCTCTATCGGCATTTGTTCTCTACCAAGTCCCAAGCTGCCACCGCCGACGAGTATGCCAATTCTTGAACACGGCATTGCTGGATCCCCGACGATTTGGATGACCGACATATTTAGCTTTTGCTTAAAAAATTCAGCCAGTTCTCCGAGCGTTGTCTGGGAGATTTCATACGAATGCGGCTGGTTTTTTTCGATCATTTGCTCCTCCCAACCGATATCCTTCAATAAACCATCGTAGATCCGGTCCGTATGCCCCATGTGCATATGATCATGAAATCTCCAAACCGCGATTTGGTTGTCTTCGATGAGCTTCTTTTTTTCCAAATAAATGGGGTCATGTTCAAGCCATTCTATTTCATCCTTTCCCGTATAGTAGGTTGGCTCGTGGGTAATGATCATGTTAGCGCCATGCGCAATCGCCTTTCTGATCACCTCGACGGTAGCCATAAAGCTCGTGACAATACCTGTCACTTCCATATCAGGATCGCCGCTCATTAATACATCCCCTGATTTTTCTAATTTTCGATCGCCGCAAGTATCGAATATAACCGTGTCAATCACTTCTTGTACCTTCATTTTCTTCTCTCCTTTGACATTCCTTTGAATTCCCTTTAATTATCCTTTTACTGCTCCAATTACGACGCCTTTAGTCAAATACTTCTGAAGGAAGGGAAGGACAACTAATATCGGTAAAATGCCAATGACAGCCATAGCCATACGAACTGCCGTGCTAGGAAGCTCTACGGCGCCGACACCAATCATACTGCTCGCCTGATCAGACTTTAAATATTGGATATTGTTCATTAGCTGAATCAGAAGATTTTGAACGCCATAATATTGGGGCTTAGTAATATAATACAAGGCATTGATCCAATCATTCCAATACGTTAATGCTGTAAACAAACCGATTGTCACCAGAACTGGAACCGATAGCGGCAGCATAATTCTGTAAAAGGTTTTCAGCTCGGAAGCGCCGTCGATCTGTGCCGATTCGATCAGGTCCACTGGCACATTATTTTTAAAATAATTACGAACCAACAGAACGTTAAAACCGCTTATCAAATAGCTAGGCACGATTAACGCCCACAAGGAATCCTTAATATGAAAAATTTTCGTCCACATCATATAAGTGGGGACCACGCCGCCGCTAAACAGCATTGTGAAAAACACAATAAAAGCCAGAACATTATGCAGCTTAAAATCCCTTCGTGCCATCGGGTATGCAAGCATTGCGGTCAGAATCGTGCTGACTGCGGTTCCGACGATCGTAACGAAGAAGGATACACCATAGGCTCTAATAAAAGTTGAAACGGTTGTGTACATGTACACATAGGCATCCAGGCTCCATTTTTCCGGAAAGTAGCTGTACCCGTTTCTGATCAAGGCAGACTCGTCCGTAAAAGAAGCCACGAAAATTAAAATAAAGGGTAAAAAAGCCGCCAAGGTAATCAAAGTCATAACGAGTGCAGAGAAATGGGCAAAGGTCCGTTCTCCTCTTGTTTGTATCAACGTATTTACCCCCTAAAATAAAGCATTATCAGCATTTACTTTTCTGACAATCGCATTCACAATCAACACAAGTATGAAACCAACTAACGATTGGTATAGACCAGCTGCTGCCGACATCCCAATATCATTTAACTGAATCAGCGCCCGGTACACATACGTATCAATGGTCTGTGTCGTGCTGTACAAGGCACCAGCATTCATCGGCACTTGATAGAACAAGCCAAAATCGGAATTAAAGATTCTTCCTACCGAAAGAAGTCCTAATATAATAATCGTCGGTTTCAGCAAAGGCAGCGTTATATTGAAAATTTGCTTCAGCTTGCCTGCGCCATCAATCTTCGCCGCTTCGTAAATGCTCTTATCGATACCAGCGATAAATGCAAAATAAACGATTGACCCATAGCCGGCGGTTTTCCATAACTGGATGATGACTAATATATAAGGCCAATATTTAGCCTCCGAATACCAGCTGATTTCAGGAAGCCCCAACGGTCGCAAAATGGAAAGATTAATAAATCCGCTATCCGAATTAAGATAAGCAAATACGAGGTATGACAGCACCACCATGGAAATCAGATTCGGAAGTACTAGGCCGGATTGAAAAAACTTCGAGTATACCTTCGTTAACAGCTCTGACATTAGAACAGCGATAAAAACCGAACAGATCGTGCCTAAAACAATAAACGCTAAGTTATATAAAATCGTATTTCTTGTCATGATGAAGGCATCGCTTGTATTGAAGAGAAATTTAAAGTTAGCAAGTCCAACCCAATCGCTGCCGAATATTCCTTTCGTAAAATCCACTTCTTTGAACCCAATAAAGACGCCGAGCATGGGAATATAATTATTAATGAGCAAATAAAGCAGACCTGGAGCCGCAAGCAGAAGTAGCGGCATCATCTTCTTTAATTCCCGGCGTTTTGCAATCGCAGCGTTCATCAACATTTCTCCTTTCGTACAAAGTGGAGCTTGCACCAAGCCCCACTTCGCACCTCTCACTTATTTATTGCTTCTTCTTCGCCAGCCAAGCGTCAAGCTGCTCCTGCTTCGCTTGGATAATCGCTTCGGCGCCAGCATCGTTCAACGCTTCCACGAGCTTGGGTATCGTCGTTTCGGGGTCCAAGGAGCCGGTAACCAGTCCAGGAAGATATTGATTGACGACATTATTGACCGAGCTCATTTGCGTTTTCACACTGTTTTGATCGAAAATAAAGCCAAAATAAGGAGAGCGTTCCGTCTCTTTATTTTCTTTCAGCTTCAGCTCAATATCTGACCAATCTGCACCCTCAAGTTGATACTGAAGAGACTCCGAACCAACAATTCCGGAACTCAAATGCGCGGTGTAAGCAACCGTCGAAGCATTTTTGCCCTCAGGGAACTTGACATGATGCTCATCAACCTTCACATAATCCTCGCCTTCGATTCCGTACAACAGCGTGTTCATAACTTCAGCGTCCGTATATAACAAGTTTAAAAACTTCATGGAAGCCTCTGAAGCTTTACTCCTGCTTGAGATCATCCATACAACCGCATTGACTGCAATCGTATCGAAATAGAACGGTGCAATGCGTTTCGTCTCTAGATTCTTGCCGGTTTGGGCGCTAAGCGCTTGGGCAACAGCCATACCGCCATATCCACCCATATAGGCGAATCCGCGTCCGGAGGCAATCATTTCAGAAAATGGACTGGAGGCTGTTGCCGCATCTTTCTGCAAGTACCCTTTGTTGTACCATTCTCTCATCATCGCAGCACCAGCTTTAAATTCATCCGTGTCATAAAAATTCCGTACTTTGCCGTCATCTCCGATGACGACTCCGACACCCGTGCTGTCTGTCAGAAAGTCGACTTTATTTAATCCTCTTAACAGCCTCACCAGCCCCGTATCACTCGGGCTGACATTGATGGGACCGAAAGGAACGACATCTGGATTCTTTTGTTTCAAGGCATCAAATATCGCCGGCAGATCATCTATCGAATCCATATCATCAGCGGACTTTCCCATTTCCGACATCATGTCGGCGTTGTAGACCAGATTGGTTGGAAGCGCCATCCCTTTATTCGCGGGAATGCCGTAAATTTGACCATCAATCGTAGTCGCTTCAAGAAGATCGTCACCGAAGTCCTTATCCAAAATCCCTTTCATGTCTTTCCCATATTGCAAGAGAAGATCATTCATTGGATAAAGCTGTTTTTTCGATGCGAAATTCGCGAACTGCTCAAAGCCTGTAAAGATGTCCAATTGCTCACCGCTTTGCAGCGCCAGGTTGACTTTCTGGCTGTAATCAGCTGGACCGTAAATTTTCAGCTCCACCTCAACATTTATCTTTTCCCTTGTAATCTTATTAATAGCTTCCGTTACGCGGCTAAGATCGTCAGGTATTCGATTAAATGACGGGAGTGCAAATACAACTTTTTCAACCTTTCCCGCAGCCTCTTTAGACGTTTCGTTTGCGGATTCTGTGCCGCATGCGGTTAACGACGAACCGATTAAGGTTACAGACAAAAGCAGTGCAGTGATTCCCCTTTTTGTGCTCATTTGTTCTGCCTCCATTCGAATAATGAATCTCCTTCATCTTACCTTCAATCCACTTTCAACACTTTAATAAATCCGTGCTCTTTTTTAAAAAATAAGTACTCTGCTTAGTAAATGAATCCCACTCTGTCTTCTTTACTTGATAAAAAAACAGCAACTCCGCCACCTCTTTTGGGTAACATAGTTGCCGTTGATTATTTTTTAGGGCTTTATATCTTCAGAACGTTATATTTGACACGAAACGCATTTGGAGTTTCGCCTGTGACTTTTTTAAATACGGTGGAGAAATATGAAATGCTGTCAAATCCCGTTTGGGTTGCAATGTGGCTAATGCTTTCCTTACTGTGGATAAGCATTTCTTGCGCAACCTTCACCCGATACTCATTCAAATACTCCTTGACCGACAAACCTGTTTCCAGTTTAAAGCGCTTAGCTAAATAGTCCGGCGTTAAAAACACGACTGCCGCTATATCTTCCCGATTTAAATCCTGATTGTAATGCTCATGGATGAATCTTTTTGCCTTTTCAACAACACCTTCCGAGGCGATGACCATCTTTAGAAAATCGATCGTTGTATTCGTTACATAATTTGCCCATTTCATGAATTCAAATACACTGGCATTCGAGCTTTGGGCTAATTGCTGAGCTACCTCATCCGAAAATAATTTATGAGCCTGGATATTGTTTTTATACAATAAGGCATAGACAACCTGTACGAAATCCTGGTGTATGGCACGTATTGTGATCACATCCAGTTTATTCAGGGCCGCAAGCGACTCTAATTCCTTTTTCAACAAATGAACGATCTTCACTCTTTCTCCTTGAATCAACAACGTATTCATTAGAGCAACATCGAGCGAATAAGGTTCAGAATGGGCATTAACAAAATGCTCCTTGCCATCATGCACTTTACCCTTATAAATGATGTTCTTTTTATCCATTTCCTCTAGCCTTATTTTAGCTTCGGCTATTTGGTAAATGGCATTCCCTTCTGCGAGATAGGAAGTAGCCGTGCAGCGGAACAGCTTTCTGCATTGTTTAATGAGTTTATTGCATTTATCCTTTACTACATCAATGGATTCCGCCCCAGGTATAATTAAAGCGCTGTAAAAAACATCCTCCATTTTGTAAGTCACGATTTGTGAATGATCGGTCGTACCAAACCACATTTCCGAACACAAGTTATGAAAGGCGTATTTGAACGTATTATCGTTCCAATCGATCTCCATATCCGTTTTACTGACGCAAGTAATCGCGAGAAGATAGCGTTCCTCCAAATGGATGTCCAAATCTCTTTTCCGCATTTCGGACTGAATGACATCGAGTCGAGGAGGTATCGTCGCAAACATAATGTCTCTCCAGAAGCCCTGCTCAACGAGATCGCGGTTTTTCAACCATGCCTGCCCGTACCTGCTGTATTCATTTAGTTCCCTTCTTTGCTTGATGACATCTATCGCCTTTATTAGCGACGTCTCAAGCTTATCTTTATCAAAGGGCTTAATGACATAAGCATCCGCATTAAACGAAATGGCGGTGGAGGCAAAATCAAAGCTCTCGTGACAGGTAAAGAAAATAAAGGCGCAGTCGTATTTTTGTTCTCTTACCCATTTGATCATATCGAGTCCGGTACCCTTTGGCATTTCAATATCGCATATGATGATGTCAGGAATGCTTTGTTCGAATAGCAGCTTCGCATCGGATATATTGTGTGCCGTCATGATTTTGGAAATACCGAATACATCCCAGTCTACGAAATCGTGCAAAACGTTTACGGTAGGGATATCATCGTCAATTAATAAGCATTGCATCTGTTTCATCCCCTTTGTGTGGAGTTTACTCTTCGTTGTCCATAGGAATCATTATTTCTACTCTGGCGCCGGATGGCTGTATATTGGATAGCTTTAACAGCCTGTCCCGCTTGTATAAAAGCTTTAATGTTCTTTGGATGTTGCTGATCCCCACTTTTTCCCCCGTACCGCTTTGCTGCAGATCTGAAAAATTCACTTCTTCCATCATTTCTTCGGGGAAACCCTCTCCATTATCTTCTATTACTACCCGAAGGAAAGGTTGGCCATTTGTGAGAACGCTATCGACTTTAATAAAAATAGACAGCATTTCTTTAGGTGCTAAAGCATGCTTAAACGTGTTCTCAACAAAGGTTTGAATCAAATATTGCGGCAGCGGATAAGATTGCAATTCCCGATCGATGTCCGCCATGTGGAACACCTGATTCGGATATCTAATTTCTTGCATCTGGATGTAATTTTCGACATGCTTCATTTCTTCTTGAATTTGAACTTGAACCAAACCGCCTCTAAACATGTATCGTAAATGCTCGGATAAATGGCTGATTAACAGACGTATCTCCTCATTTTTATTATGGTAGGTGAGGCTAGAAATGGTCGTTATCGCATTTAAGAAAAAATGGGGCCTTATTTGCATTTGCAAATATTTTAATTCCGTTTTGTTCCGCTCAAGCTTCTCTTCATAGGTGTTGATTTTCAACGTTTTAATTTCGCGTATCATCGAGGAAAAGGAATTGGACAACCGTGCAAACTCGATTGAGGAGGCTTTATTGGAAAATGAATAGTCCCAGTTGCCTTTTTCAACTTCTTTTGCGCCTTTTACAAGCTCTAATATGGGTTGAATCAAATCCTTTGCAAAAAATCTGAAGATAATCGGAGTGATGACGACCGCAGCTATACTTAAAAAAATAATAAGCCATTGAATCAATTCCAAGCCCAAGAAGACATTTCGACTTGCGACAACGTTCGTTAATCTTCCGAATTCAGGAATCTGCTCGGTAACGAAAAAATGCTTGGAGGTATAAATATGGTATTGTTTCTCCTTAGTAAGATCGACTGGATTTGTTGTAGAAAGCATACGGTCCGACTTATCGGTTAGGTAAAATAAGTTTTGTTCATTTGCATTTTTCTTTATGGCAGACATTAGCGTATCCGTCTTTATGACCGCTCCAAAGATCACATTCGAATAAGTAATCGATTTCAATAAATAAGCAACGCCGTTCACTTCGACAGGCATCCACTCTGCCGCACCCGCCACTTTCCCAGCTTCAAAATCATATTCCTTTAGAAAGTCAGTCAAAAACAAGCCTTCCTTCGAATACATTCGATTACTAAAGGAGGCTAATAAAAAGTCCTCATTGGGAACGGAAATAAATAATCCGTCACTTCCGCTCGTATTAGACGCCTTCGATGCCAAAATCTCCTGCAGTCTGATGGCTTCAAAATACTTCTGGCTCTCATCCTTTGTTCCAAACGTACTAAGGCTATTAATCTGTGTATCGAACACCTCTAACAAATCCCTGGATGTATTATTTAAGCTATTTTGAATACTGTTAATATAAATCACCAATGTGTTCTTGGAGCTTGCAAGCTGATTTTTTCGCACGACTTCCAACGAATAAAAATTACTCAAGATCAGTGTGGCTAACAGGATCGCCAGCATCACCGTCATTTGCACAGTAATTTTTCTAATCATACTATGCTGCTTCAACATCTTGCTCCACCGCCCAAATGATCTTATGCGTTTTGCCTACGATTGATTATATACATTATTTCTAGTCGAGCCTACAACAATTCGTCTCGAACAATTTTTATTGAATTCTCGTTACTTTTAGTATAAAAACAGAGGCTTTTCCAATGTCCACTATAAGAAGCGTAATTCAGGTTTTATACGGTTTTTAATTAGGATGAAAGCCAGCAATAAGCATTAGACTCTCATAAACAAAAACGCAGCGGCAGATTATGACATATAATCCTTCTTTAGCGGGTTTTCCCTCATACAAAAGATACCTTAGCTTTGTTCATACAAGCTGAGGTATCTAACCGATGAACGCGAAAAATAAAGGCTTAGACTGGACTCGTTGATTTTATGCGATTTTAGGTATAGAGAATCATCAGCTTTCAAGAAATAAGTGTTAGACTAACCCTCCGTAATAATGAAAGGCAGTCTGTAGACTTGGAAAATAAAGTCGTAGACTGCCTCTTATCATTGAGCTATCGTATCCCGTTGAATGCTCTCTTAAAAATCACTTTATTTTTTGCCACCTTAGCTATTCCATGTGCAAGAAGCGAATCCTTATAGAAACGGGGCAACGAACGATCTATACGGGGATAGCATAGGTATGGCATTCGCCAGCTGTCGCAGACATTGCTGCATTTCTTGGAAGCAGGCTCTTCCCAGCCAATTCTTACCCAACAGCTCCTCCGGTAACATTGGGTCGTTGAGACTTAAATCCGCTAACAATTCGCCCAATTCCAGAAATCGGACAAACAAGGCAAGACCGTCAGAAGGTTCTCGTAACAATGGATCAATTTCCGAAGCAAAATCGGAACGAAACCATTTGATTTTCGCTCTATAAACTTCATTTAAATCATCCAAAGGCCAAAGCCGCTTCACTAGAGCCAGTGGCTGCTCTTGTGAGACGAAAGATCCTTTCAGTAAGGTCAAACGACCCTCTAAGTCATATTGTTTGGCGAAACGAAGCACTTCTTCAACATAATCCCATGGGGTAATATATACGCTTTTGTACAACGCTCCGAATCCAAGCTGCAGCAGGTCGCTACGCAAAGAGTCCCGCTTTTTTCGTTCTGATTCAGGCACCTCAAACATGACCGTTAACCATTTACCGTCCCAAGGCTTTTCAAGCAGTAGCGGTTTTTGATTTATCGTCGTGATAAAGTCCAGACCCTGCCTCGTAATTTCGTATTTCGAACGTTCCTTCGAATATAGGTATCCTTCCTTTTTCATGTGAAGAAGTGCATTCCGAACGACTTGGTGGTCGATTCCTCGCGCTTCATAAATTTCGACAAGCCGTTTAACTTCGACACCTTCCGTCTTGGTCGAGGAGATCAGGAATAGAATTTGTTTTTCCAGCGATAACAAGGTAGAAACCTCCCAGAAAAATAAATGTGAATGTATTGACATTCCACTAAAACAATTATAACATAAAAATCAACGAACGAAGTTATTTTTGTTATAAAAAGAGGAGGATACGTATGCAAATCTTATTCCATGGACATTCTTGCATCCAATTAACTAGCAGTTCTCATTCTATTCTCATCGACCCTTACATTGACGCCAATCCCGCAGCAGTCGTGAAAGCCAATGACATTCTCGCACATTATATTTTGCTGACGCATGGTCATGACGATCATATCACCGATGCGGTATCCATTGCAAAACGAAATAATGCTCCGATCATCGCTGTAGAAGAACTGGCGGAATACTTGGCTTCGCAAGGAGCAAAAACTGAGCCTATGCATGTAGGCGGCGAGTGGTCTTTCGATTTCGGTAACGTCCATCTTACTCAAGCCATTCATACCTCATCCGTACGGGCTGTTGACGGACAACGGCTATATGCGGGCGTCCCTGTAGGCTACGTAATCGAGATGGAAGGCAAGATTATCTATCACGCCGGAGATTCGGGATTGTTCGGCGATATGAAATGGATCGGCCAAAGATTCGATATCGATATCGCGTTCCTTCCCATCGGGGGCCGATTTACAATGGGACCTTCCGATGCGCTGGTGGCTGCGGAGTGGATTCAGGCTCGACATGTCGTTCCTATTCATTACGGAACGTTTCCTCTTATACAGCAGGACGGAGGAAGCTTTATTGAAAGTTTGTCCCGCAAAGGAATTTCAGGTACGGCCATGGTACCTGGCGAGATGATAGAGGTCAACTGAGAGAATAGCCCCGAATGGAGTGGTAACAATGCCCATCCTTTATACGTTCTATCACATTATGCTTCCTATCCTGATACCAATTGGAATTGGAGCCATTCTTCATCGGCGTTTCAAGTTCGACTTGAATAGTTTTTCAAAGCTCATTATAAATTACTATGTACCTGCTTTAGCCTTCGTTAAAATATACGAAGCGGAATTGTCAACCAAACTAATCGCGTCCGTTTTCGGATTTTTGATGATCCAATTCATAGTTATTGTCATAATCGGATATGCGATTAGCCGGATCATGGGCTATTCCAGGCCGCTAGCCGCAAGCTTTTCCAACAGCGTCTCCTTAACAAACAATGGCAACGTAGGAATACCGATTAACGCATTAGCCTTCAAGCAAGATGCCTTGGCCATGTCGATTCAAGTCATCGTGGTCGTCTTTGAGCTCTTCGTTACGTTTACGTTCGGACTTCTTAACGCAAGCAAAACGGTCTCGGGATTAAAAGGATCGCTATTACAGTTTGCCAAAATGCCGGTTCTATACTCGATTGCAGCCGGTACGATATTGCGGTTCTGTCAAATACAAATCCCTGATCCGATTCTTCTTCCGTTGGATCAAATATCAACAGGAATGTTCGCTTTCGCGCTCGTCTCGATCGGAGCCCAGATCGCTTCTTCAAAGTTGCAGCAGCATACTTCGGCCGTTCTGCTCAGCAGCATCGTGCGACTGATCATATCGCCAATCTGTGCCTATGGGTTAATCCTGCTGCTGCACCTTGACGGCATTACCGCACAAGCCTTGTTTATTGCCAGCGCCATCCCGACATCACGCAATAGTGCTGCTCTCGCTCTCGAATATGGCAACGAGCCAGGTTTCGCAGCACAAGCGGTTCTTGTGTCAATGCTTCTAAGTAGCATTACGCTGACCGTTGTCGTAAATCTTGCGATGGTAATATTCTAAAAGAACCGGCAACTCGTTTGCGCTGTGACAAGTCGATCACGTTCAAAACAGAGCCTCGATTCAAAAAGGACCGAGGTTCCACATCTTGTAATATTCGCTTTCCCGTCAAGGCAAGTCCGAATCTTAATCGAATGCCTGACGAAGTTTTACTGCCGTTATGTCGTATTCAGCCAACGTTGTAATTCGGGGTATGCGGCAGTAAAAGCAACACCAGCATATCTTGAAGTTGCAGTTCCCTAGAGTCCTCAACAAACTTCTTACCCAGTGCATTACAAATTTAAGTTTGCGTTCCAAACATTGAAATTAGAATCACTAAGCAAATGATAACCCTAATGAGCTCTCTACCTTCCTTTACCTAAAATCACCAATCAGAACTCAAACTGTCACGGAAAGGAAGGTGTGATTCATAACGTAAACTGTCCTTAGCATAACACCGGTGCCGGTCTAATACTTTATTTTCTTAGTCTACAACTTTATTTTCCGAGTCTAACACTTTATTTTTCATTAATTAGACTATTATAAATAGTGGATACTATGTTCAATTTATGAGCATATATCCACTATATTTATATATGATAGATTCATTATTTAGACATCGAAGTTACTGTTTACAATGTATATAATGTAAGGATTAAATGCAACATATGATTCTATTTGTGGAGGGCGTAGCCCATAGCGGGAGGCGTAGAGTGGTTAAAAACCGAGCGTAATCAATTAATGTTGGAAGGTGAAAGTCGATGCGAGTACAAGAAGTTATCCTAATGGATAACAACAAACGTTACGTGTTGATAGATGGAAATGGTTTACCTGTGATCCCTGTTTTGAAATACCTAAAATACTTAGACAATACGGGAAAAAGTAGAAATACGCAGAAAACGTATTGTTATGCGTTAAAGCAGTATTTTGCGTACTTAAAAGAGACGAATAAAGATCACAATAATATTCGATTAGAAGACTTGGTGGAATTCGTTGGTTGGTTGCGCAGCCCTTTTGAAAGCAACAAGATAACTCCACTTAAACCGATTCAAACAAAGAGGACAGAAAAGACCATTAATCTAACAGTAACAGCTGTTACAAACTTTTATGATTACTTGTATAGAAATGAAGAGCTTCCCGATGATATGTCCGAGAAGTTAATGCGACAGGTATTTACTGGAGGAAGATCACGATATAAAAGCTTTCTGCATCACGTCCATAAGGACAAGCCGTCTATAAGAAATATATTAAAAATTAAAGAGCCACGCAAAAATGTTGAGACACTTTCAAAAGAACAAGTGCAGCAAGTGCTAAACGCAACAACAAACATCAGAGATCAGTTTCTCATCCAAGTGTTATTTGAAACAGGTTTGCGAATTGGTGAAGTCCTCTCACTCTATTTGGAATATTTTAAGTTTGATTACAGAGGCCATCGGATTTTTCTAAAAGATCGAGGGGAATTAGAAAACGGAGCCATGCTCAAAACAGGTGAGCGCGGAATATATGTGTCCCAAGCGTTAATGGACTTGTTTGATGACTACTTATATGAAGTCCTTGATGAGTTGGACTTTCGTTCCAATTTCGTTTTTGTAATTCTTCGAGGTGAAAATAAAGGTAAGCCCCTGACACTTACCGCTGCAGAAGCTCTTTTTAAGCGTTTAAGGGAGAAAACGGGAATTCGCAAACTTCACCCCCACCTTTTTAGACACACACACGCTACGATGTATTACCAAGAAACCAAAGACATAAAGCAAGTGCAGGAACGTTTAGGGCATTCGCAGATTCAGACCACGATGAATCTATACCTACATCTTTCAGAAGATGACATTCGTAAGGATTGGGAGAAAGCACAGACAGCATTTCAGATCAATATAAAGGATTCAAGGTGATTGAATATGAAAAAAACTATTCTACGTACATACCGTGAGGAATTGAGCTTTCATGAGAGATTAGAGCAAGAGCTTTCTGCTTATCCTGAGAAGACCATTTATATTGAACGGTAAGAAAAGTAACATTCCGCAAAAAATATCAAAACCGAGCGTTTCATCTGTCGTACAGTGATAATATCTCTATGGAGGCATTAATGTGAACTATAAAGATTCGGTAATCAAGGCCATTTCCTATATTGAAAATCATCTGACCGATGAGAGTTTAAGCGCCAAGGTTTCAGAAGCTGCCGGCTATTCGCCTTACCATTTTCACAGGATCTTCCTATCAGTTACCCGATCCTCCGTCTCAGAGTACATACGCAAGCGGAGATTGACGCACGCGGCATACGATTTATTTCATACCAACCAAAGGATCATAGATATTGCCATCCAGTACCGATTCGAGTCCCAGGAATCCTTCGCCCGAGCCTTTCGGAAAATGTTCTCCATCTCGCCAGGACAATTTCGCAAGCAAAGGGACATGAAGGACACGTTGTTCCGGGCCATGGAGAAGCTTCCTTTGGATGAAGTGGGGCTGCAACATTTGCATAAGGGCTTTTCCCTCGTGCCAGCTTTTGTCTGCCTGGACAATCTGCATTTGGTCGGCATGTCGATACCGGGTGTCAATTCGGACAAGGTCGGAATGCTATGGCGGAGCTTTAGGCAGCGTGTGTTTGAAATTAAGCGAAAACCGGATACGGAAGACATATTTTATGCGGTCATTGAACTTACGGGCGAGCAATGGGAAGTCACTTATACCGCTTGTGTCGAGGCGACCAGCGAGGAGAGTACGGTTCTCTTGGGAATGGTCGCTAAGCTGCTACCAGCGGCAACTTATGCGGTTTTTACTCATAAGGGGACATTAGCGAGACTCAACGATACGTTCCAATACATTTACGAAACGTGGTTACCCCAGTCAGGCAGCGTTCGTACGAATGCCCCGGAGTTCGCGCGTTACGACCAACGATATCTAGGACCGACGAACGAGGATTCGGTATTGGACATATATATTCCCGTTAGCTCGCCATCTTAGGAGCGTATCTCTCAAGGAGAGGAAGAAATCAAGATGAACAAAAAAGCAGAAATTAATGAAGGATACGCAGGATGCTGCGAGGTACAAATTACAGAAAACTCATTGAGGGTGACCTTTCCTATGATCGTGATGTATCCGACAGACGCACCGGAACAGGCTGATCGTCTAGGGCCGTACTCGTTGGAAGTGGCCAGAGACGCAGCGCCGAGGGAGGGAAAGTTTAGGTTGGTCCTCATTTCACACGGTACAGGCGGTTCGCCGCTTGTGTACTGGTCGCTTGCTCGGCATTTGGCACGCAGCGGCTTTATCGTTGGCCTGCCCGAACATCCGCACAATAACCGCAACGATAATAGTTTGGAAGGTACGGTCCAAAACCTCACCTATCGACCCCAGCACCTTCGCATGGCAGCCGACTGGTTTTTTGAAGATGAGAGGTTTAAGGGGCTTATCCAGCCGGGAAGCCTCTCGGTCATCGGGCATTCCATGGGCGGCTACACCGCGCTGGCAGCAGCTGGCGGCGTCCCGACCTCCTTCCCTAATGAGAGCCCCAATGGGAAGCCGCAGCAAATCGATGTCCTTCGCGATTCGCGAATCCAGTCCCTGATTTTGCTGGCCCCGGCGTCCGTTTGGTTCCGGAATGAGGGGGCATTAAGCGACGTTCGTCTCCCCATTCTCATGCTGGACGCGGAGCGAGACCCGTACACACCTCCATTTCACGCACAGATCATCTTGAAAGGTGTTGCCGAACCACGGATGATTCGCTATCGGACGGTGGAGAATGCCGGACACTTTTCCTTCCTGAGTCCTTTCCCAGCTGCGATGATTTCACCCGCCTTTCCCCCCTCACAGGACCCACCTGGCTTTGATCGCGTGCAATTTCACGAAACGCTGAAGACTGAGGTAGTAAAGTTTCTGTTGACTTATGATTAGGAAACGAAATGTATCGCAAGCGTATAAGTGTGCACTACCCATCGGGAGGGAAATATGATGTTTAATAAAAACGGGGATTTTTTTGACAGTACTGGCAAGTGGGGCTACATATTTCATTGGAAGCCGTTCGACAAAGGTAGATTCGGTGGGGTATTAAGCTAAAACCAGCTAATATCTTGTCAACATTTTTCTCTTAAATTTATTTGGCGTTGGCAGTATACTAAAAATAGGCGTGCTAAAGAACCTTCTCTGCAGTTGCTGGAAGGTTTTTC
>NZ_JCAALU010000036.1:0-20662 GCF_059609455.1 Paenibacillus liaoningensis
GGTATATCTGGATGGAGTAACTGCGACCTTACAGAAAGATACTAATCAAGTGTTCAATGGTGGTTTTGAATCAAATAAAAGAGAAGATAGGGGAGCAGATGGCTGGGATCGTTATAAGGCGTCAGGGGTCACGGGAACTTACGAAATCATCACCGCAGGGGCAGCTGAAGGACGACAAGCCCAGAAACTAACGGTAACCTCTTTTCCCAATACTGGAGATGGTGCGAATGTCTCACAGGTGATGTTTATGAAAGGCAGTCAAAGTTATAACGTAAAAGGAATGCTGAAGCTGGCTGACATGAAGGATGCGAAGTTCTCCGTGATTGTGTTCTTTTATGATGGGAATAATCAGTTGATTGAGGGACAAACGCCTGTCGAGTATACTCAAAACACTGCAGATTGGACAACGTTTTCTGGAAATGTCACCGCCCCAGCTAATGCAACCACAGCACGGGTACATTTTCACTTAAGCGCAATGGCAAGCAATGCCCAAGGCACGGTATATCTGGATGGAGTAACTGCGACCTTACAGAAAGATACTAATCAAGTGTTCAATAGTGGTTTTGAATCAGATAAAAGAGAAAATGGGGGAGCAGATGGCTGGGATCGATATATGGCGTCAGGGGTCACGGGAACTTACGGAATCATCACTGCAGCGATACCCGAAGGACGACAAGCTCAGAAACTAGCTTTCCCAATATTGGAGATGGTGCGAATGTCTCACAGGTGATGATTATAAAAGGCAGTCAAAGTTATAACGTAAAAGGGATCATGAAGCTGGCTGACATGAAGGATGCGAAGTTCTCTGTGATTGTGTTCTTTTATGATGGGAATAATCAGTTGATTGAGGGGCAAACGCCTGTCGAGAAAACACAAAACATTGAAGAATGGGTAATATTTTCCGAAGAATGTTAGTTTAGAAAAGGATGGGTAGGATGTCCATATACATAACGGGCGATATTCATGGATCAATCAGCGTTGGGAAACGTTTTAACTCTAAAAATTTTCCTATCGAAAAAACGCTGACCAAAAATGATTATGTCATTATTGCTGGTGATTTTGGTTTGCTATGGGCGGGGAATCGAGAAGACTGGTATTGGCTGAAGTGGCTAACGAATAAACCTTGGACTACATTATTTATAGATGGGAACCATGAAAATTTCAATCTTCTTGAAGCCTTTCCGGTTGAGGAATGGAAGGGCGGCAAGGTTCATAAAATTACGCCAAGCATTATTCATTTGATGAGAGGCCAGATATTTGAGCTCGAAGGGAAAAAGCTTTTTACATTTGGCGGAGCAGCTTCACATGACAAACCATATCGCAAGGTTGACATCTCTTGGTGGGCTAGGGAAATGCCATCTTTTGCAGAATATGAAGAGGGTCTCCATAACCACGATCAAAGCTCGTGGAAGGTGGACTATGTCATTACCCATACTTGTACAGCTGACGCTTTGAAGTGGCTATCCTTAAATTTTGAGAAATTAAATCACGTAGACAAGGAGCAAATGCATGACTATTTTAATGAAATCAAAGGTAAGCTTGAGTATGAGAAATGGTTTTTTGGTCATTTTCATCATAATCAAGAGCTGCCAGAGCATCAGCATTTATTGTATGACGATATGATTAGGTTGACGTAGTTTGAAACGATTGATGTGGAAGAGGATTGGTGATTGAATATTTAATGGTGAAATTTTCTTCAAAATCAATAGAATCCATTATAGAACTAGAGAGTATAAGGCTAACTTTTAGTAATACGCCCTCATGTAGTCAATCATCAAAACATAAATGCATGAAATTTCACCTCGTAAAAGAGCGCCCGAAAAGTAACATTTGTTATGTTTCCTAAGTCTCCCCTACTTTAAGACCGAATTCCTCTAGTTCATTATATCTAGGCTAATCTTTCATTTCACAGTTAAGACTTTTCCCGAAAATATCAAAAGGGCTAGATCTTAACTATAAAACTAAAGCTGATTTTGTAGCAATAAGATGAAAAAGATAGAATATTTTGTTTTTTTGGGCTCATTCTAGAAATTAGCGGTTGATATTTTCAGCCAGACAAACGGTGCCGATTGCATTCGATTAAAATGTCATCTTTGTAACACGTGCGATAGCGTGTAAAATAGTGCCGACGCTGGTAAGCCTTGATGCGATTAGGTCGTCCTTCAACGGATGCATTGGTCCAGCGGCAGCGATGGTAGTTCACGATTTCATCCTGCCAATTGCGCATGGTTTTCAAGGTGCTTCGTACGGCGTCATGGTCGATTCTCTCTCCTTGCTCCAACCATCGTGAGCCCAGACGAGCTAAGCTGATGTTCGATGAACAGTCATACAACTGAGAAAAGGCTTCCTTCCATTCCCACACGCTGCGCAGCAATGGAGAGAAGGCAAGCAGGATTTTTAACTGAGCCTTGCTCTTTTCAGGCAGACGGTCGGAGGGCGGATTCAGCAGTCGATGGATACTCAAATGCCGAATTTTACGCGGCTTGTTCCGACCATCACGCTTCACATCTTGTTCGGAGTTGCAGGTAGGACAAGATTGTCTATAGGCTATAGGTGATGCCTCCAGATGAACTTCCTGAGTATCCATGGAGACGATTTTATGTAGTTGTAGCTCTGGTAATCCGAGCAGTTCGTTGATATACTGGAGAGGCATCTGTCATATCCTTTTGTTGTTTGGTAGGACTTACAACAATACAGGATTTACAGATGTTTTTCCATTTTAATCCTCGTGCTATGCTTACTCGAATTCATCAAACGCTAATTTTGGTTTTGAGCCATTAAATCAAATAAATAAATAAATAAATATGTGACTGCTATGCTTCACCATTACCTTGTCCCTTTATATAGATCTATAAATTCTCAAACTTGTCGGGGGGCATAACTCCTCAACAATCATATGACACTCGCCTAATTTTGAAAATGGTGGTAATTTGTCGAAAAACAAATTGTATTGTCGAATACCTCTGTACATTCGACACATTTTTCTTATGAATCCACCCAATCACCTATATATAGGTGTATTTGTTGTTTTAAGTAATACAAAAAAAACTTGGGATTGAATTTTAGACACTCATTATTTCCAGAGAGTCATCAACGGTAGGCGCTTGCCGGCCCCGCTCGTGACTTTCACCCTCGAGATGATCATGCTGGACATACTAAAAAAGCTCTTGGAATTCAATCCATGAGCTTTTTCGGCTTCTTACGTTTATGTGATTATTTTTTTCCTGCTAATTAAATTCCCATTGTTGTCATATTCATAGTAGATTTTTGTCCCGTCGGGATACGTTATTGTCTTGAGCTGCCCCGCAGCATTGTACTCGTACTGGGTTTTTGTCAGATCAAGATAGGTACTTAAAGCAACAAAGACAAAACCTGCTGTTGGGCCCGGTGCCGCTCCTTTAGTTATTATGTCACTCTTCCCATCCCCGTTAACATCTGCCAACCATAAGCTTGAGGTATCATTAACAATTTTACGGCCTGAATTCCAGGTCCATGGTTCAAAGCCTGTTCCGGTACTTAATGAAAAATTTACCCAACCGTCATTAATTGCTCCGGCTTCGCCTACACCCAGTAAATCTGTTTTCCCATCCCCATCCACATCTGCAAAAGCGATACCGCTGTTATTATCAAACATTTTGGAGCCTGAATCCCAGGTCCACCATGGATAGCCGGTTCCATTACTTAAACTAACATATACTTGGCCAGAATTCGCGGCACCAGTTTGTCCTTTGGAGACCAAATCAGATTTCCCATCTCCATTTATGTCGGCAAACCACATACTGCCGTTATCATCAATCATCCGTCTACCTGAATACCAGTTCCAAAACGGGTAACTGCTTCCTGTGCTTAAGGAAACATACACAAAACCTGCATTCGCAGCACCCGGTTGACCTTTGGTAAGAAGATCGGCCTTCTTATCACCATTTACATCTGCAAGCCAAATGGTACTGTTATCATCAATCATTCGTTTTCCCGAACTCCATGTCCATGCTGGGTAACCAGTTCCGTTGCTCAGAGCCACATATACAAAGCCTGCATTCGATGCTCCGGCTTCACCTTTGATGATTAAATCTGTTTTACCATCTCCATTGACATCGTCGAACCACAGCTTACTATTGTCCTCAAGTATTCTTGCACTCGAATTCCATGTCCAGCCCGAATATCCATTTCCGTTACTAAGAGATACATATATATAACCCGCATTTAATGCTCCAGCCTGTCCTTTAGTAATCATATCTGCCTTGCCATCCCCGTTTACATCGGCAAACCAGATCGTACTATTATCATCAATCATCCGTTTCCCGGAATACCAGGTCCATGATGGATAGCCGGTTCCGTTACTTAATGCTACATATACAAAACCTGCATTCCATGCCCCTGCCTCACCCTTAGTAATCATATCTGCCTTGCCATCTCCGTTTACATCGGCAAACCACATATTGCTGTTGTCCTCAAGTATTCTTGCGCTTGAATTCCAGGTCCAAGGCATGTAGCCTGCTGCAGCATTCGCGGCACTTATTTTATCGGCGCCATAAGTTGAACTTATAGTAAAAAGTATTCCTAGTGCTAAGATTAATCGTCTAATTGTTCCAAGCTTACCTGAATTCCGCCATATCTTAATAATCAAAAAAAAACCTCCACATTCATTTGTTTGCTATGTATGTATTAAACGCAAGGAAATTACTAATATAATGTAACAGATATTCTATTCCAAGCATAGTTAAATCTACCTGTGAATTCGAAACTAACTCCGTGCCACTTGGGGGTGTAAGTCGAAATTTTACCGTGTAACGCGAACGGCAGTTAGTAACGTTCGTTATATTTCCGGATCTTCGACCATTCAATGACAATACTCCCCAAAATCTTTTACTACTTTATCTATCTTAATAACACTATTAGAACTTTCCCCGAAAATATCAAATGGGTTAAATCTTCAATAAAAAACTAAAGCTAATTATGTAGAAATAAGATGAAAAAGATGGAAAATTTTGTTTTGTTGAGCAAAAATAATAAATTCATATTGAAAATCGACATCTAAAGACATAATTCGACAAAATCTCCTAATGAATAAAAGGATATAACCATGATATATTTATCACTGGGTCTTTTTGCGGGGGGAAATAATATATGCCACTTTATAGGTTTCACGTTATATAATTATTGGATTTTTCGAGATTATCCTAATTGGAGGGGTATTATGCTTACCGATTTTAGTTATAAAAAAATAACTATCACTTTACTGCTTTTAATTTCAATTATAGCAACACTTACTCCAAAGACATTTGCGAATTTATCAAATTCATCTAAAGAGGCATTATTAGCGCATAATAATGAAAACCTTATTATAAATTCAGAATTTGAATTGATGGAGCATAATGGAAGGGCTAAAAATTGGGGTATTTATGGTGCTGCGGATTTTAGTGTAGTCAGTAATCAAGGGATAGGCGGCTCAAAGGCTCAAAAAATAACGGTATCTAATCTAGCTATAGGTAATGCAGTTTCTGTAGATCAGATTGTTGAAGTAGTTCCGAACACTCCATTTGTATTGAGTGGAAGATTTAACATCGAATCCTTATCGAATGCTAAAACTGAACTCCATGCTGATTTTTATAGCCCTGATGCCTATCTTTCTTGAACTGTACTCGAACTTCCACAAATAAGTACAAATGGTTTTGTTACTCTATCTGGTCATGATAAAGTTCCTGACAAAGCTACCATAATGAGGATTTATGCATTAATTCGATCTACAGGAAGTAATGGAGCGGGCACATTCTTCGTAGATGACATGAGATTTAGTCAGGATTCCAACCTCTTGCGAAATGCAAAGTTTGAACGGGTAAATGTTGTTCAGGATTGGAAGCTCGTGAAGCCTGTAAGTTCGATTGAGGTTAATCAAGTGATTAAAAAGCAGTTTCAGCCTGATGGACAAATGAATGTTTACTCCAGTTCAGGCTTGCTTAATTATTCGACCCAAGCTAAAAATGAAAAACGATTAAACACCTTTTATAAATATGATTTAAATGGAAACTTGATTAAAAAGCTGAGCCTGTTAGCAAATAATAGCCACACCCTAATTTATCAAGGGAGTAAGTCGCAGAAGGTGGCGGGCTCTTGGATTCCTAAAAATGAATTTTATAGCATCTCTCAAACCTTCATAGTTAAACCGAATCTATCCTACAAAGTGTCAGGTCATGTAAATGTGGAAATGCTTCATAAATCAAAGCTACAGTTGTATATTGATTTCTACGATTTTTCTGGAAACTTTATTTCAAGCAATATAACCGATGCTGTATTAACAAATGGGCAGTATATGTTGCTAGAGAATCAAGGGCAAACGCCTAACCAAGCTAGTTTTGCAAAGCTGCATTTCTTACTAAGAGCCAATGAAGCAGATGCTGCGGGGATTTTTTATGTGGATAAAGCAGCGTTTTATTACAGCTAGATGAAAGGGAAATGAGATAATGAGTAAATTCTTTAAAACACTTAATATCATACTTTTATGTGCATTATTGATTCTATCTGTATTACCTGCACCAGAATCTGCATTTGCTGCTACATCTGCAACATACGAAGGAAAAACTTTCAGTGCTAGTCATAATCAAGACTATATTGATATTTATATTGATGGAGTAGAACGAACTAGGACGCTTGTGAATACGAAACAAGAAGTTGAGGTTTATGATGTCTATATTATGTCTATTGATAATGTTGCTATAAAAACTGTTATTGATAGTTATTCAGTACCTCAGCCTGTTTTAGTTGTTACTTGGACGCAGTACCGAAATACGGGTTCGATTCAGAAAATATACGAGGCAAACATAAACAATCTTGTAGCTGGTAGTGTAGCTACACCGACTTTTTCTAGAAATGGTGACTTGGTTTCTATTGTATTTCCTGAGAATGCGATTCATAAAAAATATCGTATTGCTTCAGGGGCATGGCAAAATTACACAACTCCCTTATCGACGACGAATGGGATTGAAGCGGTAGGTGCAGATAAATTTGGGCATGTATCGAGTATAGGCTATTTTCAAAATACAACTCCGCCACAAATTGATTTAGGTGTTAACACGACAGCGCTTGCTCGTTTCGTAACCATTACAGCAAATATTACAGATAAGCTTGGCATATTAGATAAAAAATATGCTCTAGGTAATTATAGTGCTGCGTATATGTCTCAAAATGGAATAGGTACCTCAATATCAAGCTTTTCAACAAATTTTCAAGTTTATGAAAATGGGACATATACCGTATATGCAAAAAACAATGCAGGGCTAATGTCAGTGAAAACCATACAGATTTCCAATATTGACAGAGATCCTCCAACTAAACCCGTTATTTTGATAAGTCCGGCTGAACCTGCTTATGATTATACAGTTACTATTAATTACTCTTCAGATTCAACAAAAAAAGAGTTTCGAATTGGGAGCGGTGCTTGGCAGCCGTATACGAAAGAGCTGCATATTGATTACAACACGATTATATATGCTAGGGCAGCAGATCAACTAGGAAATGTGTCCGAAGTATCGCAGTTGGTCATCAATAATATTAAACATGCAAGTGAATATAATTATGATGCAAATGGTAGATTAATTAAATTGGATACAAAAAAAGGCTCATACACTTTTAAATATGATGCTAATGGCAATACATTATCCAAGACCTTTATTAAATCAGGAATAGATGATACGACTGTACCACCTACTATTCCATCTGGTAATTTGTACTTTGATTTTGAAGGTGACAATGTGCAGGGCTGGCTACCGCAAGGGGAAGGGGTAATACTCAATACTTCCTTAGAGGCAGCGCATGGGGGAAACAAAAGCTTGAAAGTTTCCAATCGAAATGCTACATGGCATGGCCCTATTCTTAATGTGAAAAATAATATAGTGGCACAAAAGAGTTATCAAATTAAAGCATTTGTACGTCTTCCACAAGGTGCAGCTGCATCTCAAGTGATGATGACCATTCATCGAACAATGCCAGATGGTAATAGCTACTACGATAATATTAGTACCAAAATGGTTACTTCTGGAGGATGGGTCACGCTTGAGGGCATTTATCAATTAAATGAACCGGCAACGAGTATGTATTTATATTTGGAGAGTGCTAGTCCTAATGTTTCATTTTTTATTGATAATGTTAGCTTAGAAGCATACACGGAGGGGCCGGCACCGCTTATTCATAATTTTGAGGATGGAACTACACAAGGCTGGTTCCCTCAGGGAGATGGAGTATTGGTAACGAATACAGATGAGGCAGCAAGCGAGGGAAGCCGCAGTCTGAAAATAACAAATCGCAATGCGAATTGGCAAGGTCCTGCTCTTGATTTAACCAGTTATATGAAGCAAGGTGTGACTTATACGATTTCGGGCAAACTCCTTCTTCCTCAAGGAACAACCTCTTCTGATATTTTACTTACAATGAACAGGGGAGACGGGAATGGTGCTTCCCACTACGATAATATCAGTGCAAGTCACGTGACAACAGATGGATGGGTTGTTTTTGAAGGGAAATATACCTTTACTGGTTCAATAGCAAATTTAATTATATATATGGAAAGCTCTAATGCGACTGCAAGCTTTTATTTAGATGAGTTCAAAGTAGAGAAATATGTAGAAGCACCGCCTGTCGTCATTCATGATTTTGAAGATGAAACGTTGCAGGGCTGGACGGCTCAAGGAGAAGGAGTAACGCTTCAAATCTCAGGAGATACCGCAAAAAATGGAGTTAGAAGCATGAAGGTAACCAATCGAACCGCTCAGTGGCAAGGTCCGCTTCTTGATCTAACAAGCCTGATTAAACCAGATACTAAATATCAAATCAAGGCAGCTGTAAGATTAGTTTCAGGTACAGCACCATCAGATTTGTTGTTTACTATCCATCGTGAATCTCCAAACGGCACGCATTTCTACGAAAATGTTAGTGCAGCAACGGTAACAGATGGCGAATGGGTCATCATTAACGGAACTTATAAATATAGCGATATTGCCGCAAAAAATCTTTCTTTATACGTAGAAAGCAACAATGCAACGAGCAGCTTTTATATCGATGATTTTATTATTTTACTAGATAAATAGAGGAGATCGGTCAACTTGAAGAAGGTCATCAGTTATCTGTTAGTCATCAGTTTATTATTATCTATTTTTTCGGATATGGGGAATTCCATCGTTTATGCTAATCTGGAAACGAATCAAACAGGCACCACAGTAGAAGAATCTGTCTATGTCCCTGGAACGAATCCATTATTAGATGGAGAGTTGACTGTCGACGAGTCGGTATATGAGAAAAAATGGGGTGTTTTTTCAGAGGAGCAAGTGGAGATCATCACCCAGCAGTATACACTGGAGATGAAGAAACTAGCGGTATATTTTTATACAGAGCTAACGCCTTTACTAGAGACAGAGCAGTTTTTTGAAGTATTAGATTTGACTGCAGAAGATCTTCCGTTTTTAATTAATAAACTTACAGAAGCACAGCAAGTGCTGTTGAGGGAATTAACTCCACTTACGATGCAGCAATATGATTATGATCACAATTATGAGGAAGTGCTTGCTCAACAGAACGTTGAAGTAGAAGTCCCATCTATTGAAGCAAACGGAAATCCGATATTGGAGGCCATTGTAGATCAGTATGAAAGCGCAACGGGTTCTACTTACAGTAGTAAAGCTAAAAAGAGCGGCAAAGTATCAACGGCGAGCACAGGGAATAGCTTTCGTTTCACAGAAAAAAATAGTGAATATAAATATAAAGCCAATACCGACTCCAATGTAGACCCGATTTATAAAACAGCAAATCAAAAAGACGTTGATTTATATTTACCTGGAAGAAATGGGCTGGATTTCAGTTTGGTTCGTAGTTACAGTTCGTTGAACGCTAAAATCATGCAGCCTAGTTTAGATGGAGATCTGTCTAATCCAGTATGTCATCCAGATAATGCAACTTTTCAAACTGGTTTAACGGATTGTATGGGCAATTTTCCTTATCCAAGCTATTATGATTACGGCTTTGGAGACAATCTAGGTTTTATTGCAACGGGTTGGTCACTCAATATTCCTAAAATGACGGAGGGAACTATTAGTGCTACAATTGCCTCGACATTGACGAGTACCAATATCAACTTCTATAATCGTGCTACCTATTCTACAACTGATACGATTACCTTTGATTTAGATGATGGATCATCATATGAGTTTAGAGGTAATGATAAAACACCTTACAATCATCCATACAGTAATGTTACTTATTTCTATAATGGAACGGGCTATAGCTTAGTATTGGATGATAAAATCACATATACGTTTAACAGAGATGGGCAAATTTTAACCAAAAGTAATCGTCTTGGTGATCAAATAACGTATGATTATCAACAACATGCTAATAGAATCATCATTACAGACACTATTGGAAGGAAAATTCAGACGGATGGTCCATTAGGTGTGCCTCCATACGGTATCCAAGGTTTCACTGTAACGGACCCACAAGGAAATCTAACGCACAAAATTAAATATAATATGGAGACAGATAATCCTGTTATGCAAGTCAGGACTTATGTTTTCGGAACTGCTGAAGCATATCAAAATGATGAGAAGCCAAGAAGTGTTTTTTTTAGTAAGCTTACGAGTGTGGTTGATGTTCTAGCGAACAAAACGTTAAAAACCTACACTTATCAGACCCCGAGTCTCACAACTCGAGCAGATTTTAACTTTGAAGATGATTATATGTATTATATGGAAAATGGTAAACCTGTTCTGGATTTTTTAAATGGAGCAGAATCCAATGAAATTATCCAAAGAGATAATAAAGTTCATGGTGAGATCAATTATCTCTTGTTGGATAAAGTCACAGATTATAGTGGTTTAGAAACCAATTTTAAATACCGCCCTTATAAATGGGATTGGTTTTTAGAGGGGAATGGTTATAAAAGAGAACAGGACAGAGGGACAATGCGATTGTATCTCGATCCATGGAACCTTACCTATATTGGGTATCACCCGGTAACGAATGTGTATTATAGCTATACTAATAAAGCTGGAGAAAAAAAGCTTCTTAGGCAAAATGTAAGTATATTTTCAAGTTATGCACAGGAAATATGGACAACACCTAAAACGGGTGGCATTGTAGAAAATTTTCGATTGAAAAATAGTAATGAGTTCCGTCGTCCTGAATTTGAAGTGGGTATTTATCTGGATTTATCAGGATATACAGAAGGTAGTACTACTGTTTACCGACCATCAGGAAAAGGTTCATTCATACCTGTAAACGAGAGGAAAGGGCAACTTGGTTTTTACAACTATTTAAAATTCAAGGAGGAAGGGAACGAATATGGTATCTCTTTCCTGGAAAATCAAGCATATCAATATGACCCAGGAAAAAACAAACCGTATTTAACCAAAGTATTTGGAAATGATAATAAGTCAGACATAGATAAGTTCTTGTCATCGGGTAATGATCGTACATTGCCAGCCAATTTGGATAAATACGCATCGCTTTATCGCACGGAATATGATGCTTTTGGATATGTGATCTATCAGGAGGACCCATATGGGAACAAAACGGAGACGGCCTATGGCGGACCCTACCATCAAATAAGTTCACAGAAACAAACAGCAGCAGATGGTTTAACGAAGTCAGAAATAATTTATACGTATAACGCGGATGGCACGCTCCTTCGTACAACGCAGCTTGGTAGCTATCGCGATCCGGCTACGCCATCGGTTGTCCGTCAGGATCAAACGGTTACGGATTATTTGAATTACAATAGTTCCAAGCAGCCTACCCGTATTCGCACGACGAGCTCGGGTAGTCAATATGATCAACAACCGACAGAAGCGATTGTGGATATGCAATATGATGCAAGTAATTTACATGTTATTAAAGAAACGACGAATGTCACTTTAGGTAAGGGGAAGACACCTACGCCGCTAGTTGTTCTTTATGAATATGACAATAAGGATCAGCTTAAAAAACAGACCTTTCCTGATGGGAGTACAGTAACGTATAGCTATGATCCGAACGGCCGGATGGCTTCGGAAAGCTATACACCGTCTGCTGCTAATCCTGGTGCCGTTCGAACGACGAATTACACGTATGATGACGCGCAGCGTTTAGTTGTACAGACGAAGCCTGATGGGGAAAAAGTTAATACATATTACACGCCTTATGGTGATGTAGAGAAGCAGGAACAAATAGTAGGGAATACATCGCGTGTACTTGTATGGAATAAAACGAATTCAACAGGGAAACTATTGAAAAGCACATTGCCATACGGCTCTGTAGATAAAGAAGTAAAATATTCATATGGTGAAAATGGTCAGGTCAGTAGAGTAACGGACCCTATTGGGCAAGTGACAGATTATTATTACTCTAACGTTATGACTAAGGAGGATGGCTCTGCTTATTACCTGCAAAACACAACAAAAGTGGTAGGCCCAGATGGGAAAGAAACCTGGAATTATCAGGATCGTTTAGGTAGAGTAATAAAGCAAGTGGAGAAAGCTGGAGCAAAGACGAGAACGGTGTTAAACACATTCACTCCGCTTGGAGCCTTATCGCAGACTCAAGTCATTGCAGATGGTGTAACTCAAACAACACAGTATGGTTATGATACCGCAGGTAATTTGATTTATTTGAAGGATAACAACAACCAGGTCAATCGTTATGTGTATAATAGCATGGGTCAACTGATTGCTACGTATACAAATGATAAGCTTCAAAAGCAAAGCGAATATAATGAAGTCGGTTGGCAATTGACGAAGACGAATGCGGAGGGTAAGAAAGAAAGCTTCCAGTATACGAATACGGGAATGCTAGATACACGTACCGACGAGATGATGCAAAAGCATCAATATTCGTACACGCCATATGATGAGGTAAGCCGATTATCAGTAAAAGATACGGCTGGAACAGAAACCTATTGGGAGCAGTATAGTTATGATTCGGCTACGCGTCTTCCAACAGCTACAACAACGAAAGAGGGAGAATCGTTAGGTTATCAATATGATCTATGGAAACGACTGAGCAGTCAAACAGTGGCAGGGCGACAGTATGGGCTGGAATATGATGGATTTGACCGCATGACTGCATTGAAGTATCCAGATAATCAAAAAGTATCTTATACTTATGATGTCTTGGATCGTTTGTTGACGGTAACGACACCAGATATGGGAACGGTAGGATATAACTATACGGTAGGTCAAAATGAGCATACGAATATATTGACCTATCCAAATGGTGTAACGCAGCAAAGAAAAACAAATGCTTTTGGAGAATTGAAGTCATACAATCAAACTTCGCCAGGGAACGTATCTAACTGGAATGAGACCTTTGGATATGATGGTTTTAGTAACATTACCAGCATAAATCGAAATGGCTCGACGCAGGCGTTCAGTTATGATGCGCTTAATCGCATTAAAGAGGAAAATACAGCGCAAGGACAACGTACGTATACGTATGATGATCGTGGCAATCGTTTGACGGTGAGTGGAAATACACCTGAACTAACAGAGGAAACGACGACGTATACTTATAACGCCTTGGACATGCTTAAAACGTACTCCTCTTCAAAGGATACACAGGCTGCCTATTCGTATTACGCAGATGGTCTTCGAGCAACGAAGAAAGTAAATGGGCAAACCACTCGATACGTTTATCTAAATGGTCATATCATTGAAGAGCTCGATGGAAGTGGTAACGTAAAGGCTCGAAATGTCTGGGGTAACGAGTTGCTGTATCGACATGACTATGTATCAGGAAAAGAAGGATACTATTCGTATAATGGTCATGGGGACGTAGTAAGAATTACGAATGATAGCGGAATAACCATAAACTCTTATGATTATGACATCTGGGGAAATATACTTTCGCAGACGGAAGGTATGTCGAATCCCTTTAAGTACACGGGAGAAGTATACGATGAGGAAAGCGGACTTTACTATCTCCGTGCAAGGTATTATGATCCGAGTATTGGACGGTTTATTAATGAGGATACGTATGAAGGGGAGATTAATAATCCGCTGAGTTTAAATTTGTATACGTATGTTAATAATAATCCTATAAGATATACTGATCCTAGTGGAAATCGTCCAATAATAGATGATTACTATGAAGACTATTTCTCTAAGTTGAATTTTAATATTAGAGACTCATGGCTTGATGTAGATCGAAAAATAAAAGGGCTGGCTAAGCGATCGAAGAGAGCTACTTTTATATTAGCATTTGTAGAATATTTAATTGAAGACAGCGAACAGCAGTATTATTCTGGTTTTGTATGGGATTGGACTGCTACTACTAGAGGGGATTTTATTGAAGCTTTTCTTGCTCGTACAGATTATGAGGACTGGTATAATATAGGTCAAGAAAATAACGGATATTTTCCAGTGATAGACTTCCAAAAGGATCAAGAAATTGTTAGTTTAAAAACGATTGATCCTCGTTTATATTCTGAAAAAGATTTAACGAATAAACTCGGTGTTTATGTAAGTGCGTTATCGAATCTAAAAGTTACCATTAATGGTACGTATGTTCCACTTGAAAATCGTACCCTTGATATAAGAGTACCCAAAGGCTACGTTGATAGTGTTAATATTGAAGAATTGGAAAAAATGGGTGGAGGAATTCAGATAAGAGTGGAGGAGTTCTAGATGGGAAAAACGGAAATTACTATAGCACAATATTTCAAATGTGGTAATCTGAATGAAATTAATATGCACTATTGGTTTAATGAACTATTCAAATTGGATTATGAACATATGATACTATCAGGCAACTCAAATTCAAAGACTGTCAAATATAGCTATTCAAAATTCGAGGAATTTTTAAAGAGGAGTTTGAATGGAAAGGGGAACTTCATAGTTAATGGTTTTGATTATGAACGTAATCATGTGGGAATTTCGAACACAAGTGAATATGTAACGCTTAATGCTTCCCTATTAATTGAAGTGTCAAGAATTCCTGAGTTAATGGATAAATTGGAAAAACTATTTAATGATGCTAATGGGTCTGTGGGATTTGTTCATTCTACAGAAGATTTTATTTGGCAGAAAACGGTGGATATCTCTCGGTACGAGAGAGCAGGAAGGTCACTAGAAGGTCTTATTATCGTAGATAGCAAGTCGTTTAAGAATAAGAAAGAGATCGATAAAAAGTGTTTGCCAGGATATTCTTATTATCGAGCGGGTTTATGGTTTGGAGCTTGTTGGAAAATGTGGTATGGGGACGAAATGTTTGTCTATTTACCAAAAATATTATTTAGCGATTTTAATGACTGTTATGAGAATAAAGAGCTTCCAAATGGGAGCATTCAAATCACTCTGTATGAGGATATAGAAGATTATGAGCTACCAGAAAGTCGGGAGAAGCAATGGAGTTTTAGAAGGGAAACTGGACTTGATCAGCTAGTAGATGCATTAGGGAAAAAGAATGATAATGCAACACATGATCCTGCAGTAGAAATTATTACTGAAAATTGTCCCCATGGAGGCGACCGATTAGTTATTCACTATTATGATGAGAATAAGAACATTACAAACAAATCAACAGCTTCAGTGCAGGTCTCGTATGAATATAAAGATAAATCGGTTATTTGGGAAGAAGTACTGCAAATAAAAAGGAAGTAAGATGATTTTAAAATAATACATTGTCAACTATATAGGAGAAGAAACGATGAGAATAACGTGTGCCAATGCTCAATTGGCATGCGTTATTTTATTTTGGCTTGATATTTTAAGTTTAAGGATGGAATTAATCAAATCTCTCAGACCCCAATCCCCATTCCAATAGACAACCAACAACAGAAAATGGTACCATGAGAGTATCTGTTTGGCTAGGTTCCGCCTTTCTTTTGGTGTCTCTATCATTTGCGGACGGGACTCAATCTATCAATAAAATACGCCCCAGGTAATCGACTAAAATTTGGAGGAAATACATACGTGAAAACAAAACTAGCACAAACGCTGCTAGCCCCGTTGCTCGTCACTGGCTTGCTGCTGTCGCCGCTGGCTGGAACGACTTCGACGGCTTCAGCAGCAAGCGCTGTTACGACAGCAGCGTCTACGACGCAGGCTATTAAAGTCTATATTGACGGCAGCAAGCTTTCGCTTCCGGCCGCTCCTTATGTAAAAAACGGCGTGACGTTCGTGCCGATGCGTCAGATTTTTACGGCGCTGGGCGCTTCCATCACTTGGGTGGAGAAGACACAGACGATTATCGTACGCAAAAACACAACGACGGTATCACTGACCGTAGGCAAGAAAGAAGCGGTTGTCGACGGGAAGACCGTTAAGCTTGATGCAGCCCCAGCCGTGAAAAATGGCACCACCTTCGTGCCGGCTCGTTTCGTGGCCGAGGCGCTTGGCGCCAAAGTGAAATGGGATAACGCGGCGCAAGCCGTTCGCATTACCTCCATAGAACAGCAGTGGGCAGAAGCTTACGAGGAGTACGAGGAAACGCCTGAGGATGACCGTACAAAGCTGACGCCTAAGGAAATCGTTGAGCAAAACGACGAAAGCGTCGTGCTGATCACAACGAATAAAGCGATTGGCAGCGGCGTCGTTATCGGCGATCGTTGGATTCTAACTAATAATCACGTCATTGAAGATGCGAGCTCGGCAACGATTACGTCGATCTATGGCGATGAATACAAAGTTCAAGGCGTTGTTGTCAACCGCCCAAGCTCAGACCTTGCAATTATTCAGACGGATGAGTCGCTGTATTTGGAGCCAGTGAGCGTAGGCTACACGGTTCCGGAAAAAGGCGATAAGGTCGTAGCCATCGGCAGTCCGCTTGGTATCCAGAACACGGTATCTGACGGTCTGGTAAGTAACATTTCATACGAAGATGGCCTCACATATATTCAGACAAGTGCGCCAATCGACCACGGCAGCTCCGGTGGAGCGCTGTTCGATGAATACGGCGATCTGGTTGGGATTACGACAGCAGGCTATACATCGCAGGCCGACCTGAACTTTGCTGTATCGGTTGCCCACGCAAGTCTCTTGATGGGATTGCTGCCGGAAAGCCCGCAGGAGGATGTGAAGTTCCTGCCGGCGATTTTGCCGGATACGCTGAAAGGCGCGTCGATGGAGACGATCACTGCGCTGATGAAGAAGGAATTCGGATCAGTGGCGACAGGCGATGGCACAGCAAGCTTCAGCAATTGGGAAGTGAAGCGGGATTCGCAAGGCTGGATCGTGCTGACAGCTGATATTGATCCGCGCTTTTACACGTATTATGGCGGTTCTTCCGCTAACGATATTCGCAGCTGGGCCATTAACCTGGGCCATGAGCTGAACCGCATGCTTCCGGGCGAGACGATTCAAGTTATCATTTCCTTCGATCGTACCTTCGGCTTCCAGCCGCGTGGCTTTGCCGAAAATGAAGTGACGGCGCTCGGCGACAACAAGTGGAAGGTTCGCTTCCCGGTTCTCGACATGCAGCTGAAAGACCAGCTTTATATTGATATGAGAGATTAGCACTTATTACCTAAATCATTCATCTTAATCTTTTGAGCTAAATCATCAGGCTGTTGGCGGGAGCGTAAGCGACCACCGGCAGCCTTTTCTTTTGTGCGGGAACCCTCTTCTGTAGTACAATGATAGACAATAGTGACAAAACAATGAGCGAGGTAACGAGATGAAGGTTGTACTTTCCACATTAAACGCAAAATTTATTCACACATCGCTTGCGCTGCGCTGCCTGAAGGCCTATAGCGGCGAGCAATTCGATATTGATATTGCCGAATACACGATTAAAGATCCCGTTATGAACATTGTTTCGGATATCTACTCCCGCCAGCCGGATGTGGTCGGCTTCTCCTGCTACATTTGGAACATTGAAGAGACGATCACGGTCATCAATATGCTGCGCAAGGTCAGTCCACAGGTGAAAATCATACTCGGCGGGCCGGAAGTAAGCTACGATACCGATCATTGGATGGAGCGCATTCCCGAGGTTGATTTTATCGTCGTAGGTGAAGGCGAGGAGACGTTCCATCATCTGTTGACCGAGATTGAGGGCGCGGGCAAGTACCATATGGTGTTTGGACTCGCTTACCGCAAGCAGCGCGAGGGCTATATTGAGGCGCTGGTTAATCCGGGCCGTCCGAAGCTGGATCTGGCAACGCTGCCGTCACCGCATCGGTTTGCCGAGGATGTGCCGCATTTGGCCAGCCGCGTCGTTTATTTTGAGACGAGCCGGGGCTGTCCGTTCAGCTGCCAGTTCTGCCTCTCCAGTATTGAGGTAGGTGTCCGTTATTTTGATAAGGAGCGGACGAAGGCGGACATTTTGTATTTGATTGATGCCGGAGCGAAGCTGATTAAATTCGTCGATCGGACGTTTAATATTAAGCGGGATTACGCGCTGGAAATTTTTCAATTTTTGATCGAAAATCATAACGGCTGCGTCTTCCAATTTGAAATTACGGCAGATATTATGCGCCCTGAGGTGCTGGACTATTTGGCTGAGCATGCGCCTCCAGGCGTGTTCCGCTTCGAAATTGGCGTGCAGTCGACGAATGATCCGACGAATGAGGCGGTTCAGCGCAGACAGAACTGGTCCAAGCTTGTGCGGACGGTGACGAAGGTGAAGGAATCGGGCAAAATCGACCAGCATCTCGACTTAATCGCCGGATTGCCGCTCGAAAACTACGATACGTTCAAAGGCACCTTTAACGATGTGTTTGCGCTCGGGCCTGAAGAAATGCAGCTCGGATTTCTGAAAATGCTGCGCGGCACAGGGCTGCGCAATGACGCCGACAAATGGGGCTACATCTACATGGACCGTGCGCCTTACGAAATGCTCGGCAATGACCTGATGCCTTTCGGCGACATTGTGCGCATGAAGCGGGTAGAGGATGTGCTGGAGAAATATTGGAATGCGCACCGGATGGACCGTACGCTCATGTATTTGGTGGAGCAGGTTTTCCCGTCGCCGTTCGATTTCTTCCAGGACTTTGGCGACTATTGGGAGGAGCGGGGCTGGCAGAAAATCGGGCATCAGCTGGAGGATTTATTTTCCCGGCTATGGTCGTTCCTGAACAGCTATCAGCATGAGCAGCAATCGGCTGGCGAAGCTGGGCCGGATATGGACGTCATTATGGGGTTGATGAAATATGACTATTTCCTCAACCATAAATATAAGCCGCGCAAAACGTGGTGGGAATTCACGATGGACAAAGCCGTATGGGGAAGCCATATGCGCAGCCTCGTCGAGCGGCCGGAGAAGGTGTCGGATTCGTTTGCGGCGCTCGGCATGTCGGAGAAGGAGCTGCATAAGCATGCCGTCATCGAGCGGCTGCCATTTGATCTGGAAGCGTATTTTGCGGACGGCTCGATCCAGAAAAATACGCATACGCTGCTCGTTGTCCTCTATGCCATGGAGGCTGGCAGCAGCAAGCCGACGCCAAAGCCGTACATGCTAAAGCTGCATAATGATGCGGTAACCGCGTAAAAATGCAGTTCATGTCATGTAAAATGACGTGAACTGCATTTTTTTATTGACAAACAAAATGCCGCCACCTATATTAATCGTAAAACGATTATTGTATGTTAGGTTTTGAGAAGAAAAGATCAGAGACTGTTGAATGAGGGATACTATTGGTTCAATCTATTGATCGCGCGATGCAAATTATTCAGCTGCTCATGTCGGACAACAGCCGCATTGGCTGGGCGATATCAGATATTTCGGAGCGGGTAGGCTTGCCGCTAAGTACGACGCATAGACTAATTAGTACATTGGTAAGGCATGAGCTCGTTGTTCAGCTTCCGGAGACGAAACGTTATCGGCCGGGGCCAAAGTGGATGGAAGTCGGCTTGCAGCAGGTCGAGCAGATGGATTTGCGCACGGCAGCTAGGCCGATAATGGAACGTCTGGCGGCTGAAGTGAAAGAAACGGTTTTCTTAAGCATCCCTTACGGCAAGTTTTCGATGGGAATCGATAAAGTAGACGGTAAGGTGAAGCTCCGGGTTGTAGAAAGCTTGGGCGAGCGGATTGCGATGCATATTGGCGCGCCGAATAAAGTGATGTTGGCCAATATGAAACTGGCTGAAGCGGAAGCGATTTTGATTCGGCTGATGGATGACCAAGAGAAGCGCAAGCAGCTGTTGTCGGCTTTGCCCGGCATCAAGAAGGTGGGATATGCGGTCAGCTACGCTGAGCTTACGGAAGGTACGGCGGCGATTGCTGCTCCAATTATCGGCTTCGGGCGAAAGGTAGTGGGAGCTCTTGGGGTCGGCGTCACGACGGACCAGCTGACAGAGGAGCGTCTGGATTTTCTCAGCAAGCAGGTTATACAAGGTGCTCACGAAATAACGACGACGATTGGCGGCTGAGTCCGCTAATCCGTTATTTGAGGGAAGGTGGCGTTTGCTCGCCGGTTATCTAGCCCTCTTTTTCCAATTGTCAAAAGTAAATAAAGGATTTTCTTAGTGCTTAGGCTAAGATAAGTCCCCTGTTTAAGCACTACATGCTACCCGCGTACGTTCTTTAATTAGTAATTGGAAATGGATATAATGAGGAGGACGTAGCCCAAGCGAAGGCGCGGGAGCGTCCTTTTTATTGAACTCCCTCGGTAAAATGTAGTTTTCTCACGAATGCTCGCTTATTCGCAGGATCTCTCCAATAGATAAATCGCTATTCGGATAGAAGAGGGGGTGTACCGTCAAAT
>NZ_JCAALU010000037.1:0-18063 GCF_059609455.1 Paenibacillus liaoningensis
ATTTGAAGCAGGGCGACGCGATGCTGACGGTGCAGGATGAAGTGACGCTGAGCGGCGGAAAGGTCAACATCGTATGAGTCAGGTGATGACGCGGGAAGAGGCGCTGGCTGACTTTTTGGAGCGGCATGTGTTTGATCGGTGGCAGGAGGATGTGCTGCTCGTTAATGACATTTACGAAGAACATCAGGTGGAGATTGATGAGGAGTTGGCAAGAGCGTTTGAGGCGTTATGTGTGCGGGCAGCGGAGCTTCAAGCAGCGGAAAAACAAGGGAAGCTGAAATATATCTACATCTCTTATTTACGTACGAGCATCATGGAAGGGCATTGTACGTACCGAATGGATGCGTATGATGAACGCTGGCTGATGGATGCGTCAGGCTGCACCGTTCATTGGGAGCCAGCGTTTCTGTTCGCACCGATGTTCGAGCGAGTGAAGCAGCTGGAGCCGGAGCGAGTGGCATATGCACGGAAGGTCACGCTTATGGATATCGACGACATTCGCCAGCTGGAAGCAGAGAAATGCCACACGCTGGCGGTGGAATTCGTGCGTGGGCAGATGGAAAAGCTAATCGGGCTTGAAGCCTTCACCACGCTTGCGAAGGCGGAAGGCTGGGCGATTGCAATGGGGGAGTACCGCGATCAGACGGAAATATTGGCGGAGGATGGTCATGGGGTGCGCGCACTGGATGAGCCTGGCGAAAGCGAAAGCGCAGAAGAAGAGCTTCAAGAGCAGGGTGAGGGGAAGCTTCAAGAGCAGCAGGATGGAAAGGACGGTGTGTCCTGATGGACTATTTTGTACTGAAGCAAGATAGCCGCTACACGAGTACGCCAATGCTGGAAGGGCTGCGGGAGAAGCTGGACATGCGGGATATGTATGCGGCGACTTCGTACCGAATACCGGACAAGCTGCTGTTTCAAGTCAAGGGAGAGAAAGACAGCGTGTTTACGGATGTGCTGGATCGGCAGCTCTTTTTGCTCTCGGATGGATTGAAGCGGTTAGTGGAGCTGTACGAGCCGAGGGCGGTATACAAGATGGTCATTTTGATGCATATGCTGACTCGCCGCCAGAAAACGTATTATTTGCCCTTTTTTGAGGAGCTAATGTGTTTAAGTTCGTATGCCGAGCTGCATCAGGATCAGCGAACGATTAAGCGTCTGGTGCTGGATCGGGAGCGCCTGCAAGGGAAGAAAATTGTGCGGGTGAGCGAAAGTGAAAGGCCGCTGATCGTCGTGCGGCTGGATGTAGCGGAGAGCCTGCTGCGGCGGGAGCCTGTGGGTATTCGTTTGGAACGGGTGGAGCTGGCTTAGAAGAAACCAGTCACCAATATTGGAGTGTTTGGAGAGCGTAGACCAAATGATTCGCAACCAGTTTTAGCTTTTAACAAGAAAGAGAATAGGAAACGGTGACCGAAAAGGAGGAGAAGAGAATGGGAGGACAACCCGCGTATGTGGTACGAGGGGCAACCATGAGATGTACGTGCGGCACGCATTCACGCCGAATCAACTTGCCAGAGAGCCATGGGTCGTATGTGAATGGCAAGCCGATGATGAATGAGGACGATAACAGCCCGGAGAACGTGCCGTATTTTGGCCTATGCCGCAGTCCTAAAATGGCAGCCGGGGAAGTCGTGTACTTGATTAATGAGCAAGGCATTACCGAGGGTGGCCCGCCCTGTATGCCAGAGATTTTTAATAAGTGGGTGCTGCCAAAGGAAAATGCGAAGGTAGATAACAAACCAGCGCTGACGACCCAATCGTTTCTTACGTGTGCCATGGATGGTCAAATCTATTTTCTCTCGGACGGTCAGCACGATTCAGATTAGGTAGACGAAGGACAACGGGGAGGAGGGATGCAGATGATCGGTTATGATCGATTGCGGGTAGAAGGCCCCTGCAAGCTGAAGCATATCACGGATGTGGCGATGAGCTGGAAGCCGGGCGAGCATGGGACGCTGCGGATTAGCGGGATCGTCGAGGAAGAGCTGCGAACGAATGCCACGCTGGAAGCGGTATGGCAGGATAAAATCGCTTTGTACGACGAAGAAGATGGCGCGCGGAAACCTCTTTTTAAGGGAGTCGTCACATCTGTGCAGACGGTGCATCGCAATGGGGTGTACACAGTCGAGATCGAGGCGGTATCGGGAAGCATCTACAGCGATCTGAAGAAGCGCAGGCGATCTTTTCAGGATACGAGCCAGACGTACGAGAAGATCATAACTACCGTACTGCGTGCGTATCCAGGTGGAGATGTGTTGCTTCAAAAGGGAGAGAAGGAAAAGCCATCTGAGCCTGTCATTCAATATGAGGAGACGGATTGGGAGCTGACGAAACGACTAGCGAGCCAGTTCCAGTCGGTGGTGGTCTGTGATATATTGGAAGAAACGCCGAAGCTGTTTATTGGGATGCCGGAGGGGAAAGAGCATAAGCTGCCTGAAGGAGCATCGTATACGGTGAGCAAGGATTTGGCGGCTTTTCAAAAAGCAGGCGGGGAAGCAGCGGGCCTGCATGATACGGATTTTTTCGGCTATGAAATACGATCCAAAACGTTCTATCGTTTGGGTGATCGCTTTAAAATTCGAGGCTATATTGAACTGATCGTATCGTCGATGACGGCACGTTTAGAGAAGGGGCAGCTCATCTACCACTACCGTCTGTCGCGGGAAGCGGGGATACGAGAGCAGCGGATCTTGAATACAAGACTGTCGGGTCTGACACTGCAAGGAGAAATTCTGGCGGTTAAAGGGGAACAGGTGCAGGTGCATCTGGCGATCGACGACAAGCAGGACAAGGAAACGGCGCACTGGTATCGTTATGCTCCGGAGACGGGAAGCGCGATGTACAGTATGCCGCAGGTAGGAACAAAAGCGAATTTATATCTAGCCGATGCAGGCGGTCAAGAAGCCATTGTCACTGGCGGCGTGCGAACCAATGGGGCGAGTGCAGAAAAGACGGCAGATCCGAACAACCGTTATTTTGGGACGGAGCATGGCAGTGAAATGAAGCTGTCCCCTACGGGGGTCGAGTTTACAGGCGGAAGCAAGGAGCCGCTGTTTTTGAAGCTGGACGATGCTGTAGGCATTATCTTGAGCAGCCCGCGCAAGCTGACGCTGACGGCGAAGGAAGAGATTTCGCTGTTCACACCGAAGCGTGTAGTTATTGGTGCGCAAGCGCTACTCGTAGCGAAGAAGACAAGCGCACCAAGCGGGATCACGCTGGAAGGCGAGTACAACCTGATGGGAGCGCAGATCCGAACGGAAGGGAAGGATCGGACTGGCTATGCGCCGTATGACGATGCGCCCGTAGAAGGTGAGCCGCCTCCTCCACCGCCACCACCGGAAAAACCGCCATTCAGCTGGGGAAAACTAGCGAGAAATGTGCTGGCAGGATTGGCTGTCGTCGCAGTAGTTGCGGTAGCAGCGGCGTTTACGGTAGCGACACTAGGAGCAGGAGCGGTCGTTGTCGGTGCAGTATTGGCTGGAGCAGCCATTGCGGGAACTGCTGCGGTTGTGAGCCAAGCGGTGTCGGATATCGCGCGCGGCGAGGTCAGCGATATGGGCACGTATGTGTCAACAGCCTTTCGAGAATCAGTTATCGGGGCGATATCTGGGGCAGTGTTTGGCCCATTTGGTCCGATGGCGAACCTAGGTGGACGTATGGCGTTTGGTGCGGTGCAGAATGGTTTTGAGAGTGTCATTCGCCAGACGATGGAAGGCAAAGGGTTTAGCTTTGGCACACTGGCACTGGATATGGGGATTGGCGGTTTAACCGGTGGTATCATGGATTCACGGCTCACGAAGGCGATTGGTAGCAAGATCGCTGGTGCGAAAATCGTGAAGACCTTAGGCAACGCATTTGGCGATTCGCTGAATAAAATGACGGGCTGGATTGGGAATGCGGCAGATGCGGTTAAAGCGAAACTGATACGTGATGCATTGGATATCAAGGATGCAGCAACTACGGGCTGGAAGAAGCTTCAGAATGCCTTGACGATTAAGAAGGTGGGGGATGATCTTGTTCCCGCGGGTCCTGGAGGAAATGTTAAACTTCATGATAGTCCTGATTCTGTACCTTCAAGTCCGTCACAGCATCATAAGGATTTCTTTAGCGAATCCGAGGCTGGTAAGAAGGAATTGGCGGATCGTTTGAAGAATGAGGCTGAGGGGTCGGGTGATTTTAAACCATATACTGCTGAGATGAGAAAACATATTATTGTGCCAGAGGATGGATTTCAAGCTTTCCTTGAGAGGAAATATATTGATATCAGAAAATCAGGTATTGACGATATTGGAACGGTAGCAAAGAATACAGGATTAGCAGAAGAACAGATATTAAAAATGAAAAGGCACTTGTTCTTAGACACAAAACAGTTATCTGTAGGTGGTAAACCGTATGAAGAATTATACTTTCAAGCAGATCCTGATGTTGCATATGCATGGCAAAAGGCACAAAAAGGAGAGCTGAATGAAAAGGAAAAGGAATGGTTCAGGAAATTAGCAAATCATGAGCTTAAAGAAAATGAATATATGGAAGGAGGTATGCCGCTAAGAGATCCTTCTACTTGGAATGGAAAAGGGTATAATAAAGACCCAGAAAAAAATGCACACGACAAAGCAAATCTAACTGATGAACAACCAAGTGATGATTTCCCAGGTTATGATAAATTCAAAGAGTATGATAAAAATTATGATGGAGATATTGACTATTAAATGTTGGAGGTGAGGAAAGTGTATTTAGATGATTCTGTATCAAGAATTAATGGGATTTTATGGGATAATATTGGTAGGGTTAATTCCAATGAAAATGCTGAGCTGGGTTATGAATTTTTGAGAAGATTAGCTTTATTTTATAAGAATGAATCTCTGAAACCACAGCCACCCATGTTCTCTAATGTAGCGAAATTACTTGGTGATAATGAAAATGAAATAGATATTTCGAGATACTGCAATCCAAAAGTTTTAGAATTTGTGGCAGGATACCAATACATTAAAAAAATATTTGAATTTTATATTCAATTATCAATATACGTTGATAAAAATCCACAGTATCTCACATATTTAAATGTATATGAACCATTAATTAGAATTTTTGAAAGAGGAGGTTTTTTTGTTATCAGACCACAGGAATTAGATATACGAGATGTTATAACTATTCCATTAAATGGATGGTATGAAAGATTCGTATCAACGGAACCTTGTGACATAAGTCGTCTATAAAAAAATCTTGAAGTATTGATGATTCACAATACATCTAGCAGCGCCACAACACGAGTTAACCGCCGTGTTGTGGTGTCTTTTTTGTCCATCGTATTATGATAAAAATACACTATTCAAAAATACTACCCCACCCAGTGCCGAATGAACACATCATTCAATCAATAACACATATAACCAGTGTTATACCCGTATAAAGATTTCATCATTTCGGTTGTACGCACATCAATGGATTAATTTTATAACCTAAATAACGCTACTCCGTTACATTGAACAGGTCGATTATGGTCAGATACCACCATGATTGACCTGTTTTTTGTTATCTTCGTTTTCTCGCGTTTTTTTCAAATTTACTGGCAACTGTAGAATACGCCGCCCCGATAAGGAGGATGAAAAGGCAAAGCATCTTTTGGAGTAGTTAGACCGACTATTCATATTGTCAGAACTTATCTGCAAATTGTCCGCAACGAATGGGCTACATGCCGCGATGGTTATCGTGAACGAACAATCTGGTGACGACCAGTTGACATAGAACAGGCAAGGTAACGCTTAGGCTAGCCGCCTTCCTGACTTCACAGCCGCCGCGCGGCGATACTAATGTCACGACAGAATCCGTAACCAGAGGTGAAGTCTTTTGAGCCATTACAAGCAATATCACATCTATGTCGGTTTGGATTTACATAAAGCCCACCATACTGCCGTTATCATCAACTGTTGGAACGAACGTCTTGGTGAAATCCAGATTGAAAACAAACCGTCTGCCTTCGACGACTTGATGAAGTTCGTTAAGAAGCATACGGCAAAAGGCTTGACCCCTGTTTACGGGTTGGAAGATACGGGCGGCAACGGCAGAGCGTTAGCCGTTCACCTTGTTGAGAAGAAGCAATTGGTCAAGGAAGTCAATTCCGCTTTGTCGTACAGCGAACGAATGAGCCATGCGACTACGCAAAAGAGCGACAGTTGGGATGCATTCTGTATCGCCAAGGTACTCCTTGCACGGCTCGATGAATTACCGGATGCGAATCCACAAGACTTGTACTGGACATTAGGTCAATTGGTAGCAAGGCGGAACGCTATCGTCAAACATGCCAGTGGCTTGAAGAATCAAATGCATCAACAATTAAGCTATCACTATCCGTCCTACAAGAAGTTCTTCTGTGACATTGACGGTAAAGCCGCCCTTGCCTTTTGGGAGAAGTACCCTGCACCACATCAAGTGTTGACGGTGGGGGTGGATGAACTGGCAGAGTATTTACGTGAAGCGAGTCATAACACATGTTCAACTCGTAAGTCAGAAGGAATACTGGAATTGGTGAAGCAGGATGGAGAGACGAAGCGGAACTTCCAAGAATACAGGGATTTCCTCATCGTCAACATGGTCAAGGATATGCGGAGAAGTCGGGAACTCATAAAGCAAATCGAGGAACAGTTTCGGCAGGTATTGGCACAGACCGATTACAAGCTAGAGTCGATGGACGGAATCAGCACCGTCACAGCGGCGGAACTGGTGGCTGAAATCGGAGATATTCGTCGCTTCTCCAATGCCGACAAGTTAGCCCGTTTTGCAGGAATCGCCCCTATCCGGTTTAGTTCGGGCGGCAAGGGCAAAGACCAAGCCAGTGGACAAGGTAATCGTGTACCGAACGCCATCTTCCATAACCTAGCCGTACAGCAAATCCAAGTAGCTAAAGGCGACAATAAGAAGCAACGGAATCCCGTCTTCTACGAGTTCTACCAACGGAAGCTAGCAGAAGGCAAGAGCAAGAAGCAAGCCCTCATATGCGTCATGAGAAGACTTGTAAACATCATCTACAGCATGATGAAGAACAAGACAGAGTATCGGGCGGCGAGTCCTCTAACAGAGTGTCAAGCAAGCTGATATAATGGTGGTAATTGGTAAAACAGTTGCCACCTTCTTTATTCCCAAGTTTAAGATTACTACTTAGGGGACGGGAAAAGCTGGTTCTGTCAACAGAGCTTTTAGGGAAGCGACCGAAGAAGATAAGAAATTGATAGATGATGTGAGGAAGAGGTTTAACGCAGGAAAAACTAAAAATGTCGCATTAACTAAGGGGGAAATAGATGGTGAATCAATAAATCTTGAATCAATAAGTGGGTATGATCCAAATAATCCAAATCATAAGGATAACTATCCTAGACCACCTGAAAATCACTATAAATATAGTGGGTCAGATAATAAAGGAAGGTTGCAAGATACAGAGCAAAAGATGATAGAATATCTGAGAGAAAGGTTCAAAAATAATCCTGATGTTGAAGGCAGTATTGAAATTATTTCACATAACCCTATTTGTAAAAGTTGTAATGATATTATTGATCAATTTCAAATTGATTTTTCGAATATCAAAGTCACGAGAGTTCAAATCTTGGATGACTTGAATTGAGTAGAATATGGAGGAGATTTAACATGGATATTTCAAATAAGGGTGATTTAAAGGAATTCTTATTAACATTAGAAAAAAAATCATACCCAATGAAGCCTTGTAGTGAAGATGAGCTAACAAAATTAAAACATTTTTCTCCAACAAAAACGCTGCCCTCGAATTATTTAGATTTTATGAGTAAGTTTGGGAATGGTGCAGAGTTTTTGACTGGTACACATTATACTATGAAGTATATATTAGAGTTAAAAGAATGGGCTGTTGAACTTTTAGAGGAAAATAGTTTCTCAAAAAAACTCACAGATAATCAGTTTGTGTTTATGATGCACCAAGGATATATGTTTTGGTTTTTCAATTTGGATGAGGGTGATAATCCTTCAGTATATCTTTACGATGAAAGTCTTAATCTAACGGAGTTTAAGAAAGTCAGCGATACTCTTTCTGAATATTTAATTTCATTATACGACTAAAGAGAATTGAGTAATTATTTTCAATTAATATTTTTTAATTGCTTTTCACGAATAATCTATCCACCACCACAATGCGAACTAGCCGCCGTGTTGTGGTTTTCTTTTGTTCTTGTCTCAACTCCGACCCTGTGCCGAATGAGTCGGGCATGTAATTTCAATTAGCCACAAACCATGTAATAGTGTTGCAGGAGCAGCAGATACCGTTTTTGGGTCGCAAGTTATGGATAGACTCAGTAGTCGCAGCTATTATGTTACGAACGCTCCGGGTTTGGGGCCAGCTGCGAGTTTTGAATTTGTAAAGTTTAATCGAGGTATTGATGTTTTAAAAGGAGCGTCTAAATTAGCAGGCCCAGCAGCATTTGTGACCTATGGTCTTGATGTGTATCAAGATGTTAAGAAGTGTGATGGTGTTGATGCAGCAAAAGCTGTGACCGTATCTACAGCAGGTGCTGCTCTTGGGATTGGTGTAGGTATTGCCTGTACGGGAGTTGGAGCGCCTGTAGGTGTCGCAATTATTGCGGGTGTAGCAATAGGGGCAGGCTTTGGTATGGCGAGCAGCTGGATTAAAAAGAAATGGATTGGTCATTAAATATAGGGATAGGGTGTGAAACAGGAAATGGATAAGGGAGAAGGTTATATGGTTCTCTATGCGTTGCTATTTATCCTGTTAGCTTGTTTTATGTGGGTAACCGCCCTGCGTAGACGGAAAATGGATCGCCCTGGCTTGTTAGTGATGTATGTTGAAATAGGGATATGTGGATTGCTGACAGCAGGAGGAATACTAGCAGAGGAGTTCGGTTATACAAAGCTTTATGATAGAACAGCGATAGCGGTTTTAGTATGTATCGGTGCAGTTATTATCCAAGTATTCTATATGGGGCTGACTCATCAAGGGGATAAACAATCCAAAAAAATGATTCGTATTGGACTTATCATTATTCTTTGTGCTGGTATACCTGCTGGAATTGTCTTTTTAATAGATAAAATATGGAATTGAAAGGATGTATGAAGATGGCATTACTACCTATCGGCTCGATTGTTCAAATTCTGGGCGGTGAGAAGCGTGTCATGATTTACGGTCGTTTGCAGCAGCAGGTAGAAACTGGCCAAATTTGGGACTATATTTCGTGTTTGTATCCTGAGGGTAATCAATCACCAGATCAATCTTATATGTTCAATCATGATCAAATTGAACAGATTCATTTCACAGGGTATCAAGATATGGAGGAGCTCTCTTATCGGCAATGGCTTGAAGGGATAAAGGAAGAAATGAAGCAGGAGAAGTGATGTTGAAGGCAGCAGGAGGGAGGAAAAGACGATGGAGGTAGACAATCAGATCGTACTTGGGTACGGACAGATTCGGCTGCAATCCGCGTACGGATTCGAACGAATTCAGGAGCTAACCATCTATAAAGCCGTGAATGAGCATGCTGAGTTAACGGCAACAGGTGTAATAGCAGAAGAACACCAGGATCAGGCGGCTCGGGTAAGCGGAGAGCAGGAGCCTATTGAGCTTCAAGAGCTGAATGAGGAAGGGGCTGTCATCCGTACGCTGTTTAGTGGTGTGCTGAAGACGATGGTGATTCAACGAGTAAGGAATGTATTTACCTTTCGGTTGGAAGCTCTATCCCATTCAAGTCGAATGGATGTCAAGGGTGTCTCGCGAACCTTTCAGAATAAAGAGATGGCTTTTTCCGAAGCGATCGAAAAGCTGCTAGCGCCGTACCCGGGTTCGGACTATATTGATGGTACGTTTCAAAAAGCGAAGCTAAATCAGCTTTTTATCCAGTATCAAGAGACGAATTGGGCTTTCCTCAAAAGGCTTGCCTCACAAGCCGGAGCGGTACTCATTCCAGAGGTGACCGCATCAGCACCAAAAATATGGATAGGCGTACCTGAAGGTAAAGTAACCGAGCTCCCAGACATGCCCTATCGAATCAAACGCCATATATCCGCCTATTATGGAGCCCATCGAGATACGGAATCAACGCTGAGTGAAGCGAGCTTTACAACGTATACCATTGAAACCCCACGTTATATGACCATAGGGGAAAGTGTTATTTTTCAGGGAAAAGAGCTTGTGGTGGAAAAAGCGATTGGTGAAATGCAGCAAGGTATTTTATCTTATACGTATATTCTTACGCCATTTTCCGGCATTCGCCAAAATAAGATCCTTCCAGAAACGTTAAGTGGGGTTTCATTTAATGGAAAGGTGATAGAGGTTCAGGGGGAGCAAGTCAAGGTTCATTTTGAATTGGATGAGAAACAGGAGAAGAGCGAGGCATGCTGGTTGCCCTATGCAACGCCCTATGCAGCAGAGGGGAATAGCGGATTATATGCAATGCCGGAGTTAGGTGATTCAGTGCAGGTGCATATTGGAAGTCGTTTGGAGAACGATGCGGTTGTGAGGCATTCCATGCGTCAGAATGGACAAGCATCCGCGAAGCATGCGGACCCAGGTGTGAAATATTGGGGCTCGCCAGCAGGTAAGGAAATGAAGCTGGGCACGACGGATCTGGTCATGACGGGCAAAGAAAACCAGCTGACCATCAAGCTGGATGAGCAGGGTGGCATTACGATAGATAGCGACAGCTCCATTGAAGTGGAGGCGGGAGGCGGGCTATTTTTAGGAGCAGGAACCATCAAAGGGACAGCAGCGGAAGCCATTCATTTGGTATGCGGATCGAGCAGTATGGTGATGGACGGCGAAACCGATGTGAAAGCGGCAGATTTGCGGGTGGAAGGCATCATAAAGCTGCCTGTATTTGTGGAGGACTTGCCATTGATCCCAGAACCGTCTCTCATGTCAGCTGTAGCCCCCCCTGAGCCGGATACTGCACCACAGGCAAAGCCAGAGCCGGAAGCAGAGGCACCGAAGAAGAAAGGTATATTTGACAAGCTGTTGGATGGCGTTCAAACAGCACTGAGCGTCGTCGGAATGATCCCGGTCGTAGGAGCAGTAGCCAACGTTGCGAATGCGAGCATATCGGCAGCCAGAGGAAATTATACTGGTGCAGGGTTGGCACTTGCAGCGAGTATTCCGTTTGGTGGATGGTCAGCGCCGAAGCAAAATGGACAAAGTGGAAATGGTCAGGGAAGCAGTGCGCTCCAGAATTTATTTCAACTGCTGCTGGAAAATATGCCGGGTTTACTAGGGGAGCGCTTAGGAAAAGTATTTACAACCGCACGATCACTAGCAAGCAATGTGGATTGGCAAGAGGTATTGGAGAATCTGAAGAGAGAAATGATAAAGCAAGAAAATCAAACGGTCATTTCTGGTGTTATGCCGCAGCAGGATTTAGATTATGTGGGAAATAGTTCCTCAGAAAAAGATGGAGTAACGATTGATGAATATTATCAGGAAGCTTTGAAATATTATGCATATCAAAAAGAAAATAATCCTTTCTTTACTATGATGAGTAATAGTAATATTGTATTCAAAATGGATGCTATCAATCAGTTGGTTGATGCAGGACAATTGTCAACGGAATCAGATGAATATAAGAAGCTAGTAGCCGATATTTATTTTAATGGATTTGGAACGAGTGAATTAGCGGCTACGAATTATTTGTATATGATTGAAAATCTTAATCCAGTATTGCCTGGCAGAGTTGGATCAGGAAGAGGAGGAGCGGGAAGAGGAACGGCACCAGGAATTGGTAGCACAGGTGCAGCCGGAGGAAAAACAGGAACGAGTGGAGCAACTGGTAATGGGAAGAACGGGAATACTAAGGGTGGTCCAGGGGTTAATCAGCCAATTATGGATGCAGATGATACAGGGAGTTATAACGGAGCGAGTAACACAAGAAATAATGGTAAATTGACAGAGGATAAGGGAAATGTGGCTAAGGGGAAGGGGATGTCCAATAATGATGTAGGTAATTACTTAGCTAAAAAAGCACCAAACCAAGTTACTCCTGGGATACGAATGCTAGAAGGACAATATATTGATGATAAGGGGAGAGTTCAGCCATGGAAGGCATATTATGATCAATATGGAAAGTTGATTGCTAGAACTGATTATAATGCAGGAAATAAAGCACAAGGAATACCAGATACCCATTATCATTTATATGAGTGGGGACCTGGAAAAACACCACATGAGTACGGAAGTCATATAGAAGGAGAATATAAACCATGAGACAATTAAACGAATTAATATCTGATTTCTACCAAAAACAAAAGGAGTACGGTTTTTTGCAGTCAATAAATTTATACCGTAATATTAATGAGGATGGTTGTTCAGATTTTGCTTTAGATATTACTTTATGCAATTTTCCTTTTTATGAGGGAGATAACAAATTATTATTGAATTTTTCGGGCGTGAGAAGTTTTAAAATGGGTGATTTAGAGGGGTTATTAAGATTGGTTATAAATATAACGAATATAGGGGAAAGTCAAATGGAAGGAATTAATTATCGTGTGAATGAAGATGAAAATGAAATTTTTTCTTTCTATTGTGAAATATTTAAATTTGAAATTATATAGTTTATTACTATCATTAATTTTTCAGTGGACCAAGTTTATATTCTGTAGTGGCGTACTCAAATAAATAAGAAATTAGAGTAAGTATTTTTATTCGAGTTCACTAGCGTTGCATAAAATCTTTACACTTCCGAAATGTGAATATTCAGAAAACCGTTTTTCATTATTAAATGAAAAGGTCGGACAACTCTCAAAAGCAGCCGATTCATTTGGTTAAATTATGAAATTCTGTTTACTTTTGTGTTATGATTGCTAGCAGGTGTCAAGACTCGGTTCGTTGTCGTCCTTTCGAGGTTCGACTGGGCTTTTTCTTTAGCCGCATGATCTATCGGCTGCACGGTTGCCATAATACCTTTGTTAGCCATCGAGTGAGTTACAACAAGCTGTGTTTGACTTTCGTTTCCAGCTTCACGAGTAGGAGCAGGCAAAACACAATAAGGGTAATCCAAACCTGGTTCGTTACAGCCTGTTCACTGGTGCCAAAAAGGTGCTTGATCTGTAAGTGCTGTTTGATCCACTTGAAGAACGTTTCAATCGCCCAGCTATTGCGATACATTTCGCAGATTTCATCACAAGTCAGATCGAAGCGGTTAGTTACGAGAAAGAGCAGATTGCCTTCCGAGTCTTGCGTCTGTATCATCCGTAGCACATGTGTCATCTTCTTCTGCTAGGAGCCAATTCGGACACGCCAATCGGTCGAAATGAGACTGCCTTCGGGGACAGCGAGTTCCTCCAGCGGCTCAATATGCGTATTCTTTTTCAGCCGTGTGACGAAAAAAATACCGTCCAAGAAGTAGCGATCGAAAGCCGAATAGTCGATATATCCACGATCACAGACGTAGGTTACGCCCGGCTCATGAACGAGTTCATTCATCTGCGTACGATCATTTTTCTTGGCTACGGTCACCGTTGCCTTCTCCGGGACAACCTCTTGCTCACTTGGAAAGGCCAGTCGCATATGTATTTTGATGCCTGCCTTCGTCTTGCGGAACTCGGCCCATTTAAATTTCTGCAGACATAACGTCACGGTTGTCGAGTCGACGATTTTGATCTTGTGCTGATGAGCGACTTGGCCTTGGCATGACAACGCAAGCTTAGCTAACTGTTCGAACACCTGTTGCAACAACTCAGGGTCGACTTGCTTGTGTTTGCGGATGAGCTGCGAAGCCGAGATTGAAGTCAGGCCGAGCTCACGCTGTAAATCTTCACACAAGACATCGTCAGCGATGTGTCGCAAGCCTTCGCGTTTTTGCAGTTGCGCAAGCAGTAACAACTTGAGATAGGCGGTGGTCGTCAGCTTTTTCGTATATTTGTCCTGCGGGCATTCGGTCACCGCAGTTGTGAACATTTTTGTACAGATTGGCGCAAGCCATTTACCAAATGAAGATAATAAAGTATGATTGTCCATGCTGATATCCTTTTCAATGGATTAATGGACAGGTTCTACCTCTCCCATCTATTGTAAAGGATTTTTTTATGCACAAAAGTAGTTATGGCAGAAAATTATGAAGATTCAGATAACATTAATGCAACGCTAGTGATTCAAGTTATGATCAACATTGAAATATTTCTGTACTTTCTGCATTACTAGCATTCGGCAAACCAAATTTATCTAAATATAAGGAAGTTAAGTGATTGTTTTTTATTCCGACTTGTAATATGTGAGAGAAGATAGCTTGAATTGTTCAATTTATTTGGTCATTTGTTGAAGCAATTGCACTTTATAAATTTCGTGAAAGTTGATTTAGTAAAATAAAAATTAGATTTTGAAAGAAAACACAGCATATTGTTTTGACCAGATAATTAATGATTTTTAATGCTAACTCCAGTATGAATTGCCCTCCTTCAAGTAGATAGTACAAAAAAAAAAATCCTTTAAACGGCCTTAGTCCTGAATTTCATCTGACTGAGGCCGTTTAATTTCTTTTGTAATTTTTCGTAATTGTAAAAGTGGATACAGTCATCGATATCTTTTTCGAGTTTTACAAAGGAACGATAGGAATGCAAATAATATTTCTCGTACTTCAAGGTTCCGTACTAAGAAAGGTTTATTTGACAAGTTGTTGGATGGCGTTCAAACAGCACTGAGCGTCGTCGGAATGATCCCGGTCGTAGGAGCAGTAGCCAACGTTGCGAATGCGAGTATATCGGCAGCCAGAGGAAATTATACCGGGGCAGGATTGGCACTTGCAGCGAGTATTCCGTTTGGTGGATGGTCAGCGCCGAAGCAAAATGGACAAAGTGGAAATGGTCAGGGAAGCAGTGCGCTCCAGAATCTATTTCAACTTCTGCTGGAAAATATGCCGGGTTTACTAGGAGAGCGATTAGGAAAAGTATTTACAACCGCACGATCACTAGCAAGCAATGTGGATTGGCAAGAGGTATTGGAGAATCTAAAGAGAGAAATGATAAAGCAAGAAAATCAAGCGGTCATTTCTGGCGTTATGCCGCAGCAGGATTTAGACTATGTGGAAAATAGTGCCTCAGAAAAAGATGAAGTAACTATTGATGAATATTATCAGGAAGCTTTGAAATATTATGCTTATCAGAAAGAGAATAATCCGTTCTTTACTATGATGAGTAATAGTAATATTGTATTCAAAATGGATGGTATCAATCAGTTGGTTGATGCAGGACAATTGTCAACGGAATCAGATGAATATAAGAAGCTAGTAGCCGATATTTATTTTAATGGATTTGGAACGAGTGAATTAGCGGCTACGAATTATTTGTATATGATTGAAAATCTTAATCCAGTACTGCCTGGCCGAGTTGGATCAGGAAGAGGAGGAGCGGGAAGAGGAACGGCTTCAGGAATTGGTGGCACAGGTGCTTCCGGAGGAAAGACAGGAACGAGTGGAGCAACTGGTAATGGGAAGAACGGGAATACTAAGGGTGGTCCAGGGGTTAATCAGCCAATTATGGACGCAGATGATACGGCACATTATAACGGAGCAAATAATACTCGAACTAAAAATACGGGGAGCAGTGGTGGAGCTACATCCAAGACTGTTATTAGCTCGGAAATGGAAGCCAAGATATTGGAAGGGCAACGAAAAGTACCAAAGAATGAGTTGATAGGTGGACATTCCCCTAATATAAACAATACTAATCCTAAGTTCGCCGTAGAAGTGTTTTCAACTAATGCCGATGGTACGAAAAATGTTCAGTTTACTAAGCAATTTCCAGATGGCAACATCTCAAAACTTAAAAAAGGTACATTATTTCCAGATTCGTGGAGTGATCAGCAAATTCTTGATAGTGTTAAAGCTGTTGGAAATACACCTGCTATTTCAACAAGATTAAGGGATGGAGCAACTTGGCATAGAGGAATAATAAATGGTGTGGAAATTGATGTACTCAAAATTGGTAATGATGTAGTTAGTGGTTACCCAACAGGTACCGTGAATGGAGCCCGCCCAGCAGGTTTTTAAATCTAATGAAAATGAAAGGTGTTAAAATATGTATAAACAACTAGATAATTTAATATCAGCAGATACAACAGTAGATTCTTGGTACGACGATGGGTGTGTTATTGCAGGAGAAATACTGTCAGAGTTCAGTTTAAATGATTGGGATAAATTATTAAGTGAAGTGCTTACTAAGCCGTTAGATTGGCAAAGAAAACTAGCATATTGTTTAGATAACAATTGTAATATGTATGAGCTGAATATTTTATTATTATTACTTACTATTGAGGATGACAAATTATTTGAAATAATTATAGATACTCTAAGAAGTTTTACAAATGCAGAAAGTAAACAAATAATACTAGACAATCCAAACATACTGCATCGAGTAAATGATTTGATTCCTAAATCGGGAGTAGCAGTAAAGAAAGTACTTGAAGACTTTCTTGCGAAAATCCATTCATAAATTATTATATGGTACATTCCAGTATGAACTGCATCCAGTCAAGAAGACAATACAAAAAATAAAGATTTTTAAGTGGCCTTGGTCCTGAATTTCATCGGACTGAGGCCGTTTGGTTTCGTCTGTAGTTGTTCGTAATAGTAAAAGTGGATGTAGTCATTGATGTCCTTTTCGAGTTCTACAAAGGAATGACAGGTGTGCAAATAATATGTTTCGCTCTTCAAGGTTCCTCATAAGAAATGCTTATTTGACAAGCTGTTGGATGGCATTCAAACGGCACTGAGCGTCGTCGGAATGATCCCGGTCGTAGGAGCAGTAGCTAACGTTGCGAATGCGAGCATATCGGCAGCCAGAGGAAATTATACCGGGGCAGGATTGGCACTTGCAGCGAGTATTCCGTTTGGTGGATGGTCAGCGCCGAAGCAAAATGGACAAAGTGGAAATGGTCAGGGAAGCAGTGCGCTCCAGAATTTATTTCAACTGCTGCTGGAAAATATGCCGGGTTTACTAGGGGAGCGCTTAGGAAAAGTATTTACAACCGCACGATCTCTAGCAAGCAATGTGGATTGGCAAGAGGTATTGGAGAATTTGAAAAAGGAAATGATCACCTACAGTTCACAAAACGGAAATTATACTCAAATTGAACAAACGGTGAGTTTCGATACAACGATAGAAGAGGAATACTTTTTCCCGATGATGCTAAAAATCCAAATCGCTTAGAATTTGAGCTTTGCTGAGTGATGTGATGGAGTTATCGCCTGACTCTAAACTATTTGCGGAATACAAGGAAATGCTTAGAAAGTCATTCGAGTGGTATCATAGGCTTGAGACGGGAAGAGATTTTGAAGCATGGTTTGCTTTACTAACGCAAACGAGTACAATGGATACAAACTCAAAAGAAAAAGCAAAACAAGCGCAAAAATATATGTTAAATAAAATTAATGAAGAACAACAAGACATTAATGCAATACCTATTGATCCAGAGGAATTGTATAGGGCAGCAGCAGGTGCATTGTATGGTGTTAAGGGTACTCGAGCACAAACAAAGGGTACAACGGGGACAGGCAATGTGTCAAATGAAGTGGGGACCGGAGGGAAAACCAAGGGTGGCCCAGGAATTAATTAGCCAATTATGGATGCAGATGATACAGGGAGTTATAACGGAGCGAGTAACACAAGAAATAATGGTAAATTGACTGAAGGGGCAAGTAGTATTGATAAGGCTTCTGGTGTTAATGGAGGTAAATATTTAGATGAACCTGCTCCTACAAATGGGACACTTAATATTACTGGGCGAAAACAATATCATTCCTGACCGTATACCCTAAATAAGGGAGATATTATTTGTAAATGCGGGGGGAATCTGTCTTTCCTCACTGATAGTTATATCTCTATTATTATGGTGACTGAGAATAAACCCAAAATCACAATAACTTTTAATACCGAAGAAACAGTTCCAATTGATTTTATGAATAGTAGTAGTATAGAGAATGCACATTTAAATAAAACAAAGTATGGATCGACTACACTAAGTTGGACAGAAAAAATAAGGGCTTGTAGAATAAACCTATCATGTTAAGGAGCAAATCTCTACAATGCCAAAACAACAACGACGTACCTTTACAA
>NZ_JCAALU010000038.1:0-13315 GCF_059609455.1 Paenibacillus liaoningensis
TAGCGTGCGCGTTGTTCTTTATTAATAACCGTCCTCGAAAGTGTCTAGGATGGAAAACCGCACACGAAGCTTTTCAGGTTGAAGTGTCGCACTTGGCTTGACAATCTGTCTTATAAATATAATTTGAGCCTGATTTTGCTCCTACAACTGGAATAACTAATATAAAAACTATTATTAAGCAAATAAACAAAAAGGCTGATTTTCTTAGCATCATTTTTCTCCTACATTCTAAAATTCGTAATCTTTCAAATGTTTCACTCTACCTTGGTAGTTATTAAATTTCCGTTCTCGTCATAATAGTATCTAATCACTTGATTGTCCGGCAAGCTAATTTGAACTAATCTTCCATTATCATCATATTGATAGGTTGTTAATTGTTGAATAATTATATCATCTATGGAGAGTGCACCCATCCCATGAATTCCCCAGAACAAATAGTAATTATCTTGACTCCCCGTTGTGAAGGTTACCGTTTTCATTCCTTTGGTGCCTGTGACATCGTTCCATATGGTCCAGCCTTTCATTTCAGTATTATCCATTCCCCGGGCACTAAAATAAAAATAACGTTTATTATCATTAGGCTGCATATCTACTGCTTTATAAGCAAAGCTCACGGTGTAGGTCGTATTGCGCTGAAATTTCACTTTGTTAGTATCCGTGCTTGCGAAGTCTTTTCCTCCATAGGCTGTAGTATTACTTAAGAATGCAGAGTATGACCCGCTGACTACTTTTGCAGGATCGCTAGTAATTATTCCGGAAACCGGAAAAAAGTTAGTTGCGCTGTAAGATCCTTGCTCAAAGGATTCACTAACTTTTTCAATTTTGATATCATCCAACGATAGAGCCCCGCCCTGATGTATCCCCCAGATTAAATAGTAGTTTGCTTTACTGCCTGTTGTGAACGTAACCGTCTTCTTGCCTTTGTTTCCCGTAGAATCCTTCCAAGTCATCCATCCCTTATCTTCCAAATTATCAGTACTTCTAGCCAAAAAGTAGAAAAAACGATCGTTATCTGAAGCATCCATATCTATAGATTTATAGGAAAATGTCACTGTATACGTTGTATTTCCTTCAAACTTGAATTTATCAGAATCAGTATAGGAGAATTCTTTCCATACCTCATCTATCTGTGATTTAAGATAGGCGGAATATTGTCCAGTAATTACTTTCGCAGGATCATTTGTAATGATGCCGCCATGACCCGCAGTAAAAATTGTATTAGTATAAGTACCTCTTTCGAAAGATTCATTCATCTTAGTAATCTCTATATCATCTAGTGAGAGTGCTCCTCCTTTATAGATACCCCAAATTAAATAGTAATTTTCTTTATTTCCCGTGGTAAACGTTACTGTTTTACTACCTTTATTCCCACTGACTTCGTTCCATGTTGTCCATCCCTTATCTTCTTTATTATCCTTACTCCTTGCCAGAAAATAAAAACTGCGATCTGCTCCTGCTGCCTCCATATCAATCGACTTATAAGAAAAGGTAATTTTATATTTAGTGTTTTTTTCAAATTTGACTTTATTCGTGTCTGTATATGAGAATTCCTTCCAGTCTTCCGTCCGCTTTGAGCTGAGATACGCTGAGTATTGTCCACTCACTACTTGGGCTGGATCATTTGTAATTACACCATCGCCTGCCAAAAAATTAGTGGAGGCAAAAGAACCGTATTCGAAAGATTCGCTGCCAGCAGAAGTTGTTTTTACAATCTGAATATCATCAATGGAAAGTGCTCCTCCGGCGTGGATCCCCCATATTAAATAGTAATTCTCTTTATTTCCTGTTGTAAAAGTCATCGTTCTGATCCCGCTATTCCCGGCTTCGTCCGTCCAAGAGGTATAACCTTTGTCCTCCTGAGTATCATGATCAGTGCTTCGAGCTAGAAAGTAGAAAAAACGATTAGCATCTGAGGGATTCATCTCGATTGTTTTATAGGAGAAAGTAACCGAATAGGTTGTATTCTTCTCGAATTTAATTTTATTCGAATCTGTATAATTAAATTCTTTCCAGACTTCTGATGGAGGAGAGCTTAATAAAGCTGAGTATCTCCCATTTACTACTTTTTGCGGATCACTGGTGATCGTCCCATAGATCGGAATGTAGCTGGTACCAGCATAAGCCCCACTCTCGAATGTTTCTCTAGGGGTAATAATATTTTCTGCTGCAAATGCTTTACTCTGACTAATACTTAGAATAAAAATAAAAAAGACGGTCTGTAGCAAATAAATTAGTAATTTAGTTCTTTTCAATACGTTCACTCTCCTGAGGTTGTTTAGATAATCTAAAGACAATTAGCAAATACTCCATTATTACTGTTTTGAAATTTAAACTCTTTGAGGAAAGATAGCCTTTTTCGAGTGATTCGGCTAACTCCCTCTCTACATACCAAATTATTTAGAGCGACATATAAGAGTTCTAACTTATGGAAACAATAACTTCCTCAACAATCATAAGTCACCTTCTCATCTTTTGAAATGGTGGTATTTTGTCGAATAATAGGTTTTATTGTCGATTCAATAAAAAAATTTGATAGAATATTAATTGATTTATAGAGATACTGCAAATAGCCTCATTTTCTAATATTTTTGCAACTACATTGGTTGAATAAAAACTAAAATAGTATCTTTAAACTTATTAATACAATATTATTATCTGAATTTTCATGACCTTCTCTCAAAATGGTAAGGGAGCACAAAAAAGCCCGCTCCACAAATTCATGGACTGGGCAATTTCTACTATGTCATGTCTATCTACCAACTAGCCTACTACTTCAACCCAAAAGCCTGCTCCAGCTCCGCAATCCTCGACTGCTCCATATGCACAATAGGGCCAATGTTTTTCGCTGAAATGGTCGCTTTCGCGCTGTATTCGGCGACTTCCAGGCGGTCGAAGGCATTCAGCAGACTTTGCCCGGTGACGATGACGCAGTCATTTTCGGCAATGACGATGGGCGTGTTCTCCTGAAAAAGCTGCGCCGCCGCCTGCGGCTTCGTATACAAATCCCCATGAGGAAGCTTAGGAATATTCCGCAGCAAAATATAGCTTTCCGGAATCGTCCGCGAATCCAGCAGCTCCTCTGTCACCGCAAACGCCATAATATTAGGCGGATGCGCAATAATAACCGAGTTCACATGAGGCTGCGTCTCATAAATATGCTGATGAAACTGTACCGAGCGGCTTGGCACCTTGCCCGCCTCTTTCTTCCCGCCGTCAATCCGCACGAGATCCGCCGGCTCCACATATTTACGGTCCTGATCATACGGTGTAATAATGAAGGAATTTTCACCGACCCGATGGGAAAAGGTGCCCTGCGTGCTCGTAAACAGCCGCTGATCGTAAGAACGCTTAATGAGCTTGCACATCTCCCGACGTGCTTCCTTCTCCTCACTGCTGTAAAAATCCGGTACAAACTCCTCCAGCAGCACCTCGCGCATATCCGCCAGCTGTTCGCCCCACAGCGATACTGGCGTCCCAATCCGGTTCGCCTGAATCTCCATCCGCGCACAATATTCCAGCGTCTCGAATCTTTGAAAAGCTTCAAATAAATCGCGGCCGCCTACAACGACACCGTGATTTTCCAGCATAATCGTGTTCAGCCCTTCGCTGAATACGTCCGCTATATTTTCACCCAGCTCCGCGCTTCCCGGCAAGCCGTATTTCGCCATGCCTACCTCGCCACAGATCAAATAGTCATTCGGCAGCAGACGGACATTAGGCACTTTACGCACCATGCTGAATGCCACAAGCGCCGGAGGATGTGCATGAACAACCGCCCGAATGTCCGGCCTTCTGCGATAAATCATCTGATGAAACGGGTATTCGCTCGATGGTCGGTGATTGCCCGCGATTGTACCGTCCGCCTTCACACAAACGATGTCCTGCCGCGTCAGCTCCCCCTTGTCGATGCCCGCAGGCGTAATCCAAAGATCGCCGTTATCGTCCAAAATCGATAAATTGCCGCCTGAAGTCGTCGTCATGCCATAACCGTAAATGCGCTCCATCATCATGACCAGCTGATCGGAAGGATGTAATAAAGTAAATTCCATGTGGATGTCCCCCTTTTTTCGCATTCAATATCTTTGTTTATATTGTATTACTTTTGTTTGTTTTTGAAAGTGACTTTTCTTACATTTCTTTTAACCTTTTCGCGCAAAAATAAAGCGGCGTCCAGCAGCGTTTGCTCTTGCTCTGCACGTCAAAAAAAAGAATGCATAAGGTCCATGACCTTGAAGCATTCCCTTTTTCAATCTATATAAGTCAAACGATCGCCAATTGCAAACTACAGCTTGCGCTCTCGCCTGCGGGCAACGCCCGAAGCATAAGCTGCTTCAATGACTGCCTCTTTGACGCGATCTGCCACATGCGGATTGAATATGCTCGGTATGATGTAATATTCATTCAGCTCGTCCTCGGTAACAACCGCAGCAATCGCTTGGGCAGCAGCAAGCTTCATTTCCTCTGTCACCCGTGAAGCCCGGCAGTCTAATACGCCGCGGAACAATCCGGGAAAGCATAATACATTATTGATCTGATTCGGGTAATCCGACCGTCCCGTCGCAATGACGCGCACAAGGCCTTCCACTTCCTCTGGCGTTATTTCCGGTGTTGGATTCGCCATCGCGAACACAATGGCATCCTTCGCCATTTTGCGAACATCCTCCGCCTTCAGCACGCCCGGCCCTGATACGCCGATAAAAATATCTGCGCCCGCAATGACTTCGCTCAGCTTGCCCTGCTCCCGGCTTGGATTCGTATGCTCCGCATACCATCTCCATGCTTCATGCTCGTAGCTGCTGCCAGCGACAAGTGCGCCATCACGGTCAACCCCGATGATGTTCCGCACACCTGCCGCGAGCAAAATCTTCGTGCAGGCAATTCCTGCTGCGCCAACGCCGCATAGCACGATCTTGCAATCTGCAAGCTGCTTGCCTGCCAGCTTGACCGCATTAATAAGGCCTGCAAGCAGCACCACCGCTGTGCCATGCTGATCATCGTGGAACACCGGAATGTCCAGTTCCTCAATAAGACGCCTTTCAATTTCAAAGCAGCGCGGCGACGAAATATCCTCAAGATTAATACCGCCGAATGTAGGGGCAATGCGTTTAATCGTCGCAATAATCTCTTCCGTATCCTGTGTATCAAGACAGATCGGAAAAGCATCAACTCCTGCGAGCTGCTTGAACAGCATCGCCTTGCCCTCCATGACCGGCATCGCCGCGAGCGGCCCGATATTGCCGAGCCCTAATACGGCGGTTCCGTCCGATACGACGGCTATCGTATTTCTTTTTATCGTGAGCGAGTGGGCCCGCTTCGGGCTTTCATGTATCGCCATGCAAATATTGGCGACGCCCGGCGTGTATACCCGTGACAGATCATCGCGCGTTTTAATCGTCATTTTTGGCGTGACTTCGATTTTGCCGCCCAGATGCATAAGAAAGGTCTGGTCCGATACTTGAAGCACCTTTACGCCTGGCGACTTATTTAATACGCTTACAATTAGCTCTTTGCGCTGCGTATCCGTAATATTCACCGTCACATCGCGAATCGTTGATGTTTTGCTTGTCCCGCTGACGTCAACCGCTACAATGTCGCCGCCCGCTTCGCCAATTGCCGTAGCAATCCGCCCGAAGGTTGACGTTTCCTTGTCCATTTCCAAACGCAATACGATATTCGTGCTTCCCGTTGCCGGCACTGCCACCCTGACCACACTCCCATCAAACGCTTGAGCGCTTGCTATTTGCCTTCATGTTAACGGTTACATGAAAACGTGGGAAGCTTTTGGCCATATTGTTGATTTTGGTCATTTTGGTCTTTGCTGCAATACGTAGCGATTGATCGGGCGTCCTACCCCGCCATAGTTGATTTCCAGCTTCACATAACCGCTCTTCTCCAAAAAATCCAAGTAGCGCCTTGCCGTAACTCTGGCAATGCCGATGCCCTCGGCTGCTTCCTCCGCCGAAACCCCGCCCTCCAAGCGATGCATGGCCTCGACAATTTGCCGCAATGTGGCCGCATTCAGCCCTTTCGGCAGGCTGCTTTGCTGACCATCCAGCCCAGCAAATGAGGCTTGTCCTGCTGGCCCAGTTTCCTGCTCCCCATAACCCAGCTTCTGTCCTTGCGCCCAGTTTTCCCCACTGAGCAGCATGCGATCCAGCTCATCCTGAGTCACGGCCTTTTCTGCTGCCAACAAGCTTTCGTGGCGATCGCGGTAACGCTCTAGTGTCTGGCGAATCCGCTCCAGCTTGAACGGCTTAATAATATAATCCATCGCGCCTCCCCGCAGCATTTCGCGAATCGTCTCCGGATCCTTCGCCGCCGTTACCACAATAACATCAACGGGCATTGCCGCTGAGCGCAGCTCTCGCAGCGCAGCCATTCCGTCCAGCGCTGGCATAAAAACATCAAGAAACACCAGATCTGGCGCAAGCTCACGAATGAGACGCAAGCCTTCTTCTCCGTTCCCCGCAATGCCTACAACCTGAAAGCCGTCTACTTGCTCGACAAACTGGCGGTTAACCTCCTGCACCATGGGATCATCTTCGATTAGCACCACTTTAAAAAAACGTCCGTCCTGCGCCTTGTCCTTGTTCTCCATCTTCACGTTCATCCGCCAGCTCCTCCCATCGGAAATGTTAGCTCTATAGCCGTGCCGCTTCCTAGCTCCGACTGAATGCGCAGCTCCCCATCGCCCTTATCGACGATACTGCCTACCAAATACAGCCCAATGCCGCGATTATCGCTGCCTTTCGTCGTAAAGCCCCGCTCCAGCACACGCGACTGCACCTCTCCCGTCATGCCGCAGCCATTGTCTTCAACTAGAATGGACAGCAGCTCTTCATTCTGCTCCATACTAACATAAATTTCCTTATTTGTTCGATCGGCTTTTGCCAGCGCGTCAAAAGCATTTTCAATCAAATTGCCGATAAGCAGCACCATATCATGCTGATCCAGCATAATGGGAAACTGCTTTACCTCCATATGAGGATCAAGCTTGACCTGAATGCCCAGCTCCTTGCCCCGGCTGATTTTGCCAAGCAGCAGGCCTGCCAGGCTGTCATTCGCAATATGCTGATGCAGAAACTGCGTCAGTTCCTCCTGCTCACCGGAAATATCGTACACGTATTGCAGTGCCTGTTCCTTTTTATCCAGTTGAAGCAGTCCCGCAATTGTATGCAGCTTGTTGCTATGCTCATGATTTTGCACCCGCAGCGCATCGACGAACTCCTGCACACCCGTCAATTCCTCTGCCATACGGGCCACCTCGGTCCGATCTTGAAAAATCGCGATGGCCCCGATCATTTTCCCCTGCTCACGAATCGGAATGCGGTTGCTCCAAATGAGCGCATTGCCGACTCGCAGCTCCTGATTGAACACGGGACGCTCCAGCTCCATAATTTCCGGCAGCCGCGTATCCGGCAGCACTTCCCGGATTGACAAGCCCACTACGTCGCGGGATACACTGAAAATCTGCTTTGCCCGCTCATTAAAAATCGTAATTCGTTCAAGGCGGTCAATCGCAATGACCCCTTCATGCATCGCCTGAAAAGCCGCCGTGCGTTCCCCATACATGCGGGCAATTTCATGCGGCTCCAAATTGTACATTTGCCGCTTAATGTGGCGGGCAAGCAGCGCTGACCCGAAAATCCCAAACAATAAAGCGATCAGCAGCGTAAGCGCAATCGAGCTTTTCTGCTCCTCAATAAGCTTCGCCAGCCCAGGCAGCAGCCCGCCGGCCACGACGACGCCTACCTGCTCATGCGCCTCATTCATAATCGGGACATAAGCGCGCAGCGCAACGCCCGCCTCCCCTTTCAGCTTGGACATATACGTGTGCTCGGCAAACGCCGCGTCCGCATCCGCCGATTCAAACCTGCCGCCGATCCTCGCCGCCAATGGATGCGAAAGCCTCATCCGGTTCATGTCCAGCACGACGACATACGCCACATTGTTGATGATGCGGATATTGTCCGCCACAGGCGCAATCCAGCTTGCGCTATCCGGTTCATTGATCTGATTTTTAATGCTCGGCAGCTCGGCAACGGTGCGGGCCGTAATCAGCAGCCGCTGCTTAAGCTCGTCCTCCTTCATGCGGGTGACGCTCCCAATGACGACAGTGCCACCGATAAGCAGCGAGAGGAGAACGAGTCCAAACGATAGCAAAATCATTTTCCAATAAATTCGCAGGCGGCTAAGCATCGCTTCTCCTCCGTATTTTACGTTTTTTCTCTATTGTGAAATAATGAGGGTAAAATAGCAACTGCGGCAAACGCTGCTAAACTAGCCAAAGGGAGGTAGTTCAAAAATGAAAACCGCAATCGGTATGATCAGCTTTATTGCTGTTGGTTTGCTGGCGGCCATTTTGTTCGGCTTTCGTCCCGAGGCGACTCGTTCCCTGCCCTTTGATGATGAACAGACGGGACTGAAAGAGCGAATCGTCATTAAATTCAGCCATGTGGTCGCGGAAAATACACCGAAAGGGCTGGCGGCAAGCCATTTCGCCAAGCTCGTGAAAGAAAAGACCGATGACGCCGTCGAAATTCAAGTATTTCCGAACGGCATGCTGTATACCGAGGATACGGAGGTAGCGGCACTCAAACGTGGTGATATCCAAATGATTGCACCTGCCTACTCCAATCTCAGCGTCATTGACCCCGCTTGGCTCATTATGGACCTGCCGTTTGCTTTCGCTGATCAGCATGCCGTCGATTCGGCGCTTGATGGCACATTAGGCGAGCTTTTATTTACCTCAATGGAGCGGCATCATATCAAGGGTGTTGCCTTCTGGAGCAACGGCTTTAAGCAAATGACCGACAGCGTCCGTCCACTGCGGGTTCCCGAGGATTTTAAAGGGCTGAATTTTCGCATATTGCCAAGCGACGTGCTGGTCAGCCAGTTTCAGGCACTAGGTGCCACTACAAGCAAAATTCCCTTCAACGAAGTATTTGCAAGCTTAAAGAAAGGCACTGTAGATGGACAGGAAAATACGATTTCCAACATTTTTACGAAGCAGCTTTACCAGACCCAGCATTATATGACGATTAGCAATCATGGCTATCTCGGCTATGGCGTCATGTTTAACGAAAGCTTCTGGGACGGGCTCCCCCCGGGCATTCAGGCCGAGTTGCAGAGCGCGCTTGCAGAAACAACCGAGTGGATGAAGCAAAATACAGCAGCCATGCAGGAGCAGCAGCTTCGCCAGCTCAAGCCATTGAAGGATATTGATATTCATACGCTAACCCCGCAGGAGCGTGAGCAATGGGTACAGGCTTTTCTGCCGATTTATGACCAATACCGCGAGATTATCGGGGAACCGCTGATGAATGAAATCGCGCGACCAAAATAACCAAAACGAACAATATGACCGTATGCTTGTGACAGGGGCTCTCCTTCTTTTACAATGAGGACGCAAACGAAACTAAAGCGTTTTCATTTTGATAAAAGAAAGTGGGGACCTCCTCATGAAGCTGAAATTCAACCTGAAAAACCTAACCGTCCAAGTCGTGTGTGCTATCGTTGTTGGTATTTTATTCGGCCATTTCTTCCCGGAGTTTGGCGAGAAAATGAAAGTGCTTGCTGATGGATTTATTAAGCTGATCAAAATGGTTATTGCGCCCATCGTCTTTTTCACCGTCGTAAACGGCATTGCCAATATGGGCGATATGAAAAAAGTCGGCCGCATCGGCGGCAAAGCGCTGCTCTATTTTGAAATTGTGACGACGGTTGCGCTTGCGATCGGTCTCCTCGTCGTCAATATCGTGAAGCCGGGCGCAGGCATTGATGCCAGCAAGGCGAGCGGCGACATTACGAAGTACACCGACGCAGCTGCCCAGTCCAGCCACAGCATGGTTGATTTTATTCTCGGCATTATTCCGGATAACGTCATTTCGGCCATGGCTGGCGGTGACTTGCTGCCAATTCTCCTATTCGCAATTTTGTTCGGCTTGTCGCTAACGGCGATGGGCGAGTCGGCAAAACCCGTAATCCAGCTGTTTGACAAGCTGTCGCATGGCTTTTTCGGCATCGTCAATATGATTATGAAGCTTTCGCCGCTTGCGGCTTTCGGCGCTATGTCATACACAATCGGCAAGTTCGGCATTGGCTCGCTGACCTCGCTGGGCAAGCTGATGGGCTCCGTCTATATTACGATGGCGCTGTTCATTATTATTGTGCTTGGCTCGATTGCCCGTTTTTATGGCTTTAGCATTTTCAGCTTTATCCGTTATATCAAGGATGAAATCTTCCTCGTGCTTGGCACTTCATCCTCCGAATCGGCGCTGCCGCGCATGATGGATAAGCTTGAAAAATACGGCTGCTCCAAGCCGGTCGTCGGGCTCGTCGTTCCAACCGGCTACTCGTTCAACCTTGACGGTACGGCGATTTATTTGTCCATGGCCGCAATGTTCGTCGCCCAAGCCTCCGGCGTTGAGATGTCGCTGTGGCAGCAAATTACGCTGCTCGGCATACTGATGCTAACGTCTAAGGGAGCCGCAGGCGTTACGGGCTCCGGTTTTATTACGCTGGCAGCAACGCTTGCCGCATTCCCGAGCATTCCCGTCGCTGGCATGGCGCTGCTGCTCGGCGTTGACCGCTTCATGTCCGAAGCCCGTGCCATCACGAACCTGATCGGCAACGGCGTCGCAACCGTCGTCGTCGCCAAAATGGAAAATGAATTTCATCCAGGCGGCGCGCCGGAAGCGCCTGTAGCCGCGAAAGTTGAGCCTACTACTGCAAGCACAAGTCTCGCTGGTAAGTTGGTGAAGCCTGCTGCGGAGCAGTCTTAAGCTGGTCCCCAACTAACTTGCTCACAAAAGCATAAAAAAGCGCAGCGTCCTGCAAATACAGGGAAACTGCGCTTTTTTTAGATAGTAGAAACAATCAATATACATATAGCTCGGTTTATCATTTCAATTTCATATTCATGTTGCTGGAAAATCCAATCTGTTCATTATTTTATGATCAAGATCATTTCTAGATATTCTTCACCAAGTTCATCTAATGGGCCAAAAATAAACCTTGCTCCGTTTATAGAATACTCATCTTCTATAACGTCGTAGACTAACTCCCTAGAATAAATTCGTTTTAATTCCGTAAGCGTTGAGCCTAATCCAATTCCGTTAGATAGCTTACCACTGAAATTCTTTTCAACAGAGATGCAGATAAGTTCCTCTTGATCAATTGAAAACCATAATGTAATGGATTCAGATTCATAAGCAATATAATCATGATAAGTAACGATGGAATATTGAAATTCAACATAGGAATCGACTATAGCTTTATGATTCCCTAATTGAAACGGTCCAATTCCAACTTTGGGGTATGTATCATAATGCAAATAGTAATTCAAACTGAACATCATCTAACCTCCCCAATATGTGCTAACCTCTCTTCAAATTCATGGCGGATTGTCAATCTAAGTGCGACACTTCAACCCTAAAAGCTTCGTATGGTGTTTTCCATCCCAGACATTTTCGTAGTCGATTATTCAGGAGAAACAAAGCGCACGTTAAGTCCTCTTCTGAAACATCTACAAAACCAAAGCCTTTGGCAAACACTCTCTTAGCAGTCAGTCTGCATTTTCATTTGTACTTCGCTGCTAGGATGAATACGGATCAGCAAAATAAATCTTTATGCCTTGTAGAGCGGTTAAGCGCTCTACAAGGCATACGCTCTAGCCGACCATCCCAATTGATGCAGCAATTCTAGCTGACTTCGCTCTCTTGTGGTAAGATGTTGATAGCTCATGGCTGATACTCCTGTGTAGGGTTTATGTGGTAACTTCATCCTCCACCCCTCCCCAAGACAATATTGAAACTTCAAACCGTATTTTTAATTTTGCTAAATCGTTTAAAACACTGGGCTGTAATTCAAAATACATTTGAGCCAAATCAGATTGTAGATATAACCGAATACAAATATTTTCGAAGGATGTTTCGGAGATATATTTTTCAGATTGCTGTAACTCTGAAACAAGTTTATGCAGAATAGTGTTTGGAGACTCGTTATTTTCAATTTCTATCTTATAACTCCAAACGTCCTTAGGTGCTTTGTATTTTGTCTTGTTGATAGTTTGTCCTTTGAACGTATAATTTGATGGATTGATATTCAATCCTTCGGAAATACTTTCTTTGTTTAGGTTCTCGCCTCTAATTATTAATGAGCAAGCTCCAGAAATAAAACTCAATAGTTACACCCTCCTTATTTTTCGACAAATTGTCTAGCTATCTCCTGAAGTTCTTTCCATGTGAAGTTATCATCCCCACGTTTTCCAACTTCACCTTTCAGATTCAATCGTGAGAAAAGATGAAATATCGAGCAATTCTATGCAATAAATCGAATAAGAAGTGCAGTATCTGATATTATAAACAAAAAGAAACCACACGGAGCTTACACTCGCATGTGGTCGGATTATTTCATGTGAAATTATCTTAGAATATTATAATCAAACACATAATAATGAGAGTGGTAATTTAGCTGAATGTCATTCTATCGATTTCCATATTACCATATACTCTAAAAACCTTTCACCCTGTTCATTTTTTAATGAAAAGCAAAATGTAAGACCTTGCATATTATATTCGTTTTCCATTGAATCATACTCTAAATCTACTATATCTAAATCCTCTAAATCCATTAATGTTGAACCTATGCAAATCTTACTTAAGTATTTCCCTTTATAATCACCAAATACAGTTATCGTTGATAATTCTCCCGTTTTTTTCGATACAAAGAAGTGAATATTATCTATATCTATATTTATTGTATTCGAGCTCTCTGATATGACATAAGGAGATTCAATCACTTCAAGTAATTCCTCCAAACTACTCCCCAATTTATACTTCCCTACTCGCTCGCCTGCAACTATGTCACCGAAATTAACATTCATATTCCCCGACCTTTACTATAAGTATTATTTAACTGCAATGCTGACCGTCATAAGGATGGCTGTATAAAAATGACGAGTAGTATTCGCATTATCGTAGCTATTTCTCCAGTCCGCCATAGTCCCAAATGCCTTCTGTGCGGCGGCAGTCGGAGCAATTGAAACATGTCCGTTACCATCAAAAACGACGCTAAATAACCCCGTTGCAGTAATAGCTTCTGCAGTAGATACCCAACCAGGCAACATCATATTAGTCGACCAAGATAATGCCTTATCATCCTTACCTTTTGCTTGCAATACTCCTTTCCTCATTTTCAGAACATCTGGATCGGCTACACTTAGTTGGACAATAAAAATGAGGGCTTGTAGAATAAACCTATCATCCTAAGGAGCGGATCTCTACAATGCCAAAACAACGACGCACGTTTACAG
>NZ_JCAALU010000039.1:0-9502 GCF_059609455.1 Paenibacillus liaoningensis
CGTCGTTTCCGTCGGGCCGTACATATTGTACAGCTCCGCCTCCGTTTGAACGCGCAATTGTCTTTCCAGCGTGACAGGGAATGGCTCCCCCCCAATCAGCAGCGCCTGCATCGGACGCAGCGCTGCGGCACTGCGCGCATCCTCCAGCAGCATCACCAGCCGGGAAGGCGTCGTCTGCATCACCTGGGCTGGATGCTTCGTGAGCAGCGCAGCCAGCTGTGCAGGGTCCTGCTGCTCCGCCTCGCTCGCCAGCAGAACCTGCATGCCGCAGCTCAGCGGTACCCAGCTCTCGGTCACGAAGATGTCAAAGGACACCGTCGTCACACTGAGCATGGTCGCAGATGGCGCAAAGGGCAGTGCTTCCACCATCCCCGTCATAAAGTTGACGACGTTCCGATGCTCCACCACCACGCCTTTCGGCGTGCCGGTTGTCCCCGAGGTGTAGATCACATACGCGCTGCCCTCAGCGCGAGTCTCCACCTCCGTTGATGCCGTGGAGTAAGCTTTCAGCTCCTCCACGGAGGCAAACCTCACCTGTGAAGCTTGCTCCTCCTGCTGTAAACTATCTGAGGTTTGCTCCTTCTGCTGTCTATCTGAGGCTTGCCCCTTCTGCTGTCTATCTGAGGCATGTTCCTTCTGCTGTCTATCTGAGGCATGTTCCTTCTGCTGTCCATCTGAGCCCTGCTCCTCCAGACACAGCACCTGACGCAGCGGGGTTTCTACCCAGCCCGCCACCGTTTCCCGCTGTGCTTCTTCGCTTAAGAGAATGCGGATTCCGGCATCCCGGACCATCCCTTCGATGCGTCCGGTTGGCAGCGCCGGATCCAGTGGCACATAGGCCGCACCAGCTTTCATAATCCCCAGCAGACCGGCGATCAGCCAAGGCGAACGGGACAGCAGCACACCGACGCGGTCTTCACTGCTCACGCCCTGCGCGCGCAGCCAGCCCGCGATGCGGTTGGCTTGCCCGTCCAGCTCGCCGTACGTCCACACGGCCAGTCCACTCACCAGCGCCGGATGCCCCGGCGTTCGGGCAGCCTGCTGCTCGAATAGCCCATGCACCGTCGCGTTCTCAGGGAGCTCCAGCTCCGTAGCGTTAAAGTGCACCAGCAGCTGCTCCCGCTGCTCTGCCGTCAGCAGCTCCAACTGCGTGACCGGCACGTTCGGCTGGCTCACGATCTGTTCCACCAGTTGCAGCCAGTGACCCTGCACCCGCTCCATAGCCTCCTGTTCGTATACCTGTCCGTTATAGTCGAAATGTACGACCAGTTCTTCTCCAGGCTGAATCATCACATTCAGGTCATAATTCGTTTGTTCGTCTGCCTGCACGCTGGTAATCGCCAGACCGCTCGCATCCAGGGAGGCTTCCGAGCTCGTCGGCATCGGATAATTCTCGAACACTAAAATATGGTCAAACAGCTCTCTCGTTCCGGTGCAATGCGCCTGGATCTCATGCAGCGGATAGTAGCCATAGGCTTGCGCAGCCAGCGCGTCCGCCTGCATCCGCCGCAGCACATCCGCCGCCGTATCCTGACCCTCGCACGCGACCCGGACGGGCAGCGTGTTGATGAACAGTCCGATCATGCTTTCCACGCCTGGAAGGTCGGCAGGTCGGCCCGACACCACCCCGCCAAACACCACATCCCGGCTACCGCTGTAGCGGTGCAATAGCAATCCCCATGCCGTTTGCAGCAGCGTGTTCATCGTTACGCCATGCGCTTTGGCCGCCGCCGCGATTCGCTCGCTTTGCTCCCGTGGCACGATTCCGCTCACACGCCTCGCTTCATAGCCTGACGTCTGGCGCTGGCGTTTCGGGAACACCGCCTGTGCTTCACAGCCCGACAGTCGTTCCTTCCAGTAGCGCAGCGCCGACGCCTCGTCCTGCTCCGACAGCCAGCGGATATAGGCGCTATACGCCTGCCCTTTTGGCTGCTCCTGCTCCTGCCGCGCCTCTTCGTTACCCGAGATGCTGTTGGCGCTGTAGGCACTGTAAGTGCGCAGCACTTCCTCCATCACCAGCGGCAAGCACCAGCCGTCCATCACAATATGATGGAAGCTCCAGACCAGCTCGTGCGTATGCTCCCCTGTGCGGAACAACGCCACTCGCATCAGGCTCTCCGCTTCCACATCAAAGCCCTGCCTCCGGTCCGCCGTCCGCCACTGCGCCACGTCAGCTACCTGCTCGGTGACGGGTTTCAGCGACAGATCGGCATACGCGAGCTGGAACGGTCGGTGGCGGTACACGACTTGCAGCGGCTCGTTTCTCCACCCGCTGTCGATGCTCGTCCGCAGCACCGCATGCCGCTGAACGATCGTTTGCCAGCTTCGTTCAAACGCTGCCACATCCAATTCCCCTTGCAGCGTTAGCTGCATCTGGTTCACATAAGCCCCCGCTTGCGGGTCCAGGCGGCTGTGGAACAACATGCCCTGCTGCATCGGCGTCAGCGCGTACACCTCCTCCAGCTCTCCGATGGCTGCGCTTCGCTGCACCAACGCATCCAGCTCATCCTGCGTCAGATCAGGCAGCCCCACATCGCTTGGCGTCAGTTCCGTCCGCTCCTGCGCCATACAATGCGCGATCACCGCCTCCAAGCTCTGCTTTAACCGCTGCGCGAATTGCTCCACCGTCGCTGGACGGTACTGCGCGGCGCTGTAGCTAACGGTCAGGCGCAACGTTCCCTCCGCGATCATCCCGTTGCATTCCAGCAGCGCGGCTCGTTGCCTTCTACTGCTGATCGCCTCTCCCGAGGAGAGCGGGGATAGCTCAAGCGCGCTGCGCTCCAAATCCTGATCAAACTGTCCCAAGTAATTGAAGGAAATATCGGGGTCACACGACCAGTCTTCTCCTTCCACCTGCTTGGACACATACCGCAGGAGGCCGTAGCCGACTCCTTTGTCCGGAATCGCTCGCAGCGTTTCCTTCACTCGCTTGATTTGCTGCGACAAGGTCATCTCTGGCTTCATCTCCAGCACCACCGGGTACGCGCTCGTGAACCAGCCGACCGTCCGGCTGACATCCAAATCCGGGAGGATCGTTTCCCTGCCGTGTCCTTCCAGCATGATCCCCACACGCCCCATACCGCTCCACGCCTGAACCGCCATCGCCAGGGCAGTGAGCAGCAAATCATTGATCTCCGTTCCGTAAGCTCGGTGCGCTTCTTTCAGCAGTTGCTGCGTCTGGACTTGCGACCACTCCACGGCCAGCGTTTGGCTAGCGGCTAGCGTGGAGGCTTCTGAGTCGACTGCGTCGTAATCCTTGGGCAGCGGCGGAACCGCCATCTCTACGATCCGTTTCCAATACGCACGCTGCGCCTCCATTGCCGGACTTCCTGCATAAGCGCTCCATTGCTGCGCCCATGTCTGGAATGCGTCCGTTTTCTGTGGCAACCGGATGTCTTCCCCTTGTACTGCTTGCTCGTACGCAGTGGAAAAATCTTCAAACAGAATTCGCCAAGATATCCCGTCCACGACCCAGTGATGAATGACGAGGAGCAAATGATCCCCATCCCCACCTTGGAACAAGCCCAGCCGCATGAGCGGGCCGGTCGCTAGCGAAATGCTGCCTTGCAGCTCAGCGGCAACGGCTTCGACCTTTTCGCTCCATCCGGGCTCACCCCGGAAATCGAAAACGTCCAACCTGTAAAGCTCACCGTCCGCCACCTTCCGGTTCCAAGCGACATAGCTGCCGTCCTCGGCCTGCGTCAGCGTCATCCGCAGCGCGTCATGATGGGTGGCGAGGTGCTGCATCGCCACGCTTAGCGCCACGCGGTCAAATCGCTCTTCCCGATACAGCATGACCGCCTGATTGAAATGATGCAGGTCGACGGGATCGCGTTCCACCAGCCAGTGCTGAATCGGCGTCAGCGGCACCGCCCCGTGTACTTCTCCTTGTTCCGCCGTGCGGGTAACCGCCGTCAGATGGGTGCCTAGCTGCGCCACCACCGGATAGCGGAATAACGTCTTCATTTCCAGCTTGTACCCGACCTGCAGCAGCCGGGAAGCGACTTGAATCGCTTTGATCGAGTCGCCGCCCAGATTAAAGAAATGGTCATGGATGCTCACCTCCGGCACGCCGAGCACCTGCTGCCATACCGTCACCAGCGCGTGCTCCATCGCTGTGCGAGGCGGAGCATACGGGAGGTGCGAGGCCTGAGCCTCCGGCATCGGCAGCGCCTGACGGTCCACTTTGCCGTTGGCCGTGAGCGGCAGGCTCTCCAGCTGTACAAAGGAGGCCGGCACCATATAGGCGGGCAAGGAAGCCGACAGCAAGCTGCGCAGCCTCGGAATCTCCAGCTCGCTGCCTACGACGTAGGCGCACAGCTGATGGCTGCCCCCCGCATCCGACAGCGCCTGCACGATGACCTCGCGAACCCCTGTCCCCCGCAGCAGCACCGCCTCAATCTCACTGAGCTCGATGCGGTAACCGCGAATTTTCACCTGTTCATCCCTTCGTCCCACATACGTCAAGGAACCATCCGCCTGCCAGCGAACCAAGTCCCCCGTACGGTACATTCGCTCCCCTGGCTCAAACGGGTTCGTCACAAATTTTTCCAAATTCAGATCCGCTCTATCCCAATACCCTCGGGCTAGACCGACTCCGCTTATGCACAGTTCACCAACAGCACCAACAGGCTGCAAGCCGTTCTCCTGGGTAAGTACATACACTCGGGTGTTAGAAATAGGCTTCCCGATCGGTATGACAGCAAGGGATGCATCCACTCGGGCCGATGTAGCAAGCACTGTACCTTCTGTAGGTCCATAGTTGTTGTATAAAGCATACCTAGTATGACTGATTTTCTTCAAACGATCCCCGCCCGTCAACAAAACGCGCAGAGAACGATTTTCCAGCGTTATAAACTGTTCGCACACCTGTGTCGGCAAGAAGCTGACCGTTATGTTTTTTTCCTCAAAATAGGCATTTAAGGCGACAGGGTCCAGACGCAAATCTTCCGGTACGATATGCACGGCGGCTCCTATCGTAAGGGAAGGGAATATTTCCCACACCGCTGCATCAAAACCAATACCTGCATATTGGGTTGTCCGATCTGTTGCACTCATATCAAAATAGGCCTGATGCCATCTGCACAAATGAACGACAGAGCGGTGTTCGATCATAACGCCTTTCGGCCTGCCGGTCGAACCGGACGTATAAATGATGTAAGCTACATCTGTCGGAAGGATTGCAGGTAAAGGCTGTTCGGAATGCTCCTCTAGTTTTTCTAACCCGTCTAGCAGAAGAACCTCCACTGCTGATTGTTTAACTTGATGAACATGTGCTTGATGCGTCAGGCAAAAACGAGCCCTGCTGTCCTCCAGCATGAAATGAATCCGTTCTGTCGGATAGTCGGGATCAATCGGCACATAAGCAGCGCCCGTTTTCAAAATGCCTAGGATGCCAACGATCAGTTCCACGGAACGCGTAGGCATGATGGCAACAACATCTGCTGGCGCCACGCCGCGCTTCTGCAAATTAAACGCCACACTGCTGCTGCGTTCGTTCAGCTCTTGGTAGGTCAAGGCCTCCTCCCCGCAAACGACGGCGACACGTTCCGGCGTCTTCGCCGCTTGCTCCTCAAACAGCGCATGCAGCGTCGCCCGCTGCTCTAGCAGCACTTCTGCCCCTGTATCGTTAAAGTCCACCAGCAACTGCTCCCGCTGCCCTGCCGTCAGCAAGTCCATGCTTCCCAGCGTTGTATGCGAATCGCGGGTCACTTGACGCAGCAGCTCCGTAAAATGACCCACCCAGCGCTCAATCGTGGCCCGCTCGAACAGCTTCACCGCGTATTCCAGCGTGCAACGCATGCCCTGCTCCTCTTCACTTACCGACAGCGTCAAATCGAATTTCGCCGCTCCACTTTCTACTGGGTACGGCGTCCATTGCAGATCCGCCAGCTCCAGCTCCGACTGCTCCGTGTTTTGCAACACCAGCATCGCATCAAAAAGCGGATTGCGGCTCAAATCCCGCTGCCTGACTACCTGCTCCACCAGTTCCTCGAACGGATAGTCCCCGTGTTCGAAGGCGCTTAGCGCCGTCTGCTTCACTTCCTGCAAGTAGGCAGAGAACGGTTTTTCACCCGACGGGCTCAGCCGCAGCGCCAGCGTGTTCACGAACATCCCCAGCATGCCCTGCAAGTCAGCATGCGAACGTCCCGCAATCGGCGTGCCAACGATCAGCTCCTCCTGACCGCTTAACCGGCCAAGCAACACGCTGTACGCCGCCAGCAGCACCATATACACCGTCGCCCCGCTCGTACGGGCCAGCTCCCGCAGCGCTGCTGACAGCTCGCTGTCCAGCTCGAATTCTACGCGTGCTCCCTCGAAGCTCCGCACCGCCGGAAGCGGATAATCGAGCGGCAGGCTCAGCACCGGCAGCTCCCCGGCGAACTGCTCCAGCCAGTAGCGCTCCATCTCCTGATAAGACGCGCTTTCCCGGCAGCTTTGCTGCCAGACCGCATAATCTTTATACTGCAAACGCAGTGGCTCCAGTTCTTCTCCTCCATACAGCTTCGTAAACTCCTGCACAAATATACTCATCGACGTGCCGTCGGAAATAATATGATGCATATCGAACAACAGCAAATGATTCGCTTCGCCTACGCGCACCACCGTCGTCCGCAGCAGCGGCGCTTCGCTGAGGTCGAACGGACGAAGGAAGGTGCGAACGCGCTCCTGTGCTTCCTCCTCCGTCGCCTCCTCGTAAGTTACCGAGAACACGGCAGACGCCACAATACGCTGCATCGGCTCCCCGTCAACTACTGCAAACTCTGTCCGCAGCGATTCGTGGCGGGCCACCAGCGCTTGCAGCGCCCTTTCCAGCCGCTGACGATCCAGCGGTCCTGACAGACGCAGAGCGACTGGCATGTTGTAACTAAGCTCCGCTCCCTCCAGCTGCTGTAGCACGTACAGGCGTTTTTGCGCTGAGGACAGCGGATAAAATTCGTTTTCTTCAATAATTGAAGGAATGAAGCTGTAAGAAGCTTGTTCCAGCTTACCAATCGCATACGCCATCTGTTCAATGGTAGCGAAGTGGAACACATCCCGCAGCGGGAGGTCCACATTCATCGCTTTACGCACCATGCTTACCAGCGTTGCTGCCCTTAAAGAGTGGCCGCCAAGCTCGAAGAAATTGTCCTTTACACCAACCCGCTCCAGCCTGAGCACTTCCCGCCAAATTTCCGCAAGCTGCGCTTCCTGCGACGTGCGCGGCGCGACATGCTCCTCTCCTGTTTGCAAACTGCCTTCAGGCGCTGGCAGCGCTTTGCGGTCGATTTTTCCGTTCGATGTCAGCGGCATCCGATCCATCTGCACAAAGTACGACGGAATCATGTAGCCCGGCAGCTCTTGCGATAGCAGGCTTCTTATCTCGTTTACCGCAAACGGCTGATCCGCTACAAAATACGCGCAAAGATGCTTCTCTCCGCCTCCATCCTCGCGGGCGAGAACGATTGCCTCCTGCACTGCTTCCACCTTGGTCAGCTGCGTTTCGATTTCGCCAAGCTCAATGCGGTACCCGCGAATTTTCACTTGATGATCGATTCGGCCCAAATACTCGATGCTGCCATCTGGCTGCCATCTGGCCAAATCCCCGGAACGGTACATTTTTGCGCCAGCATCAAAAGGATTGTCCACAAACTTCTCACTTGTCAAATCAGGACGGTTCAAGTACAGACGCGCCAGCCCTTCGCCAGCTACATACATTTCCCCAATCACACCGACAGGCACGCAATTGCGCTTTGCATCCAGCACGTATACTTTTAGCGTAGGAATCGGACGGCCGATATTGCTTTTCGCCTGCTCAATCTCTACCTCGGTAATCTCTTTGTACGTGACATGTACCGTCGTTTCCGTAATGCCGTACATATTGATCAGCTGCGTCGCTGGATATTTCGCCCTCCAGTTTTTTAACAGTTGCGGGCTTAGTGCCTCACCGCCAAAAATGACCTTGCGCACGCTCAGCATCGGCGCTTCCTCTGCCAGCGCTTCACGCAGCAATTGGTAGAAATAGGTTGGTGTCTGGTTCAAAATCGTCACTTGCTGCTCAGCCAGCAATCGCAGAAACTGCGCCGGATTTTTTGCCGCCAGCGACGGCACGATGACCAATTTTCCTCCGTACAGCAAAGCCCCATACATCTCCCATACCGAGAAGTCAAAGCAGAACGAGTGGAACAGCGTCCACGTATCCGACGGGCCGAAATCAAACAAGTTTTTGCTGTTGAACAGCAGCCGCACAACATTTTTATGCTCGATCAAGGTTCCTTTCGGCTTGCCTGTCGTCCCCGATGTGTAGATGACGTAGGCCGCATCGCTCGGCGCATTGACGGATTCCAGATTGGCCCTATCTTCATGATAAGACTGCTCGTGATCCAGCAAAATGACCGTGCCTTCAAACACAGCTTGCTGCTGCCTCTGCTCCTGAACCAACAGCACCTGCGTCCCAGAGTCTTCCAGCATGTAGCTGATTCGTTCCTGCGGATAGTCCGGATCAATCGGCACATATGCGCCCCCTGCTTTTAAAATCGCCATCAAGCCAACGACCATATCCAGCGAGCGCTCGGCCATAATGCCCACCAATTGATCAGGCTTCACACCTGCAGCCCTCAGTGTTCGGGCCAAGCGATTGGCTCGTTCGTTCAACGCCCGATACGTCAGCTGCTCCTGCTCAAACCGAACGGCTACAGCGTTCGGATTTTGCTGCGCCTGCTCCTCAAACAGCTGCTGAATCGTCTTCTCCCGCTGATACTCCGCTGTTGTATCGTTGAAAGCGTGCAAAATCTGTGAAAGCTCTATGCTGCTCAGCATGCTCAGATCAGAAATCTCTGCCTCAGGTGCTTCAATAATGCTGTCTACCAAATGAGCAAAATGCTTCGCCATCCGCTGCGCCGTTTCCCTATTGAATAAAGCTGTTGCGTACTGTAGGCTGCATGATAGTCCGTCGCTTTCTTCCCGAACATCCAGAACTAGGTCGAATTTAGCTATCGCGTATTCGCTCTGATATGGCTTTAATTCAAGCCCTTCTATACGAATGCCTGTGTTTTCTGTATTTTGCAGGACAAACATGGCATCAAACACTGGATTGCGGCTTAAATCACGATTAACCTGCACGTTTTCTACCAATTGTTCAAACAAGTAGTCCTGATGCTCGTACGCTCCGAGCGCCGTTTCCTTCATTTCCTGCAAATAGCTTAAAAACGGCATGCTGCCGTGCGGATATGTGCGGATCGCAAGGGTATTGACGAACATTCCAATTAGCGGCTCTACGTCCGGATGCGTTCTGCTTGCAATCGGCGTACCGACGATAATGTCTTCTTGCCCGGAGTATTTATGCAGCAAAATCGTATACGCCGCTAACAGCACCATATACAGCGTAGATCCATGCTGACCAGCAAGCTCGTGCAGCGCATCCCTCTGATGCGAATCGAGCTCAAAGTCAAACGCGGCTCCATCGGACTGTCTTATCGCAGGACGTGCTGCGTCCGTCGGCAGCTCCAGCACGGGCAATTCT
>NZ_JCAALU010000040.1:0-7881 GCF_059609455.1 Paenibacillus liaoningensis
CGTCGTATCCGAAGATGCGACATCAACCGAGCTCGCTGCAAACGCATTTTTCTCCTCTGCATCCGGAAAATACAGCCTTGCCTCATCGCCGATCTCCGGCATGCAGTACCAGCCGCTCCCGTCTGGCGATGAATACACCGTCGAATACGGAAACCACGTATCTGCTCCTCCGCCGTCGATTTTCAGCTTCAGCTTTACTTTGTCTTTCTCCACACCAGCAATCGTGCCGAATAGCGAAATACCCGTAATCTCCTCCAGATAACGGGTGCCGCAGCGAAATCCTTCCCGCTCTCGAAGATCGTAATGGTAGACCAGCAGTCCTTGCTCCGTGCGCGCTTCCACCCGGTATACGAACAAGGAGCGACGCTGAAATTGAACGGCGCTGCCCAGTTCAATGGCAGTATGGCTCGTCACTTCATAGATCATCCGGCCCTGCTCGGTAAAGCTCGCTTTGCTATTTTCAGCCAATTGCTTATAGACGCCCATTTCCTTACGGATCGAATAGTTCGTCTCTGTCAGCACGACCTCGCCGCCCGCCTCCGGCACGCCCGCATAAAAACGGATGCCCGGCATCGCGCTGATCGCCAGTAGCGGCATATTAAAATGCGACGCCAGCCGCTTCGCAAATGCCCAGTCGGTTTCTAGATATTGCATGATTAGGCCGCCTATGGCCTTGCCTTTAGAAGCTTCATCAACGACATTCGCATTCGGATAATCTGCCGCCAACTGGTTCAAAATCTGCTCATACGTTTGCTGCCCGTTTTGGTAGGAGCGCTTTTCCTTTTTGAGATCCATCAGGAACGTGCGACTTTGTGCTTCGATCGTCAGCGTGCGCACGTTTTGCACCACTTGGATGCGGGCGTTAGTAATGATGCCGTGAAAAAGCGTCCGCTTGCCGCTCTCCTCCGTCTGCGTGTACACCTCAATCGGCTCATTGTCCGAGATGCGCTCGATATAGACATCCAGCTTGCTCTCCGGCACAATGCCGCTCAGCGTCAGCTGGATATGCTCATTCACTTCTTTTACAATGGTCAGGGCGGTAATTTGCTCATAGGGGCTTTCGGTCATATAGATGTCTGCGAGGGTGTTGATCGGGTGGGCTTTTGGCTGCTTGCACTCTCGCTTCGTTTAGCGGCGGCTGCGGCCGAGTTAAAAATAAAAAAAGATTCACTTCAACTTTTTAAGTTGAAATAAATCTTTGGTTTTAATAGATGAAGACATTTTATAAAAAAGAATCAAAAAACTCCACATTCCTTACGAACAAAATCAGGGTAAACTTGGATCTTTTATTTCCTCTATAGGCTTAGGTAGGCATAACGCTTCTAAGGCTTCATAAATATTTTCACCAAATTTGAATAATTGATATCCTCCGTATTCACCATAAATTTTCCCGCTTTCTGACATAAACATATTCATGTTGCGACGATAGGCTTCGCCAATTACAACTAACGGTTCGTTAAACCAATACTCAAACTCTGAATAATCTTCTCTTTCCATTATGTCTCCCAATACAAGCTTGGGTTTAAAATGAAAAGATTCAACTTTCCCATCCAATTTTAAGTAAGAATATTCCAATTCGCCAAACTCTCGAAGTAATTGTTCAACACATGGAAATACGTCGAAACCTCTTGACTTCAACATTTTATTTGTTTCGCTAATATCAATTTCCCTACCTGTAAACCATCCAGACTGAGTAAGCACCTTTAATGTTTGTTCTGAAAACACCACTATGTCTTATAAAATTCATCTCTCAGATTGAGTAACATTCTTTCGTATTTCCTCCTGCCTGAAAATTAAAAATCAGCAATATTTTAAGTCTTGTTTTAATAAAAATACTTTATTAATCTTTCTTTAAATGGAATCCTATCATCAAAAAGAAGCTCTACTTGCAGTAATTTAGTTTTGTTATCTAATTTGGCAATGAATAATGCATAAAAATCACCAGAGGTAGGATAAGAAAATAGTCCATATCCTTTTTGTGATATTAATTTGTTAACTTTTCTTATTTTTTGTGGTAATAATTCATACTGAAAAACTCCTAACTCTTCAAGTTCATCTTGTGATGCTAATTCAATGTTATGAATAAATTCATAATCCAAAATATAATTTACTATTTCGCAACCTTCCTCACCTTTATAATCAAGAAAGAGAAATTTCTTAGTAGACAATCCATATTCTAATATAACATCGTGTATGTCCAAAGATTCCGGTTTACGTAAAATTGTCTCTATCTCTTTGCTATCCTCGAATATAAACTGGACAATCTCTTCACCATACATGTCGTTTTCCTCCATTTTTATTATTGAAACAATTCCCCATGCTTATTCGGGATATATGCAGGATAGTTTTTGCGATAGAAGTTATCTATAAGCTTCAATGAAGGATCCCACTCTGGATAAGTTTCAGGATATCCTATTTCCATTTTCGCCTCTGGCATATTCATCAAAAAATCATCAAATTGTTTAGGAACCATCAAACCTTGTTTTTCTCTTACATGTATAAGGAACAAAATTTCATATGGATAGAACGCATATACAAAGTCACCAAATTCAATGGATTGACCTATTTCTGAGGCTAATATAGAATGAAACAAAACCATTTTACTTATCAAAGTTTCTAACTCTTCTGGATGATTAGTTGACCATCCTTCCAATACTTCCTTATAAATATCTATATCTTCTGGTATTAAGTTGAATGGTAGCCCCGCTTCTTTTAAATTTTCTTTCACAGCAAGATGCACGTTCTGGTTGGTTCCCATAATCATTTTATTTCTATATTGCAAATATAATTCTAGTAGGAACCAGGTATGTTTGTTCATTTCGTTAGCGTTCAATATATTTCCACCAAGATGATCGACCATAAACCCAAATAGGATATTTTCCTCTTTCTCCCATCCGAATATCGTAAAATGAATTAAGGCAATAATAACTTCCTTAAAAGTGTATTCTGTCATCATATTAGGGTAACGAATTTTATAAAGATCCTGCGCCATACACTGATAAAAGACGACAATTTGTATTTTTTTAAACTCTTCTACTTGATTACCGCCATTTATTAATACATCATTTTTCCATTTTGATAAGTAAAACGAGGAAATTGTATCTAAATCTATTAATAAAACATGGTCTTTCTCTATTTCATTCATTTGGATAATATTATAAATTTCACTATAGTTCTCTTCATACTCTTCTTTAATATCTTCAAATCTGATCCCATCTACAAAGTTTTTGCTATATCTTTTATATGCCATGGCTAATTTTTTGGGATTTAACATTATATCCTCCCTTAGATCAATTATTTTTCATTCCAATCTTTTATCTTCAACTCATCTACTCCAAATCCAGTTTTAGTTATTTTAATATCTGTTTCTACTCTAATAAAATCAAATTGAAGTCCGGGATTCTCTTTTAATAATTTTTTAAGTTTCTTATTAAAATCTGCATATCTTGCATCCTTATTTTTTAGCATATCTTGAAAATATTTTCCCCCTCCCAATTTCTGCTTATCTGAATAGGTGAATGTAGCTGAATCTGATGCCTTTGATTCAATCATTGTTAACTTAGGTGGCGGACCCTTTGATAAAAATGTTGCATCTATACCATTTCTACCAACTTGGAACATGGAGGAAATGTCTTTACCTAAGTCATTGTCTTTTGCTACTATTTTCGCAACTTCTTCCCCATAGTCACCCTTATCATGACTAAAGTATTTTGAGTTATCGATTTTTCTTTCATACTCCTTTGCAGCTGTCAAATCATAATTATTACTTATTTCATCAACAGTATCTATTTTGTTAGCCAATTTGTTTCTTTCACGTAGTAGCTTTCTTAGCTCTTCTTCATTTCCCTCTTTTTTCAATTTTGCTATTTCTTCGTCTAAAGTATTAATTCGTTCTTTTATTTTGTCAAACTTATTACCACCCGAACCGTTACCACCTTTTGGAATCTGCGGATCAGACGAACTATGATGCCAATAATTGTTCCCTGGACCACTAGCTCCTGCTGGAAGCAGTTCATTATTCATATTCTTCAAGGCAAAGGCGGCGCCTTGCAGCTTTTTCAAGCTCCAATTTACAAAAGCCTTATGATCTAACCCAATGTCCCATAGCGTCTTATATATTTTACGACAACCATCGTCTACCCACTTACTAAGACTGCTTACTCCATTTTTAATACCTTTACCAATCGCCTTCGTGAGCCGTGAATCCATTATACCACCGGTTAAACCGCCAATCCCCATATCCAGTGCCAGTGTGCCAAAACTAAACCCTTTGCCTTCCATCGTCTGACGAATGACACTCTCAAACCCATTCTGTACCGCACCAAACGCCATTCGTCCACCTAGGTTCGCCATCGGACCAAACGGGCCAAACACCGCCCCAGATATCGCCCCGATAACTGATTCTCGAAAGGCCGTTGACACATAGGTGCCCATATCGCTGACCTCACCGCGGGCAATATCGGACACCGCTTGGCTCACTACCGCGGCGGTTCCTGCAATGGCTGCTCCAGCTAGCACTGCGCCGACAACGACCGCGCCCGCTCCCAGCGTGGCTACCGTAAATGCCGCTGCTACCGCAACTACTGCGACGACAGCCAATCCTGCCAGCACATTTCTCGCTAGTTTTCCCCAGCTGAATGGCGGTTTTTCCGGTGGTGGCGGTGGAGGAGGCGGCTCACCTTCTACTGGCGCATCGTCATACGGCGCATAGCCAGTCCGATCCTTCCCCTCCGTTCGGATCTGCGCCCCCATCAGGTTATACTCGCCTTCCAGCGTAATCCCGCTCGGCGCGCTCGTCTTCTTCGCTACGAGTAGCGCTTGCGCGCCAATCACCACACGCTTTGGCGTAAACAGCGAAATCTCTTCCTTCGCCGTCATCGTCAGTTTGCGCGGGCTGCTCAAGATAATGCCTACGGCATCGTCCAGCTTCAAGAATAGCGGCTCCTTGCTTCCGCCTGTGAACTCGACTCCCGTCGGCGACAGCTTCATTTCACTGCCATGCTCCGTGCCAAAATAACGGTTATTCGGATCGGCCGTCTTCTCCGCACTCGCTCCGTTTGTTCGCACGCCTCCGGTAACAATCGCTTCTTGACCACCTGCATCTGCCAGATACAGATTCGCTTTCGTCCCTACCTGCGGCATACTGTACATCGCGCTTCCCGTCTCCGGAGCATAACGATACCAGTGCGCCGTTCCCTTGTCCTGCTTGTCATCAATCGCCAGATGCACCTGCACCTGTTCCCCTTTCACCGCCAGAATTTCTCCTTGCAGCGTCAGGCCAGACAGCCTGCGGTTCATCATAGGCTGCTCTCGTATCCCAGCTTCCCGCGACAGCCTATAATGGTAGATCAGCTGACCTTTTTCCAATTTCGCCGTCATTGAAGAAACAATTAACTCAATATATCCCCGAATCTTAAAGCGATCGCCTAAGCGATAGAACGTTTTGGATTGTATTTCATAACCGAAAAAATCTGTATCATGCAGACCCGCTTCCTGTCCGCCTGCCTTCTGAAACGCTGCTAAATCCTTACTCACCGTATACGATGCTCCATCAGGCAGCTTATGCTCTTTCCCCTCCGGCATCCCAATAAACAGCTTCGGCGTTTCTTCCAATATATCACAGACTACGACCGACTGGAACTGGCTCGCTAGCCGCTTTGTAAGCTCCCAATCCGTCTCCTCATATTGAAGGATAGGCTCAGATGGCTTTTCCTTCTCTCCCTGTTGAAGCAGCACATCACCACCTGGGTACGCACGCAGCACCGTAGTCATGATTTTCTCGTACGTCTGGCTCGTATCCTGAAAAGATCGCTTCCGCTTCTTCAGATCGCTATAGATGCTTCCCGATACCGCCTCGATTTCAACCGTATATACGCCATTGCGATGCACCGTCTGCACGGACGTGACGACACCCTTGAACAGGGGTTTCCGCTTGCCCTCTTCTTCGTCGTACAACGCGATTTTATCCTGCCACACCGCTTCTAGCGTGGCATTCGTCCGCAGCTCTTCCTCGACGATCCCGCTAATCCGCAGCGTCCCATGCTCGCCCGGCTTCCAGCTCATCGCCACATCCGTGATATGCTTCAGCTTGCAGGGGCCTTCCACCCGCAATCGATCATAACCGATCATCTGCATCCCTCCTCCCCATTGTCCTTGCCTGGCTTAATCCGAGTCGTGCTGACCGTCCGAGAGAAAAAAGACTTCCCCTTCCATCGCGCACTTTAAAAACGAATCCGTCGTCAGGGCAGGCTTATTGTCCACCTTCGCGTTTTCCTTCGGAAGCAGCCATTTCCCCATAAAATCGGGCATGCACGGCGGGCCCCCGATGTTGTTGCCCTCCTCGTCAATCAAATAGACGATTTGTCCTGCGGCCATTTTCGGACTGATGCATATGCCGAAATACGGCACATTTTCCGATCCATTATCGTCCTCATTCATCATGGGCTTGCCATTGACATACGACCCGTGACTTTCGGGTAAATTAATCCGCCGCTTGTGCGTTCCACAAGTACAGGCCATCGTTGCCCCTCGCACCACATAGGCAGGTTGGTCTCCCATTCTCTTCTCCTCCTTCGCTCGTTCCGTCTAAGCCAGCTCCACCCGTTCCAAACGAATGCCTACAGGCTCCCGTCGCAGCAGGCTCTCCGCTACATCCAGCCGCACGACAATTAGCGACAACTCGCTTTCGCTCACCCGCACAATTTTCTTCCCTTGCAGACGCTCCCGATCCAGCACCAGACGCTTAATCGTTCGCTGATCCTGATGCAGCTCGGCATACGGACTTAAACACGGCAGCTCCTCAAAAAAGGGCAAGTAATACGTTTGCTGGCGGCGAGTCAGCATATGCATCAAAATGACCATCTTGTATACCGCCCTCGGCTCGTACAGCTCCACTAACCGCTTCAATCCATCCGATAGCAAAAAGAGCTGCCGATCCAGCACATCCGTAAACACACTGTCTTTCTCTCCCTTGACTTGAAACAGCAGCTTGTCCGGTATCCGGTACGATGTCGCCGCATACATATCCCGCATGTCCAGCTTCTCCCTCAACCCTTCCAGCATCGGCGTACTCGTGTAGCGGCTATCTTGCTTCAGTACAAAATAGTCCATCAGGACGCACCGTCCTTTCCATCCTTCTGCCCTTGCCACTGCTCTTGAAGCTCTTCTTCCGCGCTTTCGCTATCGCCAGGCTCATCCAGTGCGCGTACGCCATGACCATCCTCCGCCAATATTTCCGTCTGATCGCGGTACTCCCCCATTGCAATCGCCCAGCCTTCCGCCTTCGCAAGCGTGGTGAAGGCTTCAAGCTCGATCAGCTTTTCCATCTGCCCACGCACGAATTCCACCGCCAGCGTGTGGCATTTCTCTGCTTCCAGCTGGCGAATATCGTCGATATCCATAAGCGTGACCTTCCGTGCGTAAGCAACTCGTTCCGGTTCTAGCCGCTTGACTCGCTCAAACATCGGAGCGAAAAGAAACGCAGGCTCCCAATGTACGGTGCAGTTAGACGTATCCATCAGCCAGCGTTCATCATACGCGTCCAAACGGTACGTACAATGGCCTTCCATGATGCTCGTGCGTAAATAGGAGATGTAGATATATTTCAGCTTCCCTTGTTTCTCTACTGCTTGAAGTTCAGCCGCTTTCTCACACAGCGCCTCAAACGCTCTCGCCAGCTCCGCATCAATCGCTTCCTGATGTTCTTCGTAAATGTCATTCACAAGCAGCACATCTTCCTGCCACCGATCAAACACATGCCGCTCCAAAAAATCAGCCAGCGCCTCTTCCCGCGTCATCACCTGACTCATACGATGTTGACCTTTCCGCCGCTCAGCGTCACTTCATCCTGCACCGTCAGCATCGCGTCGCCCTGCTTCAAAT
>NZ_JCAALU010000041.1:0-7143 GCF_059609455.1 Paenibacillus liaoningensis
AAGATACGGGGTTACCGGATCGAGCTGGGCGAGGTGGAAGCGCATCTGCTGCAAATCGAAGGGGTAAAAGAAGCGGTGGTGACGGTGATCGCTGGCGAAAGGGAGACGGACACAGCGGAATTGTGCGCGTATGTGACCGGCAGCAGCGAGCTGGGAGCGAAGGAGATGCGCAGCAAGCTGGCAGAGGGACTTCCCTCGTATATGCTCCCATCGCACATCATATCCCTAACCGTGATGCCGCTAACACCTAACGGAAAGCTGGATCGCAAGGCGCTGCCGAAGCCGGAAGTCGGGGCACAGAGCGAAGCGGCGTATGTAGCGCCGCGGACACCAGTGGAAGCGGAAGTCGCGCGGCTGTGGCAGGAGGTGCTGGGGCTTGAGCGCATTGGCATTCGCGACAACTTCTTTGCGCTTGGCGGCCATTCCCTCCGGGCGATGACGCTTGTATCGCGCATGCATCAAGCATTGGAGACCGAGGTGCCGTTAAGAGAGGTATTTCTCTATCCGACCGTTGAAGAGCTGGCAGCAACGCTGGAAATAGCCGACGAGCGCGAATTTGAAGCGCTGGTGCCTGTGAAGGCTCAGGAGGCGTATCCGCTGTCCTCAGCGCAAAAACGCCTGTACGTGCTACAGCAGCTGGAGGGAGCGGAGCTTAGTTACAACATGCCAGTCGCTCTGCGTCTGTCAGGACCGCTGGATCGTCAGCGGCTGGAAAGGGCGCTGCAAGCGCTGGTGGCCCGCCACGAATCGCTGCGGACAGAGTTTGCAGTAGTTGACGGGGAGCCGATGCAGCGTATTGTGGCGTCTGCCGTGTTCACGGTAACTTACGAGGAGGCGACGGAGGAGGAAGCACAGGAGCGCGTTCGCACCTTCCTTCGTCCGTTCGACCTCAGCGAAGCGCCGCTGCTGCGGATGACGGTGGTGCGCGTAGGCGAAGCGAATCATTTGCTATTGTTCGATATGCATCATATTATTTCCGACGGCACGTCGATGAGTATATTTGTGCAGGAGTTTACGAAGCTGTACGGAGGAGAAGAACTGAAGCCGCTGCGTTTGCAGTATAAAGATTATGCGGTCTGGCAGCAAAGCTACCGGGAAAGCGCGGCTTATCAGGAGATGGAGCGCTACTGGCTGGAGCAGTTCGCCGGGGAGCTGCCGGTGCTGAGCCTGCCGCTCGATTATCCGCTTCCGGCGGTGCGCAGCTTCGAGGGAGCACGCGTAGAATTCGAGCTGGACAGCGAGCTGTCAGGAGCGCTGCGGGAGCTGGCCCGTACGAGCGGGGCGACGGTGTATATGGTGCTGCTGGCGGCGTACAGCGCGTTGCTTGGCCGGTTAAGCGGTCAGGAGGAGCTGATCGTCGGCACGCCGATTGCGGGACGTTCGCATGCTGACTTGCAGGGCATGCTGGGGATGTTCGTGAACACGCTGGCGCTGCGGTTAAGCCCGTCGGGTGAAAAACCGTTCTCCGCCTACTTGCAGGAAGTGAAGCAGACGGCGCTAAGCGCCTTTGAACACGGGGACTATCCGTTCGAGGAGCTGGTGGAGCAGGTAGTCAGGCAGCGGGATTTGAGCCGGAATCCGCTTTTTGATGCGATGCTGGTGTTGCAAAACACGGAGCAATCGGAGCTGGAGCTGGCGGATCTGCAATGGACGCCGTACCCAATAGAAAGCGGAGCGGCGAAATTCGATTTGACGCTGTCGGTGAATGAAGAGGAGCAGGGCATGCGTTGCACGCTGGAATATGCGGTGAAGCTGTTTGAGCAGGCCACGATAGAGCGCTGGGTGGGTCATTTTACGGAGCTGCTGCGTCAAGTGACCCGCGATTCGCATACAACGCTTGGAAGCATGGACTTGCTGACGGCAGGTCAGCGGGAGCAGTTGCTGGTGCATTTTAACGATACAGGGGCAGAAGCGCTGCTTGAGCGGCCAACGACGCTGCATGCGCTGTTTGAGGAGCAAGCGGCGAAGACACCGGAACGTGTCGCCGTCGTTTGCGGGGATGAGGCCCTGACCTACCAAGAGTTAAACGAACGGGCAAATCGACTTGCCAGAATGATACAGGGCTACGGTGCAGGGCCAGAACGTATTGTTGCGGTTCAGTGCAGGCGTTCCGTAGAGATGGCCGTCGCCTTGTTCGGGGTGCTTAAGGCAGGCTCTGTTTATCTGCCTCTTTCTTTGGAAGATCCTGTGGAACGTATCCAGTTCCTCTTGAAGAACAGCGGTGCATTGCTATTGCTGTCTGATTCTGTGCAGGAAGCGCCGTGCCCCGTATTGCTATTGGATGACGCCCGCATCGATGCCGAAATGTCTGGAAATCTCTTAAACAATGCAAAGCCCGAAAATTTAGCATATGTCATTTATACATCCGGCACGACAGGCCAGCCTAAAGGCGTTATGGTGGAACATCGCAGCATCGTTCATACGCTTCAATGGAAAGCTGCAACCTACCATTTTGATCAGGGAAAAGTACTTCATGCCAGCCCGTATGTGTTTGATGCATTCATCTCGCACTTCTTCGCACCTCTTATTACAGGAGCAACCGTCGTATTGATTCGAGATGAAGAACTGAAAGATCCGGGGGCCATTGCGAAGGCGTTAGAGGAGCACTCGATTACGCACGCTCAATTTACGACAGGGATGTTTGCAGTCCTGCTGGATATGTTGAAGCCAGCCCAACTAGCAACTATGCGCAGTGTGGTGATTGGTGGTGAGAAGCTCAGCAGGGCGCTCATTGAAAAAATACTGAATTATCCCAAAATTTCATTTGTTAGCGAGTACGGACCGACGGAAAACAGCGTTGTAACAACCGCTTTGCCTATCACTGGTGTCTGGCAGGAACATGGACTTGGCAAAGCGATTGGCAAAACGAAGGTGTATGTACTCGCAGCGGACGGGCAACTCCAGCCGATTGGCGTGCCAGGTGAACTGTGCATAAGCGGAGTCGGTCTAGCCCGAGGATATTGGAATAGAGCGGATCTGACTTTGGAAAAATTTGTGACGAACCCGTTTGAGCCAGGGGAGCGAATGTACCGTACGGGGGACTTGGTTCGCTGGCAGGCGGATGGCTCCTTGGCGTATGTGGGACGCAGGGATGAACAGGTAAAAATTCGCGGTTACCGCATCGAGCTCAGTGAGATTGAAGCGGTGCTGCTGCGGGGGACAGGGGTTCGCGAGGTCATCGTGCAGGCGCTGCCGGATGCGGGGGGCAGCCATCAGCTGTGCGCCTACGTCGTAGGCAGCGAGCTGGAGATTCCGAGGCTGCGCAGCTTGCTGTCGGCTTCCTTGCCCGCCTATATGGTGCCGGCCTCCTTTGTACAGCTGGAGAGCCTGCCGCTCACGGCCAACGGCAAAGTGGACCGTCAGGCGCTGCCGATGCCGGAGGCTCAGGCTTCGCACCTCCCGTATGCTCCGCCTCGCACAGCGATGGAGCACGCGCTGGTGACGGTATGGCAGCAGGTGCTCGGCGTGCCCGAGGTGAGCATCCATGACCATTTCTTTAATCTGGGCGGCGACTCGATCAAAGCGATTCAAGTCGCTTCCCGGCTGCTGCAGGTCGGGTACAAGCTGGAAATGAAGACGTTATTCCGCTATCCGGTGGTGGCGCAGCTAGGCACCCATCTGACGGCGGTTACCCGCACGGCGGAACAAGGAGAAGTACACGGGGCGGTGCCGCTGACGCCGATTCAGCACTGGCTGGTGGAACGCGATCCCGTCGACCTGCATCATTTCAATCAGGCGGTCATGCTGTATCGAGAAGAGCGATTTGACCGCGTGGCGCTGAGCGTGGCGATGCAGCACCTCGCCACCCATCATGACGCGCTGCGGATGACGCTGACGCAGGCCGAGGACGGCAGCTATGTCGCTTGGAACCGGAAGGTGGCGGACGGTGAGCTTTACAGGTTGGACGTTTTCGATTTCCGGGGTGAGCCCGGATGGAGCGAAAAGGTCGAAGCCGCTGCCGCTGAGCTGCAAGGCAGCATTTCGCTAGCGACCGGCCCGCTCATGCGGCTGGGCTTGTTCCAGTGTGAGGATGGGGATCATTTGCTCCTCGTCATTCATCACTGGGTCGTGGACGGGGTATCTTGGCGAATCCTGTTTGAAGATTTTGCGACTGCGTACGAGCAAGCAGTACAAGGGGAAGACATCCGGTTGCCACAGAAAACGGACGCATTCCAGACATGGGCGCAGCAATGGAGCGCTTATGCAGGGAGTCCGGCAATGGAGGCGCAGCATGCGTACTGGAAACGGATCGTAGAGATGGCGGTTCCGCCGCTGCCCAAGGATTACGACTCAGTAGCTTTAGGAGCTTCAGTAGCTTCAGAAACCTCAGTAGCCTCAGGAGCTTTAGGAGCTTCAACGCTAGCAGCTACTAAAACGCTGGCGGTGGAGTGGTCGCAAGTCCAGACGCAGCAACTGCTGAAAGAAGCGCACCGAGCTTACGGAACGGAAATCAATGATTTGCTGCTAACTGCTCTGGCGATGGCGGTTCAGGCGTGGAGCGGTATGACGCGTGTGGGGATCATGCTGGAAGGGCATGGCAGAGAAACGATCCTCCCGGATGTGGATGTCAGCCGGACGGTCGGCTGGTTCACGAGCGCGTACCCGGTGGTGCTGGAGATGAAGCCGGAGATGACCTTGTCGCAGCAAATCAAGCGAGTGAAGGAAACGCTGCGAGCGATTCCGGACAAAGGGGTCGGCTACGGCCTCCTGCGGTATGGGTCCAAGCAGGTGGAAGGGGAGGACTGGTCGTGTGACCCCGACATTTCCTTCAATTACTTGGGCCAGTTTGATCAGGATTTGGAGCGCAGCGCGCTTGAGCTATCCCCGCTCTCCTCGGGAGAGGCGATCAGCAGTAGAAGGCAACGAGCCGCGGTGTTGGAATGCAACGGGATGATCGCGGAGGGAACGTTGCGCCTGACCGTTAGCTACAGCGCTGCGCAGTACCGTCCAGCGACGGTGGAGCAATTCGCGCAGCGGTTAAAGCAGAGCTTGGAGGCGGTGATCGCGCATTGTATGGCTCAGGAGCGGACGGAACTGACGCCAAGCGATGTGGGGCTGCCTGATCTGACACAGGAAGAGCTGGATGCATTGGTGCAGCGGAGCGCCGCCATCGGAGAGATGGAGGAGGTGTACGCGCTGACGCCGATGCAGCAGGGCATGTTATTCCACAGCCGCCTGGAGCCGCAAGCGGGGGCTTATGTGAACCAGATGCAGCTGACGCTGCAAGGCGAATTGGATGTGGCAGCGTTTGAACGAAGCTGGCAAACGATCGTTCAGCGGCATGCGGTGCTGCGGACGAGCATCGACAGCGGGTGGAGAAAAGAACCGCTGCAAATCGTGTACCGCCACCGGCCGTTCCAGCTCGCGTATGCCGATCTGTCGCTGAAACCCGCCAGCGAGCAGGAAGCTGGCGTGGCGCAGTGGCGGACGGCGGACCGGAGGCAAGGCTTTGATGTGGAAGCGGAGAGCCTGATGCGAGTGGCGTTGTTCCGCACAGGGGAGCATACGCACGAGCTGGTCTGGAGCTTCCATCATATTGTGATGGACGGCTGGTGCTTGCCGCTGGTGATGGAGGAAGTGCTGCGCACTTACAGCGCCTATAGCGCCCACAGGATCACGGGTCGCGAAGAGGCGAAGCAGCAACAGGGGCAGCGGGAGCAAGAGCAGGAGCAGCCAAAAGGTCCGGCGTACAGCGCCTATATCCGCTGGCTGTCGGAGCAGGACGAGGCGTCGGCGCTGCGCTACTGGAAGGAACGGCTGGCGGGCTGTGAAGCACAGGCGGTGTTCCCGAAACGCCAGCGCCAGACGTTAGGCTATGAAGCGAGGCGTGTGAGCGGAGTCGTGCCTCGGGAGCAAAGTGAGCGAATCGCGGCGGCGGCCAAAGCGCATGGCGTAACGATGAACACGCTGCTGCAAACGGCATGGGGATTGTTACTGCACCGCTACAGCGGCAGCCGGGATGTGGTGTTTGGCGGGGTGGTGTCGGGCCGACCTGCCGACCTTCCAGGCGTGGAAAGCATGATCGGACTGTTCATCAACACGCTGCCCGTCCGGGTCGCGTGCGAGGGTCAGGATACGGCGGCGGATGTGCTGCGGCGGATGCAGGCGGACGCGCTGGCTGCGCAAGCCTATGGCTACTATCCGCTGCATGAGATCCAGGCGCATTGCACCGGAACGAGAGAGCTGTTTGACCATATTTTAGTGTTCGAGAATTATCCGATGCCGACGAGCTCGGAAGCCTCCCTGGATGCGAGCGGACTGGTGATTGCCAGCGTGCAGGCGGACGAACAAACGAATTATGACCTGAATGTGATGATTCAGCCTGGAGAAGAACTGGTCGTACATTTCGACTATAACGGACAGGTATATGAACAAGGGGCTATGGAGCGGGTGCAGGGTCACTGGCTGCAACTGGTGGAACAGATCGTGAGCCAGCCGAACGTGCCGGTCACGCAGTTGGAGCTGCTGACGGCAGAGCAGCGGGAGCAGCTGCTGGTGCACTTTAACGCTACGGAGCTGGAGCTCCCTGAGAACGCGACGGTGCATGGGCTATTCGAGCAACAGGCTGCCCGAACGCCGGGGCATCCGGCGCTGGTGAGTGGACTGGCCGTGTGGACGTACGGCGAGCTGGACGGGCAAGCCAACCGCATCGCGGGCTGGCTGCGCGCGCAGGGCGTGAGCAGCGAAGACCGTGTCGGTGTGCTGCTGTCCCGTTCGCCTTGGCTGATCGCCGGTCTGCTGGGGATTATGAAAGCCGGTGCGGCCTATGTGCCACTGGATCCGGCGCTGCCAGCCGGCCGCATCGAAGGGATGGTCCGAGATGCCGGAATCCGCATTCTCTTAAGCGAAGAAGCCCAGCGGGAAACGGTGGCGGGCTGGGTAGAAACCCCGCTGCGTCAGGTGCTGTGTCTGGAGGAGCATGCCTCAGACGGACAACAGAAGGAATATGCCTCAGATAGTTTACAGCAGGAGGAGCAAGCTTCGCAGGTGAGGTTTGCCTCCGTGGAGGAACTGAACGCTTATTCCTCGGCGTCAACGAAGGTGGAGACCCGGGCTGAGGGCAGCGCGTATGTGATCTACACCTCCGGGACGACCGGCACGCCGAAAGGGGTGGTGGTGGAGCATCGAAACGTCGTCAACTTT
>NZ_JCAALU010000042.1:0-5052 GCF_059609455.1 Paenibacillus liaoningensis
CGACGGGTTACGGACCCAGGGGAACGACCGATCTGCCCCGGCTACTGACAAATACACCACCAAAATAAAAAGTGGTCAACCAGTAATAACTGGCTGACCTCATAATACGATAACTGGCTGACCTCATAATACGACGGGATACGATAGTTCAATGATTGAAACGGCGGACCAGAATTTGGTCCGCCGCTTTGTTATTAAACAGTTCAGATAATAGGGCTTTTTTCATTGTCTACAATATTGGGGCTTGACCAAACAAAGTTTGTTCAAAATAAGGGCTTTTTGCTAGTTTTCAAAGTTGATGCATTTTATTTGACTACACGGTTATGCGTTCGGTCTCCGAACAAACAATATCTATGCGTCTATTTAACTATCACGATTCTTCTATTTATAGTGGGTAAAGCCCAACGCTTAAAGCGTCTGATTAATGACGATCGTCAGCCTGTAATTAGCATGCTCATTTAGCTCCGTGAGAAACTGGTCGAGCGCGGCATTGGAAGGAAAACGGCATTCCATCATATAACAGCTGTCTCCGCCTGTTTTATAATGGTGGATGATAGCCGTTTGCTGCTGTACAAACGCTATATAGGGAGCATGGGACAACCCATGCATGAAAATTTGGATAAATGCATGGACAGGGAGTCCCGCCTTCTCCTGATTCAAGCGTATCGTATAACCCTCGATAAATCCCTCTTCCTCCAGCCGGCTGACACGATTTGCAGCAGCCTGTCCGGTCAAATGAACGAGTTGGCCAAGCTCCTTCATCGAGATGCGGCCATTTTTCGCCAGCTCTTCAATGATGCGTTTATCCGTATGATCCAGCATAAGCGACAACCTCTTTCAAAAATCAAGTATTTGGTGCGATTTAAGTGATTGCTTCTATGTTCATGCCATTCTTTAGATAGTAACCTATTAAAGAGCAAGATTAAAGGAGGAACAGCATATGAAAATGACCCAAATCCGCAATGCAACTTTGAAAATAAATTACGGCGGCCATACCTTTTTGATCGACCCTTTCTTGGCGCCAAAGGGGACCTATCCGCCTTTCCCCAATACAGCTAACCAAGAGCAGTTTAATCCGACGGTCGAGCTGCCATTCCCAGCGGAGCAGCTGCTCCCTGTTGATGCCGTTATTGTCACGCATTTGCATGTGGATCATTTTGATCGGGCTGCGGCGGAGCTTCTGCCGAAGGACATGGTGATTTTTGCCCAAAACGAGCATGATGCGGCAGCGATTCGCGAGAAAGGCTTTGAGCAGGTGCAGATTTTCACACCATCAGCACAGCTCGGGGAAGTCAGCCTCAGCCGAACCTATGGACGGCACGGCACAGGGGAAATCGGCGAGCGTATGGGCGAGGTGTCGGGAATCGTGTTTCAGCATACGCAGGAGCAGACGCTTTATGTGGCGGGTGATACGATTTGGTGCGAGGAGACGCAAGCGGCAATCAAGGAATACGAACCGTCAGTCATCGTCGTGAATGGCGGCGCGGCACAATTTTTGCAAGGGGATCCCATTCTGATGACGAAGGAAGATATATATGCTGCGCATCTCGCGGCGCCGCAGGCGGTTATCATCTCCTCCCATATGGGGGCGGTCAATCATTGCATGCTGTCCAGACCGGAACTGCGCGAATATGCAGCAGGCAAAGGGCTAAGCGGCGTAATCCTCGTGCCAGAGGACGGCGAAACGATTATTAGTTAATCATGCGGCTTATGAACATAAAAAAATCTCCAGCCTGTCGCTGTTATAGCGAAGCTGGAGATTTTTTTCAGTTGCATTCGCTATGCTGCTGGTACAAAAGCTGGACGTTGTTGCTCTACAGCCCGCTCGATCTAGGTAAACAGCACAAGCAGCAGCGCAATTAGCGCAGGCAGCCCCTGCATAACCAAGATGGAGCGTTTAGTAGTAAGACCGCCGTACAATGCAGCAACGAGTACGCAAATGAGGAAAAACAGCTGGATTTGATAGCCGAAATCGGCATTCGGATGCACAAGGCCCCAAATCAGGCCAGCGGCCAGAAATCCATTATATAATCCTTGATTGGCGGCAAGCGACTTGGTTTGCTCAGCAAACTCAGGTGTCAAATTGAATGTTTTGCGCGTCCGAGGTTTCGTCCACAAAAACATTTCCATAGCCAATATATACAAATGCTCGGCAGCCACCAGGGCAACGAATATAGCAGCTAACATAAGGATACCCTCCTGAAATAAACTCAAATATTGGAAAAAAATGATCCCTACCCATCTTACTCCTAACCGCTTCTACAATCAAGCGCAGATTATGCTTTTACGCTATCTTCGCATGACTGGATTTGACAGTCCTGTGAGCAGGTGATACGTTGAGTACACATAACAAAAGGTCAAATGAACGAGGCGGTTAGGACATAGATGGACCATACTTATGAAATCATTCAGACGGATCATGAGCTTCCGCTGCATATTTTTTTTCATAACGTCAGATACGTCCCGAATCATTGGCATGACAGCATGGAGCTGCTGTTCGTGCTTAAGGGCAAGGCAATCATTGCTGTACAAGGCAAGCCTTTCGTGCTTAATGAAGAGGATATTATCCTTATTAATAGCAATGACATTCATACGATACAATCGGATCAGGAAAATCTGCTGCTGGCGCTGCAAATTCCGGATTCTTTTCTGCGCGAGCAGGGGGTGGACACGGAGCAGACCGCCTTTGAGTGCAATTCCTGCTGGCATGCTCAAGGCGATCAGCAGAAGTTTATTGAAGTGCGTACGCTGCTGTCCACCATTATGTGGAATTATAATAAAGCCGGATATGGCTATGAAATTAAAGTCCGCTCCCTGCTGCTGGAGCTGATTTATTTGCTGCTGCGCAAATTCAGAAGCACGCAGGAGAAGCGGGAGTATCCGATTAACCGTCGTACGATGGCGCGGCTCCTTCATTTGAATGAGTACATTCAGGAGCACTTCAATCGTCCGCTGACGCTGAATGAGCTGGCTGAGCGTGAAAATTTCTCCGTCTCCTATTTATCGAGCTTCTTTCAGAAAAGCATGGGTGTGACGTTCCGTACTTATATTACGCGCATTCGGCTGGAGCATGCGGTCAAAGCGATGCTGACGACACAGGAGCCAATTATTAAAATCGCTTTGGACAGCGGCTTTCCTAATTTGAAAGCTTTCCATAAGGCTTTCAAAGCGGTCTACCAAATGACGCCGACGGAATATCGCGGCCATCGCGGGCAGCATTTGCCTGAGGCGGAATTGTCCGAGCCCTCCAGCGATAATTACTTGGCTTTTGACCGGGAAAATGCTTACATCAGCTTGTTTAAATATTTGCCAACGGAAGCGAACGCTGGAACGATTGCCGCTGCTGATCAGGGCTCCATCTGCCGCTCCATACAAATCCGTGCCTCTGGCAGCGGGCGGACACTAAAGCATACTTGGCGCAGCTTATGTACGATCGGCAAGGCGAAGGAAGCGTTGTTTGCTCCCGTCCAGCAGCATTTGCGGATGGTGCAGCAATCCATTGGCTTTCAATATATTCGCTTCCACGGCATCTTCGATGATGAAATGATGGTGGCGCGGTTGGGGCCGGACGGCAAGCCCCTGTTCAGTTTCGGCTATGTCGATCAAGTGGTCGATTTTTTCCGAAGCATCGGGCTGCGTCCCTTCTTCGAGCTGGGCTTTATGCCGGGCGATTTTGCAGATCAGTCGAAGTTTTTCTTCCATAAAAAAAGCTACATGAGCATGCCTAATGAGATGGAGCATTGGACCGCGCTGATGGAAGCGTTCATTCAGCATCTTCTCCATCGTTATGGCAGTGCCGAGGTAAGCAGCTGGCGCTTTGAATTTTGGAACGAGCCGGATGGCGGGCTGTTCTGGCCAGATCCGTTTGAACGATACCTGGAACTATATGAAGCGAGCTTTAAGGCGATTAAGCGCGTGTACCCGCAGGCGCAGATTGGCGGCCCATGCATGCAGGGAGACACCATAGTGGATCGAAGCTATTGGATGGAAAAATATTTGGCTTATTGCACCGAGCATGAATGCTTGCCTGATTTTATCACCATTCATATGTACCCGATTGAATATGCGGTAACGGAGTCAGAGCATGATCAAGTGCCCCAAATCAGCGATTTCCACTACGCGGGCGAGGACTATGTTCCCAAAATGCTGGGCAGGGTGAAGCGCAAGCTGCTGGAGCTTGGATGGACGGGCACTGAGCTGCATGTGACGGAATGGAATGCAACGCCCCATCATCGAGAGCTGACGAATGATACTTGCTTCAAAGCCGCATACATTGCCAAAAACATCGTGGAAACGCTCGATGAAGCAAGCAGTCTGGGTTACTGGACAGTAACGGATTTACTGGAGGAGCTGCCACTGCCGCAGGAGACATTCCACGGCGGACTTGGCATGATTACGAATAATGGGCTCAAAAAAGCGGCCTTCTATGCTTACGAGCTGCTTGCCAAGCTTGGCTGCAAGCTGCTTGACCGCGGCGATGGCTACTGCCTGACGATGTCGAAGGATGGCGCGTATCAGCTGCTGCTGTTCCATTACGCCCATTTTGACCAGATGTATCTCAAAAATGATATTTCAGGCATTCAGCCGCATCATCGGTATGCCGTCTTTAATCATAACGACCAGTTGGAGCTGACTATTCAGCTAGAAGGGCTGGAACCAGGCGCTTACCGCATACACCGGCATGCGATTAACCGGGAATCGGGCAGCTCCTATGATGAATGGCTGCGGATGGGCGCGCCCGCTGAGCTGATGCCGCCGGATATTGACTATTTGAACCAGTGCAGCGTGCCGAAGCAGCATATGAGCACCGAGACAGCAGGGGATGTATTGACGCTGAAGGGCCTGCTTGCGCCGCATGAGGTTCAGCTGCTGGAGATTAAACGGGAATGGCAGCACAATTCCATATAAAAGGCAGAAAGACCTTCGTCCGATTATACAATCTAAAATGTACCCCTTGTAAAGGACAATTAAAAAAAGGTTAGGCCACTTCAAGCTGCTGTCTGTATCGTGCAGGCGGCAGCTTATTTAAGTTCCATTGACCTCGATAATGAT
>NZ_JCAALU010000043.1:0-4455 GCF_059609455.1 Paenibacillus liaoningensis
TTAACTGGTTTAACAAGCATCGAATTCACGGAACGCTGGGATACCTGACACCTGTTCAATATCGCCTTACAGCCCTTAAAAAAGCTGTCTAATTTTCTGTTGACAATCCATGTAGCATCTGGCATTGAAATCAAACCCTCTTTTAACCGATCCTCATATAGTTTTGCCTCCACTTCTTTCCCCTGCTTTTGAAGAAGTCCCAATTGATCAATAAACTGATTACGGATTTGAGTTTCTGTCTTCCAACTTTCTCGTCGGTCGTCAGTTAAACTAAAATACTTATCAGCTAAGGCTATATCATGAATTGGGCATTGAGCATGGTATGCATAACTCAATGCCCATAGGCGAGAGGCAGTTTCCCTTCCTTGCTTCGTAAGTTTATAACAATACTCGCTTTTCCCTTTTCTCTTGTACGCAACCTTTTCAACAAGACCATCTCGCACAAGGTTTTGGATACGCCTATCGGCTAAGCCGCACAAGCGAAGATGATCGGAAGAGACATGACCAACTCTGTGCATTGCAGTGAATGCGAGTCGGTCTCGGGCAAAAAATTGGGTAACGAGTGGTTTGCTTCTTCTTGCCATTGCTTGCACCTCCTTTTGCTGAATGAATGATTGGTTCGCGGCGATAATGTTTATTTGACCATCGTAGATGGTCAGTGTTGCATTTGCGTCTCGGAGAGACGGTTGTCGCGGCGTACTTTTGCGGCAACATGCTTTGTTGACTCATCTTTAGATGAGGCAATGCCTTTGTGTTGCGCAGAAACACTTGTCCCATTGCAAATGGGGCAACGGCTTTCCCCAAGGGGCGAGAAAATCGGCAACCGTTTTGCAGAGAGTGCCAAAGGCCGAGCGGTCGGCAATAGCCGAGCACAACGGAAGCGTGCAGATGCTTAGTGAGACGATTTTCCGCAGGAAACAGTCGAGCTTAGCATTCTGCCGATTTTCGAAGCCCCTTTTCCCGCCGATGATAGCATCATAGTTGTTTTGAGGCGGCATTATAACGGTTTTTTAGAAGGATGAAAAAAAAGGCTCATACGCACAGAGCGTAAGAGCCTCTTCTCGCTCACGAGGAGCATGGTTTTCATGTGGTTGATATGCGACAACCCATGATGTACTTGCAAATGCATGCTCAATTAGATTGCAAACTTGGGCATGCATTGTTGGAGATGTAGCCGCCCACATCGTCTGAAATGGATCAATCTCAATAGATTCCTATTCATGCGATTCAAATCAGCCGATACTCTTGTGGCTGAATTATCAGATAGGCTTATTATTTCTCGTATTTTTGTTGCGGTTGTCAACTTATCAATATCGTTAAATCGTGTCCTCAAAATACCTTTGACCTTCAAACCACCCTATTTTGAGGGTAAGTTTACTGTTATTATCTGAGAAAAGTCAATATCAAAACAAAAAAATTATCGTAACACAAATCAGCAACAAAAATAAATAAGAACTTATCATATACTATATGAAACTTGTTCATACATCCTCATAAATGTTATGAACAAGTTATGATAATCCTCACACATGTTTGGTAACATGTTCATAACTCTTATGCATTTGTTACACGCCCTCTCGATATAAAGAAGGCGAGCAACAATCAGATAGGCTTGATTTATTCCTTACGAACTATTTTCCTGTCTATACTGTTACATTAAAAACTGTATTAAATATAGCTAATTTTTATAGAACTAACGCCTATTTGAATATTAATCATATCCCTAAATATACATCAAAACAATAAAAGCCGAGCGAGTTCAGAGTATTGACTGAAATCATCGGCTTTTATTATTGAATTTAAACAGTTACTTTTCTTTATCTTTTCTTTGACGATAATGCCATCCCTTTGCAATTTCAATTCGCTTAGCCACTGCTGTAGGGGTACGTTCAAAAATTGTAGCTATTTCTGATGCAATCCTCTCAAGATCTTCTCGACTATCGATTTGCTTTGCGAGTTCTTCAATTTTAATGTTGTCAGCCGCACTCCATTCTTTCATATGGTTAAGCGGTTTTTTGCTCATATAAATCCCCCTAACGCTTAATTAAGTTTCAACATATTTTCATCTCTGCCATCTTACAATCGATTTGATTAACATGAGTATAAAAGTTTTCATTGGAGCCAGAAGACCTGTAGTAAATTAAGTCTGACGGACAGCCATCCGTAACGTATGATGAGGTCAAAATGATTGTGGCGGAGATACTTCAAAGTCAAAGTCTGATGGCTCAAAATATACCCCAACCACACCCTGTTCCAGCATTAATATGCTTTCTGAGGAAGTTTTAGATTCATTATCAGCATTTTCTGATTGATGTGAACCAAACCCTGCTCTGTGCCCTATCAGGTCATTTCCAGCAGGGACTTTCAATTACAAAAGAGGACCATAATTAACATTTAAAAGATCTATAGCACGCTCACTTGCCTTAACTGCATCGTTAATCGCCTTCTCGCATTCTCGAATGTCCTGCTGAAGTATTATATTAGGAGAGATTGACTGCTTCCAGTTATTTGATTCCACACTTGAAACATACAAAGGATTGTCCCAATTCAATACTCGGCTCCAATTAGAATGAGCTTTACGCACATAAAAAACAGCTTCTCTTATTTCCTTTATTGCCTGTCGGTATATTTGCATTTCATCAAGCTCAAGCGAGGCAATGATACCTGACCTCATAATAGAATCCCACGCTTCAAAAATAAAATGATTTGCTATTTCGGCAGCAGGAGACCATAACTCGGCAATTATGGGTCCTCCCGTTGTAAACCTTCCCATATGTTGTAACAGAGATTTATTGTTTTCAAATTCTTTTTTTAAAAGATAAATATACGAATTTTTGATATCTCTTTCTCGTTGCTTCTTAAATCGCTCATCATACATGGTTTCCAGGTCAGCCCGCATAGCTTGAGCTTGTTGAGATCCTCTCCGAATGTAACAGGCTCCCTGACCAAGCTTCCCATTTACCTTCTTCATCACGTAGGGACGTTGCTCACACTCTTTGATTTCGAAAATACCAAGAAGGTGCCCTTCATACTCAAATGGTTTATAAACGAATTTAACCTCAGGTTCTATATTCTGCCTAACGATATCTTGGTAATCTGCATCATCTTTAAATTTATCCTTTGGTATACCAATAAATTCTCTACTTCCATCTGGTAAATGTTTTACACCGATTATGATGTAACGTTTACTACTCTCAGTGTTAGCATTCGCCATAGCCATTATATCCTTCAAGAAGCTTACGTTGTCTTGATACTGATTTCTTTTGAAATCAACATATGTACTCTCATTTTCATAGCGTATAATATCTAAAAGTTCCAACCTTTAACCTCCTGAATGAGCACCGATTTCGTTATTCACTTTTTATTTCTGTTAAAATTCCAAAATGTAGTTCTCTGTGGCAATTTGGACAAACGGCAATTGCATTATCAACGGTATCCTCGCCCCCATCTGCTAATTTAATTTCATGATGAACTTCCAGATAAGGAGTTCCATCATAAGCCCTTATAAACGGAGCCGGACTTTTACATTTTTCGCAAACTCCATTAGCTCTAACGAGGATCTCAGCAATTACATCAGGATTACGCTTAAAAACCCTTGTTGTCGTCTCATACGCTTCGGGAATTAGTTCAGTTCTACCCTCTAATCGCCTTTTTCTCTCCTCGCTTCCATCATCCAAAGATTTCCGCACAGCTTGATTAAGTTCCGCATGATAACTTTCAATAACATTTAGTTTTTCGAGCATCTGCACAATCATTTCAAAATGCTCGGATTCAAGCTCCAGTAATGTTCCTCTATGGTTCCATATGACTTTACAGTCACTCAAAACCTCCATTCCTTTCATTGAATCCAGGTCCAAGAATTTATTAAAACCTCTAATTTTCTCAAAAGTGACCATAGTATTATTATTTTCTTCATACTTATCAGTCACTCGGCATATCGCCGTAATTGCCTTAGTATCGCCTGTTTCATACGCGACTACTAAGTCTCCAATCTGAATGCTCTTAAAGCATCTTTCGTTCTTTCGTTTACTTCCATTAGGGTTATGGTTAGAATAAATCTGACTCCTGCCAGTCATTAAATCTGAAAACGTCCAATCATATAAGTCCCCATCAATATTCAGCCAGAAATACTTTGGTTTTCGCCGGTACTCAGGAAGTATTCTGTATTCTCCTTTTCCAACACGCTCAAAGTACCTTCTGTAAGTTGGACTATGCGTATTCTCTGTGGCATTAGAGAGAATGACCCTCATATGATTTTCACTTGCCTGAATTCCATTTCTACTACAAAAATCTTTTACTTTTTGAAAAGTGATTGGCTCGATAATCTCTCCATTTATCACTGCTTGGATTGTCAACAGAAAATTAGACAGCTTTTTTAAGGGCTGTAAGGCGATATTGAACAGGTGTCAGGTATCCCAGCGTTCCGTGAATTCGATGCTTGTTAAACCAGTTAAC
>NZ_JCAALU010000044.1:0-4352 GCF_059609455.1 Paenibacillus liaoningensis
GTCAACTGGTTCAACAAGCATCGCATCCATGGAACCTTAGACTATATGACGCCTGTTCAGTATCGCCAAGAAGCCCTTAAAAAAGTTGTCTGATTTACTGTTGACAATCCACTATGAGAAGCGATTGAATGAAGGCAAAAAGAAGAAACAGGCAATCATTTGCATTATGAGAAGGCTTGTGAACATCCTTTACAGCATGATGAAGTACAAGACAGAATATAGGCTTGCTTCTTTACCCGAACCATTGGCAAGTTGAGATATAATGGTGGTAGCTGAAACAGTTGCCGCCTTCATTCTTCCCTGAATCAAGTTTATAACTAACGAAGGGGAGAAAAATATCGAAGACATTGAGGTCGGAGATAAGGTTCTTGCCAAGGATGAGAATAACCCTAATGGAGAATTAGCTTACAAAGAAGTATTGGCTTTATAGCGCAACCAACGTGATGATATTATAAAGTTACATGTTGGGAAGCAAATAATCGAAACGACAGATAACCATCCGTTTTGGGTAGAAGGTAAAGGGTGGGTCTTCGCAGACGACCTCCAGGTTGGCAATAAACTCGAAAAGGCAGACGGAAGCAATCTGATGATCGATAAGGTTGAGTTCGTTAAACTGGATAAGCCAGTAACGGTTTACAACTTTACGGTTGCTGACTTCCATACGTATTATGTAACGGATTTGGGCATTTGGGTTCATAATACAAATTGTTCTTGGATGACGGTTGTAGAGGAGAAGAGTGTAACTAATCAGTTAAAGAGTTTAAGTGCGAAACAACAGGAAAGTTTTGACAATATAGTAACAATGCTAGCAAGCGGAGACCATTCAGGATTAAATGTTCACCTATTAACTGCAGATAAAAAAGGGCTATGGTCAGCGGATTTCAAAGGTTTTGGAGGAGGGCGCGGAAATGCGAGGATTTACTTCAAAATGGAAAATGGTAAAATAACTATTACTGAAATTGATTTGAAACATATGAAATAATAAATAGGAAAGAGTGGAGATTGTTATTCCATTTAATCATGTTATTGTTGAAGTGCACTGTTTGTATGGTTTAGTTGAGAGTGAGGAACATGGGACTATTCCTGAGTACTGCAGATACGGAGTTAAAAATCCAGGTTATCATTGCTTGAAAAACAATTGTCCTTATGTTGGGCACGCTCCTGCTCCACATGAAATAGCTTTTTCAGATGACAACGGAGAAGTAGAGGATGACGCTTGGATTGGATTTGGTGGGGACATGGAGCCGGAAATTTATTCTGAAATTAAAGATGTGGAGTTAAAGGAACTCTGGAGAGAGGTTTGCAAAAAAAAGATACAAGAAGCATACTCGGAATATATGTTTCGAAGCAAACTAAAGGAAAAATAGTCTTAGTGACCTTGGGGATGTCATCCTCAAGGTCTTTCTTTTACCCCCACCCAGTGCCGAATTAATCCATTATTCAACCAATAACACATCCAACTTATGTAAAACGGATTGAACTAATATTCCACATGTGAGTCTAACAACTCCAGGTGGTTTCTTTTTGCTCAAAAAATAGAAGACCAGCCTTTATGGGCGGTCTTCATCTGAAAAATATATTTGAACTTATGGAGATTCACAAATTTAATAGTGACCATTCAACCCTATATAATAATATTAAAATAATGATATACGGTAATGTGACCCTTCGTACGATCTCCTATGGGGATAAGACGCTGCAAATGACAGTAGCATATGATAGCGCCTATCAATTTGCATTCCCAACGAGCCAAGGAGTGACGGTAACGGATGCCAGCAATCAAAAGAGTACCATAGTGACGAAAGCGGAGTACGACTTAGGCACTGGTATGATGATTGCCTCCACAGATGGGAAAAATGCACGTACGGCTTATCAGTATGATAAACTTGGGCGTATTAAACAAGTCACTCATCCCGATGGGAAATTGCTGCGGGCGGCATATAATGATGTTCGGAATACCTTGCTTGTTACAGATGAAGGAGGATATCAAACACAGAGAAGTTGGAATGGTTTAGGTTGGGAAATAGAATCCGGTATAATCAATCAAGCTGGTTATGAGATGAAAGCCAGAAACGATTATGATGCCTATGGACGTGTGGAATGGTCGGAAGATGCTTTAGGATATCGGACTCGCTATGAATTTGATAATTGGAAGCGATCAACCAAAACTATTTTGCCGAATGGATCAGAAACGACAGCAACTTATGATGATAGCCTGCATAGAAAGATGACAACTAATCCACTAGGCAATAGAAACATTGAAACCTATGATAAGTTTGGCCGATTGGAGAAAGCAGAAGAACAGGCACAAGCGACAGGAATTATTACTCCATTGCTTAAAAACACGTATCACCCAATTAATGGACAAATCGTGCAGCAGTTGGATGCTAAGCAGCAAGTTACGACGTTTACGTATACAATATTGGGATAGCTTGCTTCGGTTACGAATACGAAGAATGAAATGACGCGTTATGAATATGATCATGCAGGTAATTTGATAAAAACAATCTTTCCTGATGCAAATGTGCAAACGAAGGCTTATGATGAACTTGGACGCGTTATTCGTAGTACCGATGCACAGCAGAATAGTGAAAAATTCTATTATGATGCCAATGGTAATCGAAGCAAAGTGATTGATAAAACAGGTAAGGTATTTCAATATTCTTATACTAACCGAAATTTGTTGTTGTCTAAGCAAGGACCAAGTGAAACGATTTCCTTTACTTATACCGATAATGGTTCACGAAAAACGATGACGGATAGCACGGGGACGACTCAATATACGTATAAGCCATATACAGCGGAGTTGGCTTCCGTAATCTATCCAGACGGGAAGAAGCTAGAATATGGTTATGATATACGTGGTCAAGTAGCGAGTGTAACCACACCATTTGGGGATACTGCATCTTATAGCTATACCAATAACAATCAACTAAACCTTGTTTCGTGGAATGGGGCCGTTCAGGAAAGCTACACCTATGATGCAGGCGGTCAACTTGCCAGGAAGCAGCAGGCGAATGGGCTATTGACAGAATATAGTTATACCGATTTAAAACTGACGAACTTGAAGCAGTTGAAAATGGATGGTGGGATTTCATCTAATTATAGTTACCAGTATGATGCGAACAACAACATCACAAGCATTAATGAGCAGGGTTCAGATAAGCCAGAAGTGGATAGCCTTTTCACATACGATATATTAAACCGTATTAAGACATCTACGAAGTTAAATGAATCGTACACCTATGACAGTCGGGGAAATAGGAAAACTCTATCTAGTGACAGTGAAGTAGGGCTTACAGATAATGTTTCCTATGAGTATGATGAGTGAGACCGCTTAAAGAAAGTCGTTAAGGCTGATGGGAAGAATGTGACTTATCGTTATAACGGAGATAATCTAATGGTGGAGCGGCAGGAAAATGCCGTAACGACTCGTTATTATTATGATGGTAATTATTTGATTGCAGAGGGTAGTTTACAATCAAATGGGACAGTCAAGGAAAAAGTGAGTTATTTACGTGGGAACGGACTTATCATGCAGGAGAATGTTACAGGAGCAAAAGGATACTATTCGCAAAACGGGCATGGTGATGTAGTATCAATACGAGATACATCTGGTGCAATATTAAATGAATACGAATATGATCTTTGGGGAAATTCGCTCAAAGCAACCGAGAGTGTGACAAATTCTTTCCGTTATTCCGGCGAGTACTGGGATGATACGACAGATTTACAGTATCTTCGCGCTCGTTGGTATGATCCAGGGATGGGAAGGTTTATTAATGAGGATTCGTATGAAGGGGATCTGACGAATCCTTTAAGTCAAAACCTTTATACGTATGTGCATAATAATCCTCTTAACTGGGTTGACTCTCTAGGTCATTGGATTGAAGGTATTGATAATCAATTATCAGTATCGGATCAGACTAAAATAAGGCAACTTACTTCTGATTGGTATAAGGCCAAAGGCAATAAAGATTTACAAGCAAATTTAAGTCAAGCAGCTCAAAATCTTAGGATAGATCACTTTATAAACGTAGCTAATCAAACTAGGGCGAAGCTAAATGATGATTTTGTTGAGGCAATTGCTGATTCCATACCTAACCCAAGGAGTGCCATAAAGAATGCATCAAAGTCAATAATAAAAATGTTTGTTAAATCTATGGACGATGATGTAACCTTCATTTATAGGAGATATGACAATACCGATTCTCAAAGTATGACAGCAGAACATAGAGATGTGGATTGTCAACAGAAAATTAGACAGCTTTTTTAAGGGCTGTAAGGCGATATTGAACAGGTGTCAGGTATCCCAGCGTTCCGTGAATTCGATGCTTGTTAAACCAGTTAAC
>NZ_JCAALU010000045.1:0-3328 GCF_059609455.1 Paenibacillus liaoningensis
GGGGCAGCTCATCTACCACTACCGTCTGTCGCGGGAAGCGGGGATACGAGAGCAGCGGATCTTGAATACAAGACTGTCGGGTCTGACACTGCAAGGAGAAATTCTGGCGGTAAAAGGGGAACAGGTGCAGGTGCATCTGGCTATCGACGATAAGCAGGACAAGGGAACGGCGCACTGGTACCGCTATGCCCCGGAGACAGGAAGCGCGATGTACAGTATGCCGCAGGTAGGGACGAAAGCGAATCTGTATCTAGCTGATGCAGGTGGTCAAGAAGCGATCGTCACGGGTGGTGTACGTACGAACGGGGCAAGTGCGGAGAAGACGGCTGATCCGAACAACCGATATTTTGGCACGGAGCATGGCAGTGAAATGAAGCTGTCCCCGACGGGAGTCGAGTTTACAGGCGGAAGCAAAGAGCCGTTGTTTTTGAAGCTAGACGATGCCGTCGGCATTATCTTGAGTAGTCCACGCAAGCTAACGCTGACAGCGAAGGAAGAGATTTCGCTGTTTACGCCGAAGCGTGTGGTCATTGGCGCGCAAGCGTTACTGGTAGCGAAGAAGACGAGCGCACCAAGCGGGATCACGCTGGAAGGCGAGTATAACCTGATGGGTGCGCAGATCCGAACGGAGGGGAAGGATCGGACGAGCTACGCACCGTATAACGATGCACCAGTAGAAGGCGAGCCGCCTCCCCCACCGCCACCTCCGGAAAAACCGCCGTTTAGCTGGGGAAAACTAGCGAGGAATGTGCTGGCGGGATTAGCTGTCGTCGCGGTAGTTGCGGTAGCAGCCGCATTTACGGTAGCGACGCTGGGAGCGGGAGCAGTTGTTGTCGGTGCCGTGCTAGCTGGAGCGGCCATTGCAGGAACTGCTGCGGTCGTGAGCCAAGCGGTGTCGGATATTGCCCGCGGCGAGGTCAGCGATATGGGGACGTATGTTTCAACGGCCTTCCGAGAGACGGTCATTGGGGCGATATCTGGGGCAGTGTTTGGCCCGTTCGGTCCGATGGCGAATCTAGGTGGACGTATGGCATTTGGTGCGGTGCAGAATGGGTTTGAGAGTGTCATTCGCCAGACGATGGAAGGCAAAGGATTTAGCTTTGGTACACTGGCGCTGGATATGGGAATCGGCGGATTAACCGGTGGTATAATGGATTCACGGATCACGAAGGCGATTGGTAGAGGCATTAAAAATGGAGTAAGCAAGCTTAGCGGATGGGTAGACGATGGTTGTCGTAAAATTTATAAAACACTGTGGGACATTGGGTTGGATCATAAAAACCTTGTAGATTGGAGCTTGAAAAAGCTTCAAGGCGCCGCCTTTGCCTTGAAAAACATGAGTAATGGACTAGTTCCATCAGGAGCTGGTGGTCCAGGGGGGAATTATTGGCATCATAGTGCGTCTGATCCGAAGCCATCAGCTAATTCTTCGCTTCATCATGATGCAGGTATGGGGACAGGTAGTTCTGTTCATAGATCTGAAGTTGATGAAGTGATAAGAAGTAATTACGATAAAAATGGGAATTTGATAAACAGATCTGTTGTACCTAAAGGCTATGACAGCGTTGAGGACTTCTTAAAAGTTGTTGACGATAAAACAATTAAAAAATATGGATATGATAGTATTGAAGAGTTCAAAGATGTAGTGGGGCTTGTAGATAATTATTTAAACGCTTCACCTACTAATAATATTCTTAATAAATCATTAGCAGGAGGTACACATGTGAAAGGTGTAGACTATGATATTCTTGGATTTCCTATATTCAAGGGAGATGATGTGAAATTTCAAATGAAATTTGAAAAGGATATGTTCATTTTATCGGATGAAAAGCAATTTAAAGCATGCACAAATGCTTTAAAAGATGCGATTGAGAGCGGCAATATTTCGAAAGATATTTTTACTGCTAAACAACTTGAAGATATTTTTAACGGTGAGGCTAGAATAAAAGGATTGACTTGGCACCATCATCAGGTTCCTGGTAAAATGCAATTAGTAGTATCAACTACGCATAAAGTAAATCATTTAGGTGGAAATTCATTATGGGGAGATGGTATTAGATGAGTAATGTTAAATGGAGATCGCCAGATGAGCCTGTTACACGAGAAGATGTTGAAAAAGTGGCTGAAGAAATAGGGGTTATATTTCCTTTAGATTATATAGAATGTGTGATGGAGAATAATGGTGCACATGTAAGCCCAGAATTGTTTGAAGTAGAAGGAAAAGAAAAAGTATTTGGTACTCTAATAACATATGATAAAGATGATGCTGAATATATTATTAACGTGTTCGATGATTATAATGAAACACTTCCAGAAAAGGTAGTTCCTTTTGCCTTTGATCCAGGAGGTAATTTAATCTGTTTTGATTACAAAAAGAACGAGGAAAAACCAGTTATTGTATTCTGGAATCACGAGGGAGCCGCAGAAAAGGCTGTATTGATAAATAATGAGGGAATGACTGAAGAGCAGGCGGAGAATACGGCTAGAAGAAATATTTTTTATGTTGCAGATTCATTTACAGCATTTCTTAACAAATTGCGCGATTAATAAGATCGAATACGACGGTTTGTAAGATGAAGTGCAACACTTAAAAATGACCATGACTGATTCGCTTATAGGATTAAGGTATCATACAACTCCTACAATAGGAGAATTAAACATGAGTAATAGATATTCTAGTATAATAGAACTCTTGAAATACTGCATTAAAGGAGAGGAGGATAGAGTGAGGACGCGATAATTGGAGTATTACTCTTAATAAAATTGAGTAGGATTAGAAGGTTTGCATCTGTGCGAACCTGGACAAGTATCCTATGTGGTAATGCTAAAGAACGGAAAAGCATCATTGAACTGGAATACGGTACTTTAGAAGTGTATTTAGCATTTTTTAGCGTGCTTTATTTAAGAAGATATCGGTAGCATTTTAAGTTTTAATATGCAAAAAAATGTTTATGCGGTAACTAATATATGTGATTAAAAGGTTTACTTCACTTGAAAAAGTCGAAGTAAGCCTTTTCTATTTTAAACTACAAAAATCCCCACTATACGAAGCGAGAGTGCAAGCAGCCAAACAGCCCACCCGATCTACACCCTCGCAGATATCTATATGACCGAAAGCCCCTATGAGCAAATCACCGCCCTTTCAATCGTAAAAGAAGTGAATGAGCATATCCAGCTGACGCTGAGCGGCATTGTGCCGGAAAGCAAGCTGGACGTGTATATCGAGCGCATCTCGGACAATGAGCCGATTGAGGTGTACACGCAGACGGAGGAGAGCGGCAAGCGGACGCTTTTTCACGGCATCATTACTAACGCCCGCATCCAAGTG
>NZ_JCAALU010000046.1:0-2027 GCF_059609455.1 Paenibacillus liaoningensis
GCAATGAGAGAACTCGACCACTATAGCGAGGGTAAGGAAATTCGAGGATTTTCATCTGCAACGATTTGTCCATTTACTCCGATAGTTACTGTGCAAAAGCAATTTGGTGACGACCAGTTTACATATACAGGTAAGGTAACGTTCAGGCTAGCCGCCTTGCCCTCTAATTATAGACGGAAATTCATTAAAAATTTCCGATGGGGGCTGAACATGGAAGGCGTGAAAGTATCAATAGACCGTATTGTTGTGGATTTTATGAATGTACAGTGGACGTTCTTTAATCCACTTCGTCAAAGACTATGTCATTACTGCAATGCCGCATTCTACGTGAAAGATAGAGGATTTAAGTATCATGTAAGAGTGAGGGAAGGCAGATATTGGGTGCATCTTTCTTATCAGCTCGTCTATGCAAAAATGGCAAGGAAGCATACGCTTCGGCTAGAATGTCCGCCGGAATCGCTCATTCACTTTCGTTCGTGGATTTCTGAGATTGGGAATCACGCGACAGACATTATGCATGTTCGTTCCGAGGTGGCTTTTGACATCCCATTGTCTTTATCTGAACTGTTCGTTCTGTCGTTGACTGGGCGGAACATGAAGAAAAGAAAGGGAACGTATTACTCAAACGAGCGTTATCAACGGCAAGTTGCCGGATATTGCAGGGTGTATGACAAAAGGTTGGAACTGTTACAAAGGCGAGGAATAGCCATTGAAGGAGAATTAACGAGGTTTGAAATCGTGTATAAGCCGGATGACAAGATACCGATGGACAAGCTTGTTCAGCATTCACCTGAGTTCGGTAGGTTATATCTATGCGCCCATGCAACTGAACTTGAACAAGTAAAGCCAAAGTTGTTGCGGCAGGTTCAAGGCATGATGCGTGGTGAACTGGAGCAGAAGGACGTGACTTACTATTATCGGAGTCAGATAAAAGCAGAGATGAGCAAACGTACTGTTCTTGACTTCAATACGGTAGCGGTGGAACAATGGCAAGAAGCAATAACCATTCCATGTGCCATTTTGGGCGGCGTAATCAGCAAAGTCCCTGTCGCATAGTAAGGCTAGTCATCCTCCATGACAATCAGTTCATGGATATGAATATCCAATACGTTGCAAATCTGCTCCAAGGTGCTGATGTAGATTCTGTCGGTTGTTTCTCTACATAGAGCATTAATCGTACCCGGACGCATATTGACCATTGCGGCTAACTGGCGTTGAGATATGTCACGTTCGTCTAACCGCATCGCAACATTATTATTTCAAATGAATAGGATGATGAATTTGGAAATAAATCTTAAAAGAACTTATGGTGTGATTAAGCACAATATGTCAACAGAACAAATTGCAGACTTGTTAAGTTTACTCACCGTAAATGATTCGATATTATTGTTTTCCTTTTATGAAAGGAATATGGAGTTATTTGACGCAAGTACACAGGATTTTATCTGGAAGAGATGTGTTTTTGAGAATTCTGAATGGGTATTACCATGGAGTGAAACTCCACCACATTGGGATGAACCCAATCAAACACCGCCGAAAATCATATGGTTTTCGGTATTACAAAAAGAAGATATAATTCAAGCAATCAAAATTGATAACTTATTTAGATGTATTGTTATTAAGAAGGGGGCAATATTTGAACAATATTCTACTGTGTTATTTCATCAGGAATATTATTCTTCTATTGATGAGGAAGATTACGATTATTATTTAGGTTTTACAAATAAGGATTTGTTTCTTGCTAATTCATTGGATGAGATTAAAAAGAGATTCGAGGTCTTATTAATAGAATAGCTAATCTGAAGACCTTAAGGGCGGCAACCCTTAAGGTCTTTCTTTTGCCCCCACCCAGTGCCGAGTGAATCGGGTGGCATATACAGGAAGAACTTAACCCTCATCACCTCCGTATGATATTTCTCCGAAACAACTGTACGCACACACAAAATGCTTGATAATATAACCCCTTTGTCTAAATCTGCATTCCCGTTATAGCCTTAAAATCGTCAGATACCACCGTATTTGAATGT
>NZ_JCAALU010000047.1:0-1844 GCF_059609455.1 Paenibacillus liaoningensis
AGATTCGGCAGGCTCTTCACCATATCTTTAATTAAAAGCGTACCCGCACGGTACGTTTGAAAGCTTGTCTCATCCGTCGATTGTCCAGCAATCGTGCCTCCTGTACCAATAACCAGAATGTTAGGGAGCTTCGATTTCTGGAAGGAAGCAGGCACCTCAGGGAAAGCAATTGCCTGGATAGCAGCCTCAGCGGCCCCTACGGGAGAAATAAATGTTACGAGTGCGATAATGGCAGAAAGCGAAAAAACAGTCATCCTTTTAATAGACAGCATCATCTTGGTTCCCTCCACTTAACTATAATGTAATCTCTATTGCGTTATATTATCTCACATATTTAAATCGAACAAGTGACTTTATACCTATATGTGTAAGAATAACTAACATAAATTTAATGACGGTGTGAGGTCTTCTGCTAAAACAATCCAACCGCGAGATCGCCTTGTCCCGCTCCTTATATTTCTAAAAAAAACAAAAGCCCGGGAGATTGTGATCTCCCAGGCTTTTATCCTTCCGTGTTACACAGCGGTTGCTGTCATCTCTCAATGGGTGCACGCCCGCCGTACGCCGTCTTTTGGACCAGACTTGATAAGGCGCAAGCATGCTTGCGGCCTGTCAACGGAACCCTGGACAGCTTGTCGTTCCCGATGTGTACAGCCAGCATAGGAACCATATGTTTTTCATCTAAAATGCTTTGTATTATGCAGCAGCTTTCACCGCAGTATCTTCCGGCACTTCCAGCGCACCGTAAGTAGTGAACCATTTTTGCATAGTTGGGAAATCGCTTGTGTAAGTCAGAGTCAGCATAAGCAGAATACGAGCATGAGCAGCATTCAAATTATCCCCTGCCAAAATCCCATCGCTGCCGCCATAAACATTGCCCGATCCGGTTCTTGTCGTCGTTACGAAAACAACACCCTTCTCAATCGCCTTCGTACGTTCTTCCCTCATTGCAGCGGAAATGCCGCCAGCTCCCGTACCCGCTGTAACAATCCCTTTCGCCCCGCCGTCTACGAAGCCTTTGATCGCCTCGCCGCCAGCACCTTGATACGAATAAGCAATTTCAACCTTCGAGAAGCCGGCCTTCGGCAGCTTGGACAGATCAAACGGCGTTGCCCACTCTGCATCGGTTTTCAGCGCTCTTGTCGGCACGCGGTAAATTTGAATAATCGATTCATCAATGTAGCCCAGCGGGCCAAATCCTGGCGACTCGAATGTGTCGAGACGCATTGCATTTGCTTTCGTCACTTCGCGCACAGCATGAATTTCATCATTCAGCATGAGCACGGTGCCGAATTTCTTCGTCTTGCCGCTTGCTGCCAGCTTAATCGCATTGAACAAGTTCGCCGGAGCATCGCTTCCGATCACTGTCCACGGGCGCATAGAGCCCGTAATAACAACCGGCTTCGAGCTGCGAACCGTAAGATCAAGAAAATAACCGATTTCCTCCATCGTATCTGTACCTGTCGTAACGACTACACCGTCGTATTTCTTCAACGCTGCATCCACTGTCATCGACAGGCTTGCCAAGTCGTCCATCAGATAAGCTGATGAGTCTTTGTTGCCAAACTGCACAGTCTCAACGTCTGCCATCTTATCCAGATTCGGCAGGCTCTTCACCATATCTTTAATTAAAAGCGTACCCGCACGGTACGTTTGAAAGCTTGTCTCATCCGTCGATTGTCCAGCAATCGTGCCTCCTGTACCAATAACCAGAATGTTAGGGAGCTTCGATTTCTGGAAGGAAGCAGGCACCTCAGGGAAAGCAATTGCCTGGATAGCAGCCTCAGCGGCCCCTACGGGAGAAATAAATGTTACGAGTGCGATAATGGCAGAAAGCGAAAAAA
>NZ_JCAALU010000048.1:0-1460 GCF_059609455.1 Paenibacillus liaoningensis
TAAAATGTACCCTATAAGATGGACACTTTAAAAAGGTCATCTTGTAGGGTCTTTTTTGTGTACAATAAATAAAAAACGAGCGGTGGTCGAAGCGGATGTCTAAAAAATGCTTTACAACTCAAGAGCAAGCTCAGCTAAGAACAAATCCCTATGTGAAAAATGTCAGTGCCAAAGCCATTACCTATACGGATGCGTTTAAAGAACGATTTATTAAAGAATACAAGCAAGGTATGCTTCCAAGTGAGATTTTTCAGGGAGCGGGCTTTGCACTAGACGTTTTGGGGGCAACCCGGATTAAGAAGGCTTCCAATCGATGGCGCACGGCTTATCAAGCACAGGGGCCTGCTGGATTAACAGACGCTAGAAAACACGCCTCAGGCCGTACTCTGAGCCGCGAATTAAGTCTAGAAGAAAAGTATGCCCGTTTGGAAGCGAAAATGAAATGGCTCGAAGCGGAAAATGAATTCTTAAAAAAGCTCGATCAACTCGAAAGGCAGATGAGAAAAAAGAAGTCCAACTAAGCACGAAGCAAAAATTCGAAATTATTCAACAGATGATGAATACCTATCCTTTCCGGCGTAAGCTGTATGTTCTCTGTGAAATCGCTGGGGTTTCACGTTCCGGCTATTATCGATTTTGTAGCGAAGATGCTCGATTACATCGTCAAAAACAGGAAGAAAACGATCAAAAGGTGAAAGCGATCCTTCTGAAAGCCTACCATTATCGGGGGAGAAAGAAGGGAGCTCGTCAAATCAAAATGACGCTGGATCATCAATACGGAATCACCTACAACCTCAAGCGAATTCGTCGTGTCATGCAAAAGTACAACATCGTTTGTCCCATTCGAAAAGCAAATCCCGCACGACGTATGGCCAAAGCGACCCACGAGCATCGAACCTGTCCCAACACCTTAAAGCGAGCCTTTAAGCAAGGGATCGCCGGCAAGGTGCTCTTAACCGACATCACGTATTTAACCTATGGAAACAACAAGCGAGCCTATCTATCGACGATTAAAGATGCCGAAACCAATGAGATTTTAGCCTATGAAGTTTCTGCTTCCATTGGTTTGGATATTGCGATCGAGACGTTGAAACAACTCAAGAAACATCGCCATCTCACCCCGGATGCGTTGATTCATTCGGATCAAGGATTTCACTATACGAACCCGAAGTTCCAAAAGCTTGTGAAGAAAATGGGGCTAAGTCAATCGATGTCACGTAGAGGAAACTGTTGGGATAACGCCCCACAAGAATCATTTTTTGGGCATTTTAAAGATGAAACGACTATCAAAACGTGCATGACCTTGGAAGAGGTAAAGCAAGAAGTAAAAAGCTACATGATCTATTACAATCATTATCGAGGTCAATGGAACTTAAATAAGCTGCCGCCTGCACGATACAGACAGCAGCTTGAAGTGGCCTAACCTTTTTTTAATTGTCCTTTACAAGGGGTACATTTTA
>NZ_JCAALU010000049.1:0-1416 GCF_059609455.1 Paenibacillus liaoningensis
ATACAGCCGTACCCACGAGCTGGCGGCCCATCATACCCTTTGATAGAACGTCAGTTCGTGGAACCATTACATTAGGGAGAGTGAACGAAGATGAGGGAGATTAAGTTTCGGGGCAAGCGATTGGATAACGGTGAGTTTGTTGTTGGAGATTTAGTGAAATTCGATGGCGGAAGAACGTTTATCTTAGGTGATGTTGAACCATTTAAGGAATTTCCGCTATTTGGAACGGAAAGAGACGTTTACGAAGAGGTCGATCCTGAGACGGTCGGTCAATGCACAGGATTGCGCGACAAGAACGGCGTGGATATTTATGAGGGGGATATCGTCTGCTACCCTGATGCATACATGGGCTGCGGAGAAAGCAGCGACTGGGAAGAAACTGTGAGTGTTGGAGTGATTAAGTGGGACGATGACCAAGCCCAATTTTATGTTACAAAACGCGAGTCTATCGATACTTCTGATTTCTGGGAAGCAATCGACGAGGCTGAGGTTATCGGCAACATACACGACCACCCGCATCTTCTGGAGGTGGCGCAATGAGCGACCGGAAGCTAAAAAAAGGCGATGTAGTGGTCATGCACACCTGCATGGAACATGATCATCCAAATAATTTCGGAAAGCTATGGACATGCCGTTCGGATGAGTTTCAGCATAAAGGACATGATTACGGATCGATATTTCTCGAAGGCTACAGCGGATCATTTAGTACGGAGTTTTTGCAGTATGTAGATTTATCTACGATGGAGGCGAGCGATAATGACTAAACATTTGTTGGACGGAGATAAACTGCGGGACTATTTGGGGCCGGACGTTGATTTTGAAAAATACAAGTTTGGAATTCCATCCGCCGTGGTGGCTCATCAATGGCTCAGGGATGAGATTAAGGCAGGCAAGTTTGACGTTGATCCTGAGCCATACCCAAGGGCTGAAATGACGCCTCAGTTTACTCCTGACCTGCTGGAGATACGCAAGGCGCTGGAAGCTGCTACGCCGGGTCCGTGGGAGTGGGAAACACAAGAGTCGTACATTGTGCAAACTTTGAGAGAAGGCGAGAATATCCATGAGGTCAATCGCATTTTGGGTCAAATTTGGAACAGTCACAATGCCCGCCTAATAACCAACGCTCCAACATGGATAGCGCAGCTGCTGGCAGAGGTAGAGAGGCTACAACAGGAACGCGACGGGGAACGGAGTTGGCGCGAAGATGTCCAAGCGTATAACCTCAAGCTTGCTGGGATGATAGCGGAGGAGCATTCAGCCAACGCCGCGCTGCTGGAAGGGCTACAGAAACAATTGCAAATCACGGCAGACGGATCGGCACGTGACGAATGGGACGGCACTACTGGTGGAAGCGGGCATGCATCATGTCGCAAGGTTGCTGCTAGTTTGTTAGCCCTATACGGGGGTAAGGGGGAT
>NZ_JCAALU010000050.1:0-1341 GCF_059609455.1 Paenibacillus liaoningensis
TTAGGATAAGCCCTCGACCGATTAGTATTCGTCAGCTGCACGCATTGCTGCGCTTCCACCCCGAACCTATCAACCTCGTCGTCTTCAAGGGGTCTTACTAAATTGGGAAATCTCATCTTGAGGGGGGCTTCGCGCTTAGATGCTTTCAGCGCTTATCCCGTCCGTACTTGGCTACCCAGCGGTGCTCCTGGCGGAACAACTGGTACACCAGCGGTACGTCCATCCCGGTCCTCTCGTACTAAGGACAGCTCCTCTCAAATTTCCTGCGCCCGCGACAGATAGGGACCGAACTGTCTCACGACGTTCTGAACCCAGCTCGCGTACCGCTTTAATGGGCGAACAGCCCAACCCTTGGGACCTACTTCAGCCCCAGGATGCGATGAGCCGACATCGAGGTGCCAAACCTCCCCGTCGATGTGGACTCTTGGGGGAGATAAGCCTGTTATCCCCAGGGTAGCTTTTATCCGTTGAGCGATGGCCCTTCCATTCGGTACCACCGGATCACTAAGCCCGACTTTCGTCCCTGCTCGACTTGTAGGTCTCGCAGTCAAGCTCCCTTATGCCTTTGCACTCTCCGAATGATTTCCAACCATTCTGAGGGAACCTTTGGGCGCCTCCGTTACATTTTAGGAGGCGACCGCCCCAGTCAAACTGTCCACCTGACACGGTCCCCGAACCAGTTTCATGGTCCTAGGTTAGAACTCCGATACGATCAGGGTGGTATCCCAACGTCGCCTCCACACAAGCTGGCGCTCATGCTTCAATGGCTCCCACCTATCCTGTACAGATCGTACCAAAGTTCAATATCAAGTTACAGTAAAGCTCCATGGGGTCTTTCCGTCTTGTCGCGGGTAACCTGCATCTTCACAGGTATTAAAATTTCACCGGATCTCTCGTTGAGACAGCGCCCAAGTCGTTACGCCATTCGTGCGGGTCAGAATTTACCTGACAAGGAATTTCGCTACCTTAGGACCGTTATAGTTACGGCCGCCGTTTACTGGGGCTTCGGTTCACAGCTTCGGGTTACCCCTAACCGCTCCCCTTAACCTTCCAGCACCGGGCAGGCGTCAGCCCGTATACTTCGCCTTACGGCTTCGCACAGACCTGTGTTTTTGCTAAACAGTCGCTTGGGCCTTTTCACTGCGACCCCCTCGGGCTATTCACCCTACCGAGGTACCCCTTCTCCCGAAGTTACGGGGTCATTTTGCCGAGTTCCTTAACGAGAGTTCTTCCGCGCGCCTTAGCATGCTCTGCTCGCCTACCTGTGTCGGTTTGCGGTACGGGCACCTTCACCTGGCTAGAGACTTTTCTCGGCAGCCGGAGTGCATGACCTTCGCTACT
>NZ_JCAALU010000051.1:0-1224 GCF_059609455.1 Paenibacillus liaoningensis
GATGAGCGGATTTGCCTACTCATCAGCCTCACTGCTTGGACGGACTATTCCATCAGTCCGCGTCACTGCCCTTCTGCGTCATCCCATTGCTCATAACGGTTTACGGTGGTACAGGAATTTGAACCTGTTGTCCTTCCACTACGCCTTTCGGCCTCGCGTTAGGTCCCGACTTACCCTGAGTGGACGAGCCTTCCTCAGGAACCCTTAGGCTTTCGGCGGACAAGATTCTCACTTGTCTTTTCGTTACTCATACCGGCATTCTCACTTGAATACAGTCCAGCACTCCTTACGGTATACCTTCAACCTATATTCAACGCTCCCCTACCCAAGTACCATTCGGTACATGTCATAGCTTCGGTGGTGTGTTTAGCCCCGTTACATTTTCGGCGCAGAGTCACTCGACCAGTGAGCTATTACGCACTCTTTAAATGGTGGCTGCTTCTAAGCCAACATCCTGGTTGTCTTTGCAACTCCACATCCTTTCCCACTTAACACACACTTGGGGACCTTAGCTGATGATCTGGGCTGTTTCCCTCTTGACAATGGATCTTAGCACTCACTGTCTGACTCCCGAGAAGCACGTCTATGGCATTCGGAGTTTGACTAGACTTGGTAACCCTTGGCGGGCCCCGCACCCAATCAGTGCTCTACCTCCACGACGTTCATACCTCGAGGCTAGCCCTAAAGCTATTTCGGGGAGAACCAGCTATCTCCGAGTTCGATTGGAATTTCTCCGCTACCCCCACCTCATCCCCGCACTTTTCAACGTGCGTGGGTTCGGGCCTCCAGTGCGTGTTACCGCACCTTCACCCTGGACAGGGGTAGATCACACGGTTTCGGGTCTACGACCACGTACTTATTCGCCCTATTCAGACTCGCTTTCGCTGCGGCTCCGTCTTCCCGACTTAACCTTGCACGTGAACGTAACTCGCCGGTTCATTCTACAAAAGGCACGCCATCACCCATAGATTGGGCTCTGACTTCTTGTAAGCGCACGGTTTCAGGTTCTTTTTCACTCCGCTTCCGCGGTGCTTTTCACCTTTCCCTCACGGTACTGCTTCACTATCGGTCACTAGGGAGTATTTAGCCTTGGCAGATGGTCCTGCCGGATTCCGACGGGGTTTCTCGTGTCCCGCCGTACTCAGGATCCGTCTCGGAGAGTGTGTGCTTTTGGCTACAGGGCTTTTACCTCTTATAGCGGGCCTTTCCAGACCTCTTCGCCTA
>NZ_JCAALU010000052.1:0-1219 GCF_059609455.1 Paenibacillus liaoningensis
TGGATCGACTACACTAAGTTGGACAGAAAAAATAAGGGCTTGTAGAATAAACCTATCATGTTAAGGAGCAAATCTCTACAATGCCAAAACAACAACGACGTACCTTTACAACAGAATTCAAAAAACAAATGGTGGGACTCTATGAAAATGGGAAATCCAGAGCAGCCCTTGTGGAGGAATATGGCCTCACAGCCTCAGCTTTAGACCGCTGGATCAAACAAGCTCAGGCGACGGGTTCCTTCAAAGAGAAGGACAATCGCTCATCTGAAGAAAATGAGCTGATCGCTTTGCAAAAAGAGAACCAGCGTCTGAAAATGGAAGTGGATATTTTAAAGCAAGCCGCGCTGATCATGGGACGAAAGTAGCTATCATCCAGAATAATCGGGATAAATACTCGGTATCAGCAATGTGTGACGTCCTACAAATCGCAAGAAGTACATTTTATTATGACGCCCAAGAACGAGCCACTAAAGACGATGTCACCGAAGCTATTGTGGATATCTTTCACAAGAATCGAAAAGCCTACGGCACACGCAAGATCAAAGTGAAGCTTCATGAGCGTGGGGTGATCGTCTCCAGACGTCGCATTGGCCGCATCATGAAAGAGCAAGGGCTCGTTTCCACCTACACGGTGGCACAATATAAGCCCCATAAAACGGCATGTAACGAAGCAACGACGGCGAATGTTTTAAAGCGGGAGTTTGAGCAAACGGAAGCTAAACGCTTCGTCGTCAGTGATTTGACGTATGTGAAAGTCCAGGACCGATGGCATTACATTTGTGTGCTGGTGGATCTGTTTAATCGAGAAATCATTGGTCATAGTGCAGGCCCGAACAAGGACACTGCTCTGATTACTCGTGCCTTCGCGACCGTTAAGGGTGATCTACATCAGATTCAATGGTTTCATACCGACCGTGGCGGTGAGTTCAAAAATCAAAAGATGGACGAGCTTCTGGAGACGTTTGAAATCGGTCGATCGTTAAGTATGAAAGGCTGTCCGTACGACAACGCTGTGGCTGAAGCCACCTACAAGATCATGAAAACAGAGTTTGTGAACCAGATGAACTTCCAGAGCCTTCGTCACTTGGAACTCGAACTATACGATTACGTCAACTGGTTCAACAAGCATCGCATCCATGGAACCTTAGACTATATGACGCCTGTTCAGTATCGCCAAGAAGCCCTTAAAAAAGTTGTCTGATTTACTGTTGACAATCCA
>NZ_JCAALU010000053.1:0-1216 GCF_059609455.1 Paenibacillus liaoningensis
TGGATCGGCTACACTTAGTTGGACAATAAAAATGAGGGCTTGTAGAATAAACCTATCATCCTAAGGAGCGGATCTCTACAATGCCAAAACAACGACGCACGTTTACAGCAGAGTTTAAGAAACAAATGGTGCTATTATATGAAAACGGAAAATCCAGAGCGGATCTGGTGGAGGAATATGGCCTCACTGCCTCGGCTTTGGATCGCTGGATCAAGCAAGTCAAGACCACGGGTTCCTTCAAGGAGAAGGACAACCGTTCATCAGAAGAAAATGAGCTGATTGCTTTACGAAAAGAAAACGAACGTTTGAAAATGGAGAACGACATTTTAAAGCAAGCCGCGCTGATCATGGGACGAAAGTAGCTATCATCCAGAATAACCGTGATAAATACTCGGTATCAGCAATGTGCAGCGTCCTGCAAATCGCAAAAAGTACATTCTACTATGAAGCCAAGGATCAAAAGACAGCGGGTGAACTAACCGTAGCGATTGTCGAAATATTCTACAAGAATCGTAAAGCTTACGGCACACGCAAGATCAAAGCCAAGCTCCATGAACAAGGAATCACCGTCTCCAGACGTCGTATCGGGCGAATCATGAAAGAGCAGGGACTGGTCTCCACCTACACGATCGCTCAGTATAATCCCTGTAAAACGTCTTGCAACGAAGCTACGACAGCGAATGTTCTGAATCGTGAGTTCGAGCAGACGGAAGCCAAGCGCTTCGTTGTGAGTGATCTGACGTATGTGAAGGTCCAAAACAAGTGGCATTACATTTGCGTGCTGATTGACTTGTTCAATCGAGAAATCGTCGGTCATAGTGTGGGCCCAAACAAGGATGCGGCTCTGGTTTCCCGCGCCTTTGCTACCGTAGAGGGCGATCTTCGTCACATTCAGTGGTTCCATACGGACCGAGGAAGTGAATTTAAAAATGAAAAAATGGACGAACTTCTGGAGACCTTTGAAATCGGCCGTTCGCTCAGCATGAAGGGGTGTCCCTATGACAATGCGGTGGCTGAAGCCACCTATAAAGTCATGAAAACGGAGTTCATCAACCAGATGAACTTCCAAAGCCTTCATCATCTGGAACTGGAACTATACGATTACGTTAACTGGTTTAACAAGCATCGAATTCACGGAACGCTGGGATACCTGACACCTGTTCAATATCGCCTTACAGCCCTTAAAAAAGCTGTCTAATTTTCTGTTGACAATCCA
>NZ_JCAALU010000054.1:0-1127 GCF_059609455.1 Paenibacillus liaoningensis
TAACCGCAAGGAGCCAGCCGTCGAAGGTGGGGTAGATGATTGGGGTGAAGTCGTAACAAGGTAGCCGTATCGGAAGGTGCGGCTGGATCACCTCCTTTCTAAGGAAATACCCGATTACGTAGATAATCGGATACACAGGCAGTGTATCGCTCACTCGTTGTCAGTTTTGAAAGAGTAATTCTCTTTCAGGTAGGAAACCAAGAAAATCAAACTTTGGGCCTTTAGCTCAGCTGGTTAGAGCGCACCCCTGATAAGGGTGAGGTCGGTGGTTCGAGTCCACTAAGGCCCACCATTATCGACTTTTGAGTCGGTACCCATTTATGGGGCCATAGCTCAGCTGGGAGAGCGCCTGCCTTGCAAGCAGGAGGTCAGCGGTTCGATCCCGCTTGGCTCCACCAAAAAGAAAATCGTTGTGTCTTTTCTGATGTTCATAATCAGAGAGGGTTCAACAAAACTTGCACCTTGAAAACTGGATAGCGAAAGCAAAGAACGAAACATCCTTTAGCGAGAAATATCGCAGGAAGGCAAAGAAAGGTCTTGACCTTGATTTGTCCCAACTGCTAGCGAAAGTATGGTCGAATGAGATGGACTTTTGGAAGTGTAAACTTTTGATCGGCAGGCAACTGCAGGATCAAGGTGAAACGGACAACGGCCGGCTAATCGAGCATACTGTAGCGACTGGTTAAGCTAATAAGAGCGCACGGAGGATGCCTAGGCACTAGGAGCCGAAGAAGGACGTGGCGAACAACGATACTGCCTCGGGGAGCCGTAAGCAGGCTTTGATCCGGGGATTTCCGAATGGGGAAACCCAGCTGTCGTAATGGACAGTTACTCTTGACTGAATACATAGGTCAAGGTGAGGCATACCAGGGGAACTGAAACATCTAAGTACCCTGAGGAAGAGAAAACAAAAGTGATTCCGTCAGTAGCGGCGAGCGAACGCGGATTAGCCCAAACCAAGGAGCTTGCTCCTTGGGGTTGTAGGACGTCTCACATGGAGTTACAAAGGTGTGTGCTAGGCGAAGAGGTCTGGAAAGGCCCGCTATAAGAGGTAAAAGCCCTGTAGCCAAAAGCACACACTCTCCGAGACGGATCCTGAGTACGGCGGGACACGAGAAACCCCGTCG